>DASXMQ010000115.1:0-27316 GCA_036495625.1 Binataceae bacterium (SeqCode) | reverse complement strand
CCGATCCGCTAGCCGAATTCCTGATCTCGCACGCCCAGGCGATCGTGCGCCTGCATCGGCGCGGCAACGCCGAAGCCTTCCGGCTTAGCCCGGCCGACCTCGGCACGGCGCTCTACCGCAGCGTGCGCTCCTGGAATGCGGAGGCCCAGCCCGCCGCGATCGACGAATACCTTGATGCGCTGCGCGCCGACGACCTGGTGCTCGCCTGCGCCTGCACCAATGGCGACGAGCACGCGTGGGAGGGCTTCATCGAAAAATACCGGCCCGTGCTGTACGCCGCGGCGCATACGCTCACCCACGACGAGACTGCGGCGCGCGAGCTTGCGGATTCGCTATGGGCGGACCTCTACGGCGCCGACCCGCGCTTCGCGGAGCGCCGCTCGCTGCTGGCTTACTATGGCGGGCGCAGCGCGCTCGCGACCTGGCTGCACGCGGTGATGGCGCGCCGCTTCGTTGATTTGACGCGCCTGGCGGCCCGCACCAGGCCGCTGGAGTCCCGTCCGAACGAACCTGCGACCGAGGGCGATCCGGCCGACCCCGATCGCGCCCGCTACGTGGGCGCGCTCAGCACGGCGCTCAGCGAGGCGCTCGCCGCGCTCGAGCCGCGCGACCGCCTGCGTCTCGGCTACTACTACCTGGAAAGCCTGACCCTGCGAGAGATCGCCCGGCTCCTGGAGGAGCATCCCTCCAGCGTGTCGCGCCGGCTGCAGCAGACCCGCAGCGAGCTCAAGCGGCGTGTCGAGAGATGGTTGCGGCGCGAGCGGCATTTGAGCGAAGAACAAATCCGCCTGTGTTATGATTACGCATCGGAACAGTGGCCGTTCGACCTGGGACGTGCGTTTTCGGAGTCAAAATGAAGCAGCGCACGCTGCACGTTTTGACGCCTCGCCCGTTCCAATTAGGACGGGCTCGATTCGCGGGATTTTCCGGCACGAGGGAGTTGGGGCTTGGCGCTCGATGACTTAGACGATCGGTTCGCGGCCGCGGTAAGGGTCGCTCTTGGCGCCTCGCGCACCTCCGGCGACGAGGAGGCCGGCGCCTCCTCAAGCGCCGAGTGTCCCTCCGCCGACGCGATCGCTTCGTACTACGAATACGCGCTTAGCCGGATCGAACGCGCGCGCCTGGAGGACCACTTCTCCGGGTGTGCGCGATGCCAGGGCACGCTCGCCGCGCTGCTGCGCACAGCGCCGACGCTCGATAGCACCTCCGAGGCAGGGGCCTTTGCCGCCGCCGCAGCACGCCGAGCGGCGGCCGAGTCGGCAAGCGACCGCGGGCGATGGTTCGAAATCAGCCCCGCATGGCGAATCGCCGGACTTTCCGCGGCAGTCACTGCGACGCTCGCCGTAGCCGTCGTCGCCGGGATGCGCGTTTACCAAAGCACGTACGGGCGCGAGAGCGAGCAGGTGGCCGCGATGAGCCCGGCGCCCGCGCGGCATCATCGCCGCAGGGCGCATCCAGGCTCTTCGCCGCCGGGCGACGCCGAGTTGGCGCTCAATGACCGCGCGCAGCTTGAAAAATCGGACAAGAAGTCCATGACCGGCGCCGAGCAGGCCGCGCCAAAGACGACGCACGCACCCGCGGCGGCAGCACTAAATCCTCCGGTCGGGGCAGCTGAAATGAACGGGCGGATGGCCGGCAGCGCCGGCGGGAGCGGTGCCGGAGCAACACCGCAATCGACGTCGCAGCAGTCTTCCAACGCGCCCGCGGCCGGCGAAGCGCCCGACGAGGAAACTCTGCCGCCGGCGCCGCCGGCGGACAATAATCGCAATGGAACCGGCCCGGGATCGGCCGCGCAAGCGGCCGCCGCGCTCGGCGCGCTGGCCGTGACGCCCGCGCCGCCCGCCGCGGCGTCGGCGGCCTCCGCGCCCGCGCCCGCTACGGCGCCGCCCGCCGCACCTTCGACATCGATCGTCGCCAATACGTCCGATTCGAAGGACACGGCTGCAGTCGCCGCGGCCGCCGGCGGTGCGCTTGCGGCTGGCGGCGCAGCAGCGGCGCTTGCAGCAAAGACGTCGTCGGCGCCGGCTTCCGAAACCGTCCCTAAGGCTGTTTCGGCGAGACCGGCCACCGCGCCCAATCAGAAGCAAGGGACGGCCGCCGGCGCGCCGGCGTTGCAGGCAGCGCAGCCGGCGGTGAACCAGCCGACGCAAGATCAACTGCGGCAACAGGAGCTGGCAAAGGCTCAACTCGCCGAGGAGCAGCACCAAGCCCAACTGACGCGGCAAGCGGAACTGGATCGGCGGGCTGAGGCTGCGCGTCAGGCCGAGGCTGCACGTCAGGCCGAGGCTGCACGACAGGCCGAAGCTGCACGACAAGCCCAGGCGGCTCGGCAGGCGAAAGCTGCGCGGGAGGCGGAAGCGAAACGGCAGGCGGAGCAGGCCGCCAGGCAAGCCGAGGCTGCACGACAGGCTGAAGCTGCGCGGCAGGCCGAAGCCGCCAGAAAAGCTGATCTGGCGCGGCGCGCCGAAGTGGCGCGCAAGGCTGAGCAGGCGAAACGCGACGCCGACCTGAAGCGCCGGATGGACGAAGCGCGGCGCGCGGCGCAGGCCAAATCGGCGCTCGCCTCCTCCACCAACGCGACCGAGGCGGCGCAGCAATCGACGGCTATGATGCGGGCGGAAATCCCCTCTTCGCAGCCGCGGCCGCAACCGTCAGCAGGCAACGCAATCGCGGGCAACGAGGTCGCGATGGCCGAGCGCCCGGCGGTCATTGCACCAGCGGCCGCGAGAATCGCCCCCGGCATCCCGGTCGCACCTCGCGCGGTCCTGGTCTCGCCGGCGGATCATTCGGCTTTCTGGTCGTTGCAGAGCGACGGGGTTATCTATGGCACCCGCGATCGCAAAAGCTGGTCTCCGCAATACACCGGCGTGGGGCTAGACTTCCTCGCGGGCACGGCGCCCTCGAAGACGGTGTGCTGGGCAGTCGGCCGCAAGGGCGTGATCCTGCAGACCACCGACGGCACGCATTGGACGCAGATCAGTTCGCCGACCACCTCGGACGTGATCGGAATCAGCGCCGCCGGTAAGGACGTCGCGACCATCTTTACCGCAAGCGGCACGAACTACAGCACTTTCGACGGCGGCAGCAACTGGCAGAAGGGCAACTGATCCGCCCTCCGGGGGCGATAGCGCTGCAGACCTGAAGCTGCCGGCCGCGAAAAATCCGGCTCGAAAAAATCCGGCTCGAAGAAATTTCGCAAACGATCGCGCCCTCGCCCGTTCCAAGCAACGAGGAACGGAAGTATGGGACTCGGCGCGATCGCGGTTGCAGCTGATTCGGTTTCCCACCCGGCGTCGCCGCGATTCGCGCTCTTCGCCCGCGTGCGGGCAATGGTTCCGCGCGATCCGCGGATTTTGCAGATCGCGTTTTTGGGATCGCTGCTCCTCGCCGGCGCCTGCCTGCGCGACTTCAGCCTCCATCCGGCGCAAATTGCGCTGACTTTCGCCGCCGCGCTCGGCGTCCAGCGCGCGCTCGACCGGCTGACGCGCAAACCCGCGCCGAGCCTGCTCAGCGCCACGATCACCGCACTGAGCGTGACGCTGCTTTTGCGCGCGGACAATCTGTGGGCGCAGCCTGCGGCCGCCGTCTTTGCGATCGCCTCGAAGTTCGTGCTGCGCATACGCGGCCGGCACCTGTTCAATCCGGCCAACTTCGGCGTCGTGGCCGCGCTGCTGACGTTGTCGGGCACCTGGGTTTCGCCTGGCCAATGGGGCAGCGACGTCGCGCTTGCGGGATGGCTGGTGGTGCTGGGCGCGACGGTTACGAGGCGCGCGCGGCGGGCCGACATCAGCTGGATGTTCCTCGCCTTCTACCTCGGCGCGCTGGCCGTGCGCGTCGCGTGGCTTGGCCAGCGATGGGCGGTCTGGACCCATCAGCTTGGCTCCGGCGCGCTGCTGCTGTTCGCGTTCTTCATGATTTCCGATCCGGTGACCACGCCGAGTCATCCGCGCGGCCGCGCCGCGCACGCCGTGCTGGTCGCGGCGATCGCGTACGCGTGGGGCTTCGGGCTCTTTCGCACCAACGCGGTGCTGTGGGCGCTCTTCGTCGCGGCGCCGATGGTCGCCGTATGGGACGCGATCTGGCCGGCGCCCAAATTCGATTGGACGTCGCTCCATAGCGGTATCAATGCAAATGAAACGATCAATGACGAGGAGGCATCAATGGAACCGATCGCATCCGCCAACCGGCTCAAGGTCCGCGCGAGAGTTCAAACAGGACTTCGGCGTATCGTTGCAAGACGAAGCGCGAGCCCGGCGCCGCTGACGGCGGCGCTCGTGATGCTCACCGCCGCGGCGGCCCTGGCGCTATGGCCGGCGGCCGAAGCGCAAGCGTTTTGCGGCTTTTACGTGGGCCGCGCCGGCGCGCAGCTTTACAACCATGCCTCGCAGGTCGTGATGGTACGCGACGGCGATCGCACCGTGCTGAGTCTCATGAACGACTACCAGGGCGAGCCCGAACAATTCGCGCTGGTCATCCCGGTGCCGGTGGTCCTGCAGCAGGGACAGATCCATATCGGCAACCGCGAACTGTTCCAGCGAATCGACAGTTACAGCGCGCCGCGCCTGGTCGAATACTACGACCCCAGCCCGTGCCCGCTGCCGATGTCGGAGATGAAATTGCAAAACCGCGAGGCGGCGGTGGCCGGGATGGCCTTCGACACGGCCGCCGCGCGCAAGGACGCCAAGGCGCTCGGCGTGACGATCGAAGCGCAGTACACGGTCGGCGAGTACGACATCGTAATTCTTTCGGCGACCCAATCGGACGGCCTCGAAACGTGGCTGCGCCAAAGTGGTTACAACATCCCGCAGGGCCTGAATGCCGCGCTCGCGCCTTACATCCGGCAGGGAATGAAGTTTTTCGTGGCGCGGGTCGATCTCAAGGAACATCAGCGCACCGGGCTCAGCTACCTGCGTCCGATCCAGTTCGCCTTCGAGTCGCCGAAGTTCATGCTGCCGATTCGGCTGGGGATGATTAACGCGAAGGGCCCACAGGACCTGATCGTGTATGCGCTCTCGCGCCAGGGTCGGGTCGAAACCACCAACTACCGCACGGTCAGGATGGCGAGCGGGATGGACGTGCCAGAGTTCGTGCAGAACAAGTTCGACAAGTTTTACCAGGCGGCGTTCGACCAGCAAGTCAAGCGCGACGAGATGCGCGCCGCGGTGACCGAATACGTATGGAACATGTCGTTTTGCGATCCGTGTGCGGCGCCGCCGCTCAGCCGCGAGGAACTGCGCCAACTCGGCGTCTTCTGGCTCGACGACGGACCGCAGGCCGTGCCGCAATCCGGGATACCGATGATCAATCCGGGGACGTCGCGGATTTTCCCGATCCCCGCGCCCGGTCCGGCGCAAGTGATCCTGACCCGGCTCCACATCCGCTACTCGGCCGACACCTTCCCCGAGGACCTCGCCTTCCAGCAGACGCAGGACCAGGAAAATTTTCAGGCCCGCTACGTCATCCGGCATCCATGGACCGGATCGCCCGACGCATGCTCGGCAGCGCCATCCTACTTCGCTGAGCTCCGGCGCCGGCATGAAACCGAGGCCGCCACGCTCGCCGACCTTACCGGATGGGATCTTGCAAGCGTGCTCGGGGAAGCCGGGCTCAATCCCGAAGATCGCCCGCAGCCGTGGTGGCAGCATCTGTGGAACACCGGGCAAAACTGAATCGCGCGCGCTCCATCGACGGTGCCGCGGTTGAGGCGGCGCGTCCAATCCGCCGTCCTCGTCCGGCCACCTCGGAGCACCTGGGGCAGCGCGAGTTTGGCCTTCGCCAAGCTCGCGCGGCCCCCGGTTACGATCAAACGCGCTTGTTAGAGCTCAAACCTGCCAAACGGAGGCCACGCGGAATACGCCCCTGCAAAGCCATGCTTTTAGCCCTTTTGTTGACTTGAGCCGGATGGTCGCCTAACGTTGGAATCCGGGCCGGTTCATCGCTGCAAACCCAACTCCGCCGACGGCGTCTGATTACCCCGCTCCATGTTTGACACGCTAAGCGATCGCCTCGAAGGCGTCTTCAAGAGACTGAAAGGCCAGGGCCGGGTCACCGAGCGCAATATCGAAGAGGCGCTGCGCGAGGTCCGGCTCGCCCTGCTCGAGGCCGACGTCAACATCCGCGTCGTCCGCGATTTTATCGATCACGTCAAGCACAAGGCGCTCGGCCAGGAAGTGATGGCGTCGCTGACGCCGGATCAGCACTTCATCCGCTTCGTCGCGATCGAACTGCGCGAGATGATGGGCGGCAGCACCCGGGAGCTCGACCTCAAGGTCAAGCCGCCGGTCAAAATCATGATGGTCGGGCTGCAGGGCTCGGGCAAAACCACTTCTTCGGCGAAGCTCGCGCGCTTTCTCAAGGACGAGCGCAAGCGTCATCCGCTGCTGGTCTCGACCGACGTCCGGCGGCCAGCCGCGATGGAGCAGTTGCGTGTGCTCGGCGCGCAGATCGGGGTGCCGGTGCTGGAGACCCGCGAGACCGAAGACCCGATCGAAATCGGCAGCCGCGCGCTGGCCCGCGCCGAGACCGCCGGCTACGACGCCATCATCTTCGATACCGCGGGCCGTCTGCAGATCGATGAGGAGCTGATGGACGAGCTCGCACGCCTGCGCACCGCCGTCCAGCCGCATCAGATCCTGCTCGTCGCCGACGCGATGACCGGGCAAGACGCGGTCAACGTCGCGCAGGGTTTTCACGATCAGCTCAAGATTTCCGGCGTGGTACTCACTAAGCTCGACAGCGACGCGCGCGGCGGCGCCGCGCTCTCGGTGCGCGCGGTCACCGGCGCGCCGATCCTGTTCGCCGGCACCGGCGAAAAGCTCGCGGCGCTCGAGATTTTCCATCCCGACCGCCTAGCCTCGCGCATCCTTGGGATGGGCGACGTGCTCACCCTGATCGAGAAGGCGCAGCAGAGTTACGACCAGACCAAAGCGAAGGAACTCGAGCGCAAGTTCAAGAAGAACGAATTCACCATCAGCGACTTTGCCGAGCAGCTACGGACGCTGCGCAAGATGGGCTCGCTCGGCGATCTGCTGGGGATGATTCCAGGACTTAAAAAAATAGCCGGCCAGGCCGATTCCGAAGAAGCCCGGCGCGAGCTGGCGCGGATCCAGGCGATCATCGATTCGATGACCGTGCAGGAGCGCAACAACCACCTGGTGCTGAATGGGCGGCGCCGCTCGCGCATCGCCGCCGGCAGCGGAACCTCGGTCCAGGACGTCAACCGCTTCGTCAAACAGTTCGAGCAGACGCGCAAAATGATGAAAAAGTTCACCAAGGGGTCGGCCCTGGGCATGATGCGCGGCCTGGGCATTGGGAGCTAGAATATCTGTCAGGAGAGTTTAACCGTCTATGGCACTTGTGATTCGCTTGCGCCGTCATGGCAGCCGCAAGAGACCCTTCTACCGTATCGTGGTTGCGGACAGCCGCTCGCCGCGCGACGGCCGCTGTGTTGCCGAGATCGGCACCTATGACCCGTCCTTCGATCCGCCCAAGGTCTCGCTGAAGAGGGACCAGGCCGAGCGATGGATCGGCTCCGGCGCAACGCCTTCCTCGACGGTAAGGAAGCTCATGGTGCAAGCAGCCGGCACCGCTTAAATCTTCCGCTCTAGGAGCCAGCCATGAAGGAGCTTGTACAGTTCCTGGCGCAGCAATTAGTCAACAATCCCGACGCGGTAGAGGTCAAGGAGACCCAGGGCGATACTGCCTCGGTGCTTGAGCTGCGGGTGGCCAAGGAAGACCTGGGCCGGGTGATCGGCAAGCAGGGGCGCACAGCTAAATCGATCCGCACGATACTGAACGCCGTGGCCTCGCGAACCAATCGCAAGGTCGTCCTGGAAATCATCGAAGACAAGTAGTCCGGACCAAAACATCCCAGTTACGCCCCAAGTCAAGACAAGTCACGATCGATGGCCAATCGCCGAGCGCGCCTGCCAGACGACCGGCGCCCGGCGCCAGCCGCGAGCGCACGGCGCGAGCGTTCCCTAGCCCGCCCGACCGCCGACGGGATGCTGCGTATCGGCTATGTAGCCGGCAGCCACGGACTGCATGGCGCGGTCCGCGTACGCACGGACGACCCCGCTTCGACCACGCTCGGCGCGGTCGCGCGGCTGTTTGTCGAAACCGCCGGCGGCGCGCGGCGCGAATTCAAAATCCTGGGCGCGAGCGCGCTCAGCGCCGGCAATCAGAGAGTCATGCTCGAAGGTATCGGAGATGCGGCCGCGGCCGAGGCGCTTCGCGGCGGCGCCGCGATGGTCGCCGTCGCCGACCTGCCGCCGCCTGGCGAAGGCCAGTTCTACTACTTCCAGCTTGCCGGCGCGGAAGTGATCCTGACCGACGGGCGGCGCCTCGGCGCGATCGAGGACATTATCGCGACGGGCGCGCACGACGTATGGGTGGTCCGCGACGGCGAGCGCGAAGTGCTGGTGCCGGTCATCAGCGACGTGGTCAAGGCGATGGATCTCGAGGCGCGGCGAGTTACGATCGAAGCGGTGCCGGGACTGCTGGACTAGCGGCCGCCAATCGATGGAATTCCACGTCGTCACGCTCTTTCCGGAACTGTTCGCCGCCGCCAACTGGCCCGGGATGGTCGGGCGCGCGCTCAAGGCCGGCCTGCTCACGGTCGAGGCCCATGCGCTTCGCGATCACGGGCTCGGCAATCATCGCCAGGTTGACGATACTCCGTACGGCGGCGGGAGCGGGATGGTGCTCCGGCCGGAGCCGCTTTTCGCTGCGATCGAGCGCGTGCTCGACGCGCATCCGGGACTATGGCGCGTGCTGCTGACGCCCCAGGGCGAGCCGCTTGACCAATCGATGGCGCGCGAGCTCGGTGCGCGCCGGCCCGGGCTGCTGCTGGTCGCCGGACGTTACGAGGGCGTGGACGAACGCGTGCGCAGCGCGATCGACCAGGAAATCTCGATTGGCGACTACGTGCTGAGCGGCGGCGAGTTGCCCGCGATGGTGCTGATCGAGGCGGTTGCCCGCCTGGTGCCGGGCGTGCTCGGCAATCCCGAGTCGCTCGAGGAAGAGTCGTTCGCCGACGGCCTGCTCGAATATCCTCACTACACGCGCCCCGAGGAGTTTCGCGGGATGCGGGTGCCCGAGGTGCTGCTGAGCGGCGACCATCAGAAAATCCACGCGTGGCGCAAGGCCGAAGCGCTCAAGCGCACCGCGCGCCGGCGCCCCGACCTGCTCAAACGCCGCCGCCCCTGACCCTCATCCGGCACCACCCCGTGGCTGACATCTTCCTCGCGCTGCTCCATCATCCGGTCGTCGACCGCAACGGCCGCATTATCACCTCGGCCATCACTTCGCTCGACCTCCACGATATCGCGCGCTCCTCGCGCACCTTCGGCGTGCGCGCCTTTTACGTCGTCCATCCGGTTCCCGAGCAGCGCGAGTTCGCGCGCACCGTGATCGACCACTGGCGCATCGGCTACGGCCGCGCCTTCGACTCGCGCCGGATCGAAGCGCTTGGCCTGATCGAGATCGTGCCCGACCTTGACGCGGCGGTGGCCGCGGCCGAGCGGGCCGCAGGCCGCCGCCCGGCGATCGTTCACACCTCGGCGCGCGAAGCGCACGGCGTAAGCTTCGCCGCGATGCGCGAGCGGATGGCGGAGAAGGACGCGGCGCCGGTTTTGGTCCTGCTCGGCACCGGCTTCGGACTTGCGCCGGCGGCGCGCGAGCGCGCCGACCTCGCGCTGGAGGCGATTCGGGGCGCGGACAACTACAATCATCTGTCAGTGCGCGCGGCCGCGAGCATCATCCTCGACCGCCTGCGCGGCCGCTGAGCCGGTCTCGATAGTCGTGACGGCGGTGCTGGCGGGCGAATTGCCGCTCAACCGCCGCCGCGGGATCCGGCGCGAAACGGCCGCCCGCGCCGCCTAATGAATGCACCCCGACGGGCTCGTCGTCGTGAACTGATTCCCGGTCCATAGATTGCCCGCGCAGTTCGGATTGCCGTCGAGCGCATCGACGCCGAAACTCCCGTTGCCGTTGCCCGAACCTTCGACGCCGACGATCCGGTTGCCCACGTTGCCGGCCGCGATCGCCACGCCGTAGGCCTGCTCCGGCTGACTCGGTCCGTCGGCGCTGCTCGGGTCGTTCACCGAGGTCAGGATGTTGCCGTTGCTCGGCGGTACCGGCGGGTCGGCCGTGCAGGCTTTGCCGAGCACGCCGCCGCTGCGAAAGCATCCGATATAGATTCCCGCATTGGTGTTGCGCGACACGCTGAAATTCGCGATCACGTTGCGCGAAGAGGCGAGCAGCCACACCCCGTAGGTTGCGCTGCCCATGACCGTCAGGTTGGTGAGAAACGCTCCGTGCACGCCGCTGAGTTCGATTCCCGCAAAGCCCCGCGTGCCATCGACACTGACGCCGTCGAGGTAAGGCCCCGAGCCGGGACCGTCAATCAGGATGCCGGTGTGTGCACTGTTATTCGCCGCGAGCGCGCTGCCATATCCCGCTCCTCCCTGCATCTGGATTCCCACTGTGTTGGTCTGCGCGGCCAGGTTCTCGAGCGTCACCTCCGGAGCGTCCACTTCTATTCCGGTGCCGAATCCCGTGACCGTCGCAGGCGCGTCGAGAGTGCCCCGTACGACCGCGCCCACCGCGTTAGCCGTCACAAGTACGCCGACGCTCGTCGCGCTTGCAGGGGGCGTGGAGAGCGTCGCGCTCCCGAGGTCGAGCGTCACGCCGGGGACGTTGACGTGGATACAGTCGCCGGGCGGAGTGGCGATCAGACCGGGACCGGAAATGGTGTAGTCGCCGGCGAACTTTATTGCGCACGGACAGGCGACGATCGGGTTTGTGCACGCGCTCATCGCGTGCGCGAGGCCGGGCACGCACGACACGAGGCAAACGATTGCCGTCGCAAGCGGTGCGACGCGTCGATGGGCCATACGGGCAGCGTGGACCGTTTCGCTGGGTGAGCGATGAAGCGAATGTGCGCAGCCCCGCAATTTCCTGACCTTCGTAAACGAGCGTGAGACTCGCCTCGGCGAATCGCGCAGGCCTTTCGCAGCCCTACTCGAGCCGTCACGCACGATTCTAATCCGCGGTTCAACGACGGAACTAACCGGGTCGAAGAATTCGCGTGAAAATTGACGTCAGAATAATCCCCAGAGCGCGAGAACTCCGCTAAATGTGCCTAATCTGTGCGGTCTCGACCGTTGCCGTGCCTACACCAAGTTTCACGCCATCTCTTTTCGACTCTTTGAAGAGTCCCATGCCGCCAAGAAGGGCATCGAAGCGATACAGCACTCTTTATGCCTTGCCTGAAATGCGCAGACGATGTTAAGGTTTCGCGCGTACGCCACTTTTGATTCGCAAAAGGACATTTCCAAAGGGGGAAACGAATATGAGATCGTTATTGGTTCGCTATTCCAGCTACGGGTTCGTGCTGGCCGCAATTGCATTTCTGGGTTTCGCAGTATCGGCGACGACCGTCTCCGCGGCTCCTGCAGCTAACTTCCGCGCATTCGGCCAGGGTATGCGGATCACAGGCACGCCCGACTGCTCTCAGGCGACGGGCAATAAGCTTTGCCCCGGCACCGACAGCTGCGCTTGTACACCGATCTCGGGCCATGGCACCTGTGCTGCCATGGGAGGACCAATCACGTACACTGCGACGGTGGCCAGCGACTTGTCAGTAGACGTCGGCGGCTGCATCCCCGCGTACGGAACAGCGACACTCGTGTCATCGTCGAATCCCTCGGACAAAGTAGTGCTCAACTTCACCGGAACTCTTTGCGCGTCTCCTACACCCACGGGTACCACGGCTACCGCCGACGTCGTAAATGCCGTTTATTTTGTCGACCCGAATAATTCGACTGGCGCGTTCCATAACGCAACCGGTTCGGGAAACGTCAGCGGCAGCAGGGATTCGAGTACTAACATTCTCGGCAGCGTCATCGGCACGATAAAATAGCACTGATCCCGCCTGCATTCGTGAAGCCGCGGCGTCTTCGGGCGCTGCGGCTTTTGCTTTTTCAATGGAGAGTGCCTTCTGCAGACGCTTGATTTTCGGCGTTTTTTCGCAAGTTCCGCTCGCGGGTGAGAGCGACTCGTTCCGCTTTTCGACTCTTTCAGGAGTCTCCTGCCGCCAAAAACAGCATCCGAGCGATACTAGATTCTTTATGTCTTGCTTAAAACGTCCACTCGATGTTAAGGTGTCACGATTATCGACACAGCAGACAGAGATCAGCACAAAAATGAAAGGGAGGGGGAAGGAATTGGTGAATTTAAACGTGGGTAGTCGTGGGGCGGGCAGGGCTATGTTTGCCTCGGTCGCCTTTCTGACGGGGGTTATGTTGTCGATGGGTCTCGGGACTGGCCGGGTATGGGCGCAATCGGTTCCAGCGACGGTCGGAGACTACGTTGGGTCTTCCGCTCTGCTATCGGAGCCGGCTGCCGCGCCGACCTCGGAGACGGAAACAGGTATTAAAGCGCCGGCGCCGGCGTATTGCAGCCCGTGCCTTTACTACAGCGGGGACTTCGATCCGTCAGGTCCGAATCCGGACGGTTTGACCGATGAAAACGACACGATAGTTTCGCTGTCCCAAACATTAACGCCCTTCTCGGTACCTGCGGGCCATACCTGGCTCGCCAGCGGGTTGCTGATCAACGTTCTCACCACCCAGCCAAAGACCGGCCGCACCACGAGGGTCCATATGCCGAAGAAAGTCGGGTGGTCGGTATGGACAGGGACCTCCGCTGGGGTCGCCGGAACACTCCTGTTCACAGGCGCGACCGGCGCGACATTATCGGAGACGGGCCGCAGCCTCGCCGGCCTAACCGAATACACGGTTCTCGTGACGCTGCCCGCACCGATCACGCTCGGTTCTGGCACTTATTTTCTGAACCTGATGCCGCAATGCACCGATTCGACCGCGTGTTCCAACCAGAGATTCTTTGCGAGCGATGTCGAAGATGCCACGCCGGCTCATCATCACGGACCAGCAAATCTCCTTGATCAGTCATTGTTGAGCTCCAACTTTTTTGCCGCCGATTACGTAGCCGCCACCACCCAAGGAGCCGGGTTTGACCTGTTCTCGTTCGGGGTGATCGGGACTTGCTCAGTAAACGGGACGGGGGCCGCCTGCCCGTTCTAGCCGCTCGGAACCGAGCTGCCGGGCTTCCCCTGAGATAATTTTCCGCGCCTGGCGGTTAAGTATCCGTATTTCTTCCTGCGCGCGGTCGACGAGGCTCGACCGCGCGCAGGACCAAGGCAGGGTAGCCTCGCGCTGCATCTCGCCTGAGCGCGCCGAGACCGACTGTCCGGAAGATTGAGTCGCGCCCGAGCTTAGGGTAGGCTTCTCGGTTCCACTGAAGGAATCACCCCGTCATGAATGCAATCATCCGCAAGCTGGAAGAGCGCGAACTGCGCAAGGACCTCCCGGTATTTCGCGTCGGTGACACGTTGCGTCTCCAGGTCAAGGTGGTCGAGGGCGAAAAGGAGCGCATCCAGTCCTTCGAGGGCATCGTCATCAAGATCAACCGCGGAGGTAACCGCGCGGCCTTCACCGTACGCAAGATTTCCTACGGGATCGGCGTCGAGCGCATCTTTCCGCTGCATTCGCCGCGGCTCGAAAAGATCCAGGTCCTAAGCCGCGGCCGCGTGCGCCGCGCGCGCCTTTACTACCTGCGCGAACTCTCGGGCAAGGCCGCCCGCGTCGCTTCGGCCTGAAACCACGCGGAAGCCGCAACCCCGGCAATCAAATGACGCGCGCCGGAGCGATTCGCTCCGGCGCTTTTTTTCGGATCGGCTGCGCTGCGCAGCCCGCGCGCAGGCGCGTCAGCCGGATGCGGCGCCTGTGCACGGCACCCGCACGTCGCCCTCGAGCAGCGCGCCTTCCGAGATGCGGAGGCTATCGGTCTCGATTCGTCCGAAGACCCGGGCGCGCGGGCCGAGCACGACCAGGCGCGAGTCGACGATGTCGCCGCGCAGTTCGCCCAGCACCAGCAGCCGCGGACTGCGCACGCGGCCCTCGACCGTGCCGTGATCGGTAATCACGACCAGGTCGCTGGAGCTTACTTCGCCGCGGAAGTTGCCCTCGATTCGCACCGGCTCCTGGAACACCAGGCGTCCGGAGACGTTGACGTTGCGGGCGACCGCGACCCGCGTACGTTCCTCGACCCATGCCGCGGCCGGCATCGGCGGAATCGCGCTCGTGGATTGGTTGGCAAAATCCGGCTTTTCGGCGCCGGCGCGAACGTAGTCCGATGTACTCAACTTGGCCATCGACCGGCACCGTATCCGCGGCAGCGCATCCGCGCCTAGGGCGCGGGAAAAACGTGGCAGGCAACCGCGTGCCCGCCCCGGCCCGTCTCGAGCCGCGGCTCGTCGGTCCGGCAAATATCTTTCGCATAAGGGCATCGCGGATGGAAGCTGCAGCCGGAGGGCGGATTGAGCGGGCTCGGCATCTCGCCCGGCAGCTTGATCCGTTCGCCGGCGCTGGTTCCGTGCAGCGCCGGGATCGCCGAGAGCAGCGCGCGGGTGTAGGGATGGCGCGGGTTGCTATAGATTTCGTCGCGCTCGGCCAGCTCAACGATCTTGCCCAGATACATGATCGCGGTGCGCTGGCTGATGTGCTCGACCACGCGGAGATCGTGCGCAATAAAGAGATATGTCAGATGCAGCCGCTCCTGCAGGTCCTGCAGCAGGTTGACAATCTGCGCCTGGATCGAGACGTCGAGCGCCGAGACCGGCTCATCGAGCACGAGGAAGCGTGGAGTCACCGCGAGCGCGCGGGCGATTCCGATCCGCTGGCGCTGGCCGCCGGAGAATTCGTGCGGATAGCGCTCGAGCGCGTCAGCGCCCATCCCGACCATCTCGAGCAGGCTCACTACCCGCTCCTCTTTCTCGCGGCCTCGCGCGAGCTTGTGAATTTCGATTCCCTCGCCGACGATCGCGCGCACGCGCATCCGCGGGTTGAGCGACGCGTAGGGGTCCTGAAACACGAGCTGCATCTGGCGCCGCAGCGCGCGCAGATCGCGGCGAGAGACTTCCGCCAGGTCGCGCCCGTCGAACAGCACGCGCCCGGCGGTCGGCTCGAGCAGTTTCAGCACCAGCCGCCCCAGCGTCGATTTGCCCGACCCCGACTCGCCCACCAGTCCCAGCGTCTCGCCCGGTATGATCGCCAGGTCAACGCCATCGACCGCGTGGACCACCAGGCGCTTGCGCCCGAGCAGATCGAGCGAACCGGCGGGAAATTCCTTGCGGAGCCTCTCGGTCCTGACCAGCGCGCCCGGCGCCGCCGACGCCGATGCGCCGGCGGGGTCCGCAACGCCGGCGGGATTGGTCGGCGGACTAGACACGGATGCAGGCGACCAGATGCTGCGACGCCTTGGCCGCAAGCGGCGGATCGACGCGCGCGCACTCGTCGATCGCCATCGGGCAGCGCGGATGAAACCGGCATCCGGACGGCGGACGGAGCGCGCTCGGGATGGTGCCGGCGATCGCGCGCAGGCGGCGATGGTGTTGACCGTCGGCGCCGGGAATCGATTCGAGCAGGCCGCGCGTGTAGGGATTGAGCGGATTGCGGAACAGCTCCGCGCTCGGCGCCTGCTCCATCACCCGCGCCGCGTATAGGATCGTCACGTCGTCGGCATACTGGGCCACGATGCCGAGGTCGTGCGTGACCAGGATGACCGCGAGCCCGAGGCGCGCCTGGAGCTCGCGGATAAGGTCGAGAATCTGCGCCTGGATCGTGACGTCGAGCGCGGTGGTCGGCTCATCGGCGATCAGCAGGCGCGGGTTGCACGCGAGCGCCATCGCGATCATCACCCGCTGGCGCATCCCGCCCGAGAGCTGATGGGGATAGTCGTTGACGCGGCGCTCGGGATCGGCGATTCCGACCAGGCGCAGCGCCTCAATCGTGCGCTCGAGCGTTTCGCGCCGCGCGGTGCGTTGATGGAGCCGCACGGCCTCGCCGATCTGGCTGCCGATGGTGAAGACCGGGTTGAGCGAGGTCATCGGCTCCTGGAAAATCATCGCGATCTTCGCCCCGCGCACCGCGCGCATCTCGGGCTCGCTGAGCTTCAGCAAGTCCCGCCCCTCGAACATCACCGCGCCGCCGACCACGCGCGCGCTCTCCGGCAAAAGCCGCATCACCGACAGTACGCTCGCCGTCTTGCCCGAGCCGGACTCGCCGACCAGCCCCATCAGCTTGCCCGGCTCGACCGCGAAGCTCACGCCGTCAACGGCGCGCACCTCGCCCGCGTCGGTGAAGAACGAGGTTCGCAGATCCTTGACTTCCAGAAGCGGCTGCACGCGGGCTCTAACCTATCATCCGGCGCAACGCTTTTTCATCATCCCCGGCCTGTGACATGACTCTCCACCTGGATCATTCTGGGAGGTTTGTGAGATTCGAGCGAAGGTTTCCTGCTTCGGTCATCCTGAGCGAGCGCTGCGCTAGTCGCAGGATCCCGACCTTTCCATCCCCTCGTCGCGGCTGCCTCGCCGCAAAAAAGAATCCGGGATCCCTCGACTCCGGCAGCCTTCGCTCGGGATGACTGAAGAAAAAGCTCCATGGTGACTGACGAGGAGAGCTCCATGGTCACCGCAGAAGGGGGCTCAACGGACCAACCGGTGTCATCCTGAGCGAGCGTTGCGCGAGTCGAAGGATCCCGATCTCTCCATCCCCTCGTCGCGGCTGCCTCGTCACACAAAAAGAATTCCGGGATCCCTCGACTCCGGGAGCCTTCGCTCGGGATGACTGAAAGAGAGCCACGGCGAATGTTCGCAAAACTTCCAGACTTATAACCTCGCGCAGAGGCTCCCGGCGATCGCCTAAGCGTGCGCCGGCGGATGACGGTCCGCCCACGGCGCGGCCTGCTCGATCTGCGAAGACAGCCTGAGCAGCAGAGCTTCGCGTCCGTAAGCCGCGACCAGTTGCACGCCGACCGGCAATCCGTCGGGCGTCATGTGCAGCGGCAGCGAGATCGCGGGCTGGCCCGCGATATTCCACGGCGCGGTGAACGGGCTGACCTCGTTCAGGCGTACGCCGACGTTGCGCGGATGCTCGCCCGGACGGGTTTTGAAAATTCCCAGCTCCGGCGCGGGCATGGCCATCGTCGGCGTCACCAGCACGTCGAATCCGCCGGCCCACCATCCGGCCGCCGCGCGCGAGAAATGATTGAACCATTCGCAGGCGGCCAGGTAGTCAACGATCTTGATGCGCCGCCCGCGCTCGACCAGAAACCACGTCCACTCGTCGAAATCGTCGGGGCCGACCGCGCGCCCGAGCATCGGCTCGACCGCCGCCGCCTGCCGTGCCACGCCGCCGGCGACCACGCGGCCAAACGCCGAAGGCAGCGTGACCTCGTCGAGCGCCGCCGGGAAATTCCGCTCGACCGTGTGGCCCAACGACTCCAACAGCTTCGCCGCGCCGAGCACCGCCGCGGCGCACTCCGGATGAAGCCCGGGATGATACGCCGGCGCGCGATCCATGAACCCAACTCGGAGGCGGCCCGGCGCCTCGCCGACCTCGTCGCGAAAGGGACGCGCGGGCGGCGGCGCCGTCCACGGATCGCCGGGCATGTAGCCCGCGATCACGTCGAGCGCGGCCGCGGCGTCGCGCACCGAGCGCACCAGCGCGCCCTCTTCACAGAGCCCGTGCCAGAACTCGGCATGCGCGGGCCCGAGCGAGGTCCGGCCGCGCGAAGGCTTAAGCCCGACCAGCCCGCAGAACGACGCCGGAATCCGCACCGAGCCGCCGGCGTCGTTGCCATGCGCGATCGCCACCATCCCCGAGGCGACCGCCGCCGCAGCGCCGCCGCTCGAGCCGCCGGCGATCCGCGCCGTGTTCCACGGATTGCGCGTCGCCCCCCAGGCGCGCGTCTCGGTCGAGAGCGTCGCGCCCCATTCGGGCACCGTGCTCCGTGCAAGCGTAATCAGGCCCGATGCGCGGAATCTGGCAGCGACGTACGAGGTCGCAGCCGCCGACAGTTTCGCATCCCTAAACGGTTTCCATCCCCAACTGAACGGCTCGCCCGCAGTCGTCTGGAGCAGGTCCTTCATCAGGAACGGCACGCCGCGAAATGGGCCGTCGGGGATGGCGTCGCGTGTGCGCGCCTCCGCCCGCGCCTTTTGGTAGCGCTCGAAGATGACGCAATTGAGCCGCGGATTCAGCCCTTCGATTCGCGCGATCGCGGCCTCGACCAGTTCCGCCGGCTTGACCGCACCTTTCGCGACGAGCTCGGCCTGTCCGGTCGCGTCGAGCCACATTAGTTCGTCGTTGCCGCTCATGCTGAGAGCACCTCCTGTCGCATTGTCGGCGGCCTCCGCTGCCGCCGTCGGCGCGGCCGCCGCCTAGCCCAGGTTGCCCGGGTCGAGGCGGTCGCGCAGATGGTCGCCGAGGAAGTTGAATGACATTACGGTCAGAAAAATGAAAACTCCCGGAATCAGAATCCACGGATAGCGCGCGAGATTCTGCACGTCCTGCGCCTGCGCCAGCAGATTGCCCCAGCTTGCCGCCGGCTCCTGGATCCCCAGGCCGAGCAGCGAGAGCGCGCTCTCGCCCAGGATGAAGCCGGGAATCGAAAGCGTCGCGGCGACGATCGCGTAGCCGATCACGGAGGGGATGACGTGGAGGAAAATCAGCCGCGTGCGCGAGGCGCCGAGCGCCCGCGCCGCCTCGACGTACGGGCGCGATCGCACCGAAGCCGCCATCCCGCGGATGATCCGGGCGAAGCCGGCCCAGCCGATGAAGCCCGGTGACGATCATGAAAAAGGTCATCACCGGGCTTACGCCCGACGGAATCACGGCGGCCAGCGCGAGCAGGAAATAGAACGACGGCAGCGACATCTCGATCTCCGACCAGCGCATGATCAGATTGTCCGTCAGCCCGCCGACGTAGCCCGAAAATGCACCCACCACGATGCCGAGCGAAAAAGTGATGAAGACGCCGATCAGGCCCACGCACATGCTGACGCGCGCGCCGTAAACGATTCGCGAAAAGAGATCGCGGCCGAGCCCGTCGCTGCCCATGATGAACCAGGGATCGTCGGGCGACTCGGTGGTGAAGAGATGGCCGTCGTGGAAAAACCGCACGTAGGTCTTGCGCGCAGGCTCGGGCGCGTAGATGCGCGCGGCCGCGTCGCTGAGGCGCATCGGATTCGCGTACAAAAACCCATGCTCCCACTCGGCCGAGGGCGCCAGATGGAGCCGCATCGGCGGACAATCGGGCAGGTCGCGATACTGGCGGATCGGATCATACGGCGCGATCAGCGGCGAGGCCGCGGCGAGAACGTAGAACGTCAGCAGGCAGAGGATCGAAAGCCGCACGACCCACGACGCGCGCCGCCATTCGCGCCCAAGCGCCCCGGCTATTCTGCGCGCGCGCGAGGCTGCCTGCGGCGGCGCGGCCGCGTGCGCGTGATTGCCGGGGAGCGTCGCGTGGGAAGCCGCCATGCTCAATCCGCGATCCTCAATCCGCACTCAGCGAGGAGAAATCGACGCGCGGATCGACCATCACCAGCGCGATATCCGCGAGCAGATTACCCAGCAGCAGCAGCACGGTGCCCATCAGCACCGAACCCATCACGAGATAGATGTCGAGCGAGCGCACCGCGTCGAGCAGCAGCAGGCCCAGCCCCTGCAGGTTCATCACGGCCTCGATCAGCGCCGCGCCACCGAGCAGGTCGGCGAGTCCGTAGCCGGCGAGCGTGACGAACGGATTGAGCGCGTTGCGCAGCACGTGCTTGTACATCACGACCCGCTCGGGCAATCCCTTGGCGCGCGCCGTGCGCACGAATTCGGAATTCTTGATCTCGAGAATTTGCGAGCGCATCAGGCGCATCAAAGACGCCATCCCCGCCACGCCCAGCACGAACACCGGCAGGATGAGATGGTTGATGCGGTCGGCGACGCGGCCCCAGGCGCCGAGGCTCTCGTAGTAGGGCGAAAACGTGGCGCCGACGGGAAACCATCCGGTGCGCAGCGCCAGATACATCATCAGGAAGGCGAGAAAAAAATTCGGCACCGACATCCCGAAGAACGCGATAAACGAGAGCAGGCGGTCCCAGATCGAGTTCTGCTTGACCGCGACCACAATGCCGATCGGAATCGCCACCGCCCAGGCGAAGATCATGCTCGCGAGCGCCAGGATCACGGTGTTGAACGCGCGCGCCGCGATGAGCGAGGTCACGTTGACCCGGTAGCTCATCGAGAGCCCGAGATTGAGATGCGCCACCTGCCAGAGCCACTTCGCGTAGCGCACGAGCAGCGGCTGATCGAGGCCGAATTGCGCCTCCAACTGGCGAATCACCTGGGGCGAGATCGCCGGGTTGAGCTTCAAGTTGGTGAGAAAGTTCCCGGGCGCGAGCGACATCACCAGGAACGAGAGGAACGTGATCCCGACGATCAGCGGGATCATGTTGAGCAGGCGCTTTATCAGAAACCTGGCCATCGCTTGCGCGGACCGCGGCTACTCGGGCCGGAACTCGATCCACTCGGGCTTGTAGTTGCCCCACACCGTCGGCTGGAAATTCTCGAGCGTGTTCTTCCACGCCTCGTAGCGCTCCTGCCGCACGGTCTCGATGATCGGCAGCTGGTCGTGGAGGATTTCCTGGATGCGCCAGTAGTAGGGCGCGCGCTTGGTCGGGTCCATCACCATCGTGCCCTCTTCCAGCAGCCGATCGATCTCGGCCTCCCACGGCGTCGCCGGCGCGGGTTCTTTCGGATACCACAGATGGAGCGCGCCGGACGAGCGCAGGAAGTCGGCGCCGTTGTTGGGCTCGATTCCGCCGGTAAACCCGATCAGCACCACGTCCCAGTCGTAGGTCGAGTCGAGTTTGTCGACCAGCGTGGTGAATTCCAGCGGCCGGTAGTTGACCTTGATCCCGATGCGCGAGAGGTCCTGCTGCAGGATGACGCACATCTCGTCGCGGACGTTGACCCCGCTGTTGGTCGCGAGATTGAATTCGATCCGATGGCCGTCGGGGCCATAGCGCACGCCGTTTTTCAGATGGTACCCCGCCGCCTCCAGCATGTCGGCCGCTTCCTGGAGGTTGTAATCGTAGTCCTTGAGATTGGGGTTGTGGAAAACCTTGTTGGCCGGCGAGATATCGGAGGCTGCCGCCACCCCGAGCCCGTGAAAGCAGAGATTGATCATCCCCGGCTTGTCCACCGCGTGCGCGATCGCGCGCATGAAGCGGAGGTCGGTGAACCAGCGGTACCTGGGGTCGGTCACGCCATTGCGGATGTAGTGTTTGGGGTTGCGGTTGAAGGCGAAGAACAGCGAGCCCGTGTCGATTCCGATTTCCTTGAGCGTGATCCCGAGTTGCTTCTGCTTGTCCCGCAGATCGACGACTTCCTCGGGACGCGGGCTGTACGTGTCTATCTGCCCGGCGAGAAAGCGCAGGTACTGCGCGTTGCCGTCGGGCACGATCTGCAGCGTCTCGCCGTGCAGCCGCGGCAGCTGCCCGCCTCGCTCGTCGCGCATCCAGTAGTCCGGATTGCGGTTGAAATGGACGAACTGCGCTTGCACGTAGCGCGCCATCTCGAACTGCCCCAGGCCGACTATCTTGCCCGGCGGTGTGTCGATGCCCCAGGTGTGATTAAACTTGCCGGCCTCGAGCGCGGTCTCGAGCAGATGCGCGGGAATAATCGGAACGCCAATCGCGTAGAGCAGCGGCGCGAACACCCGCGGCATCGTCATCCGCACCGTGTAGTCGTCGAGCGCCTCGACCTTGAGCGGCTTGCCGTCAACCGTGAGGCTCGGTTCTTCGATATTCGGCACGCGCGGGTCGTAAATCACGCGCATCGTAAAGACCACGTCACGCGCCGTGAACGGCTGCCCGTCGAACCATTTGACGCCATCGCGGAGATGAAACACGACCGTCTTGCCGCCGTCGCCAAGCTCCCAGCTTTCGGCAAGGCCCGGCTCCGGCAGCGTCGTTTTCGGATTAATTCTGACCAGCCCTTCGAACACATCGCCCACCACCTCGCCTGAGGCGGAATCGGTGACCAAAATCGGGTTGAACGTGCGCGGGTCGCTGATGGTCGACTGGTAGAGAATCTGATCGCGTTCGTGCTGGCTCGGCGGCTGCTGCACGCGGCATCCGCACGCCGCGGCGGCGGCAAGCGCGGAGCAGCAGAGCCAGACGGCGAGCGCGCGGCCAAGCCTCATCGGCGCTGGTTCAGCCGGCCGCTCCCGCCGCCGCGGCGCCATCGATCGAAATCAGCCGGGTGCCCGGCGCCGGCGTCAGCACGAACAGGGTGGGCGCGAGCGTGGGGTTGAGCGTGGGCGCCTCATAGCGAAGCGTGAGGTTGCTCGCGGGAAAGCCGGCTTCGACCTTGTGCGGAAAGTTGGCGCCGCCCGCGTCGCGCCAGTCGCTGTAGCGAACGTCGTAGCGCTGGACGCCGGCCTTGTCGCGCTCGCGCACCATCGCAAGCTGCCCGCCGGCGAAGCCGAGGTCGCGCGTGCCGCCGTCGGCGGTGCGCCACGTCACGACCGTCATCCCGTCCGCATCGGCGGCCGAATCGGGCGGCGCGGCGAGCTGAGACGGATCGGGCGCAAGCCCCATCAGGAGGTCAACCGCGGCCGGCGGCTCAAGAGGGATCCGCACGAAGCGCTCGAGCGTCGCGGCGTTCGCGCCCCCGCTCATCAGGACGTTCTTCGCCGGATCGAAAATCATCAGCCGGCCCGCGTCGTCTGCCGCGAGCACCATCGTGGCGCCGAAGGGCGCGACCGCCTCGACCCGCAAGCTGGCCGGGCGCGCAAGCGCGATCTCCTCGTGGGTGCGGAAGTGATGGCCATCGGCGGCGCTGTACTCCATGATCGCTCCGCTCTGGATCGAGTGCAGCGAACGCTCGCGATCGGCGAGCGCCGCGATCATCGCGGTGGTGGCCGGGGTAATGGCGACGGGCGTTGGCGCGGGCGGCGGCGGCGCGCTCGAGGTGAGCGCGCACGCCGAGAGCTGGCCGAGCGCGAGCACGAGCGCGGCCACGCCCGCAACGGCGCGCGCGCGCCGGCGCGGCGGGTGCGGACGCGGCGAGCCGGAATTCAACCTGTCAGTGACTCGCGCTGCCGACATTGCGCAGGGCCTGCAACTTTCCCTTGAGCCGCGCCATCTGCTCCTGGTCGGTGGAGTGCCTGAGCGCATCCTCGTACTGTTGCCCGGCCTGCTCGGCGCGGCCCAGCCTGGCGTAGGCGTCGCCCAGATGCTCGGTGATCGTCGGATCGTCGCCGGTCAGGTTGACCGCGCGTTCGAGCTGCTCCGCCGCCTTGCTGTATTCGCGCTTGCGATAATAGACCCATCCGAGACTGTCGATATAGAAACCGTCTTCGGGCTCGACCGCGAGGGCGCGTTTGACCAGCCGTTCGGCTTCGTCAAGATGCTCGCTGTCCTCGGCGTAGGTGTAGCCGAGGTAGTTGAGCGCTTGCGCGTTCTTCGGATTCAGCTCGATCGCCTTGCGCATCTCGTCGATGCTGGCCGAGCGCTGCTTGCTCTCGTCGTAGAGCGCGCCGAGCGTGAAGTGGTACTTGTCGTTCTTCGGCGCGAGCGCGATCATCCGCTGCGCAAGCTTGATCGCGGTCGGATAGTCCTTCTTTTCCTGGTACACGCCGACGGTAAAGCCCAGAATCTCGGTGTCGTCGGGCTTCTTGGCCAGCGCCTGGTTGAGCGCGGCGAGCGCCTGATCGTACTCATGCTGCTTGTCGTAGATGTAGGCGAGCTGCAGGCGCGATTCGACGTAATGCTCGCTGCTCTCGGGAATCCGCTCGAACTCCTTCGCCGCCTTGTCGTAGTCGGAGAGTTCGCTGTAGGCGGTGCCGAGATAATAGTGGACGCGGTAGTTGTCGGGCTCGGCGCCGAGCACCAGGTTGAACTCGGTGGCTGCGCGGTCGAAGTCGCTGCGCTCGAAATACAGCAGCCCGATCTTGGTGCGCGTGTCGCTCGGTGAGATTTCGATCTTCTCGGGCGGGGGCGCCGGCTTTACCGGAGCCTCGGAAGAGGCGTGCGCGGCAAAGTACAGTTCGGCGAGGCGCCGGTGCGCGCGATCGTCGTTGGGATTGATCTGCAGGACCTTCTTGTAGATCGCGACCGCGTCGTCGCGCCGCCCCTGGTCCTCGCGCAGCGTGGCGAGATCGAGCAGGGCGAGCTCTGACTGCGGATTCAGATCGAGCGCCTTGCTGTAGTAGCGATCGGCGGCCGAGTAGTTGCCCGCCGCCAGCATCGTGCGCCCGGCGTAGTAGTAGCCGAGGAAAGATTGCGGGTCGAGCGCGATCAGCTGCTCGAACACCTTGCGCGCCGCTTCATAGTCGCCGCGCTTGGCGTACTGCGTGCCCAGGAAAAGGTAGGCCTCCTGGTTCTTGGGCGAAATCCGGATCACTTCCTTGTAATCCTGCTCGGCAGTGGGGTCGTCGCCCAGTGCCGAGTCGATGCCGGCCGCGAGCAGCAGCGCTCGCGCCGAACCGGGCTCGAGCTTGACCGCCTGATCGGCCTGCACCCGCGCGTCCGCGAGACGGCCATCACGCACGTAAAGCGTCGCCAGCGTCACGCGCAGCGTCGCGTTGTCCGGGTCGTACTGCACGGCTTCCTCGAGCGCTTTGAGCGCTTCGGTGCGGTCGCCCTCTTCGGTTGCAACCTCGGCTTGTAAAAAAGTGCCCATCGCCTTGGCCTGCGGCGGGATATCCACCGCCGGCTTGCCGCCGAACGGCGACTGCTGCGTGTCGGCCTCGCCGGAAGAACCGGCGGCCGGCCCGCCTGCGGGCTGGAGCCTCGTAGCCGCCGTCCGCTGAGCGCATCCGGCGGCGAGCATCAACGCCGCTATGGCGCCGAGCGCGACCGTAAGCGGGCGCCGGAGGCGATGCAGCGACAGATTAACCAAGCGCGAGCGATCGCGCGGATCGGATTGTTTTGCGATTAGCACAAAGACAAATGACTCGATGGCAAAGGATTTTTTAAGCTCGACCGCCCCGCCGGCGTGCTCGAAGCACACCGGCGCGCTCTCACTATACGTCGAATCTGTACCGGTTATAAGTCTTGCGCGCGAGCCTACCTTTGAGCAATCCCGCGAGCCTTGTGCCCGCGCCGACGCTCGGCTACAGCCTAGCCCTGATGAGACAACCGAGCCCGGATCGCAGCGGTTCCGCCGGCCGCGATATGGCCCCGCGCGCCGTCGCGCCGCAAAGCGCGGGCGCCGCGATCGCGATGCAGGGGGGCAAGCTGGGTCTGCTCTCGCTCGTCTGCGTCGTCTACCTGGTCGTAAGCGGCGGCGCGTACGGGACCGAGGATGCGGTGCGGATCGCGGGTCCGCGTCTCACGCTGTTGCTCTGCGTAATAGTGCCGCTGACGCTCAGCATCCCGACGGCGTTGATGGCCGCCGAACTGAATACGTTGATGCCGGTCGAGGGCGGCTTCTATTTCTGGGTCAAGGAGGCGCTCGGTCCGTTCTGGGGCTTTGCCGAGGCTTACTTGACGCTGCTCTATACGGCGGTTGACATGGCGATCTACCCGGTCCTGTTCAGCGCCTACCTGGCCTTCTTGTATCCTCTCGGCACCGCGGGCCAGCTCGTGGTCGGGATCGCGCTGGTATGGCTCGCCGGCCTGCTCAACTTCCTCGGCGTGCGGCCCGCCGGCGAAAGCGCGATCGCGTTGACGGCGCTGCTGCTGGCGCCGTTCGCGGCGCTGGTGATCCTCGGCTTCGGTCACCTCGTGCAATGGCGTCCGCCGGGCGGCCGGATTTTTGGGCCGGACTTCGCGCTCGCCCTCGGCGGCGGCCTTACGATCATCATCTGGAATTTCAGCGGATGGGAAAACGCGAGCGTGATCGCGGACGAGATAAGCGATCCCCGCCGAACCTATCAACGGGCGCTCGCGATCGCGCTGCCGATGGTGGTGTTCGGCTACCTGTTGCCGCTCGGCGTGGCAGTCTCGGGCGCGAGCAGCGGCGCCAAGTGGGTGACCGGATGGTACTCCGAAATCGGACGGCAGTTTGGCGGTCCGGCGCTCGGCGCGGCGCTGGCGCTCGGCGGCATGGTGTCGGCGTTTTCGATCTTCACCGCCGCGCTGCTCTGGGTGTCGCGGATGCCGTTCGTGCTGGCGCGCGAGAGCTATCTGCCGCGATGGCTCGCCGAGGTCTGGCGCGCCACCGCGACGCCGGGTAAATCGATCCTCGCCTGCTGCGTGCTTTTCACGATGCTGGTGCCGCTCGGCTTCGTCGCGCTGGTGATTCTCGACGTCTTCTTCTATATGGGCGCGCTGGCGCTTGAGTTGGGCGCGCTGGTGGCGATGCGCCGGCGGCGCCCCGTGCGCGACGGCCTGTTCATGATCGGCGGCGGGAGGACCGGACTTTATCTGGTCGCGGCGTTGCCGATGCTGACCTGGTGCGCGACCTTCGGCCTTGCACTGACGCAGGGCGGCGTCAAGGTCGACTTCATCGTCGCGGTCGCGCTCGCGGCGACGACCTACCCCGCATACGCGCTCTGCCGCCGATTGTGGGGCGGGCCGCCGCGCGAAGAGAGCCTCTTCGATCCGCCGGCGCGGCGGGCGGAGACGCCCTGAACGAAACCTGGCGCGGCCGGTTTCGCAGAGCGAAGTTTTCCCGATGATCAGACGCACCACGGTCAAAGCCTACTTCAACCAGGGCGGTCTGGCCCGGCCATGCGAGCGCGTGATCAAGCGTGTCAAAGCCGCCGATCGCGAGTTCGCGGGCCTGCTCTTCTGTGAGGACGGATGGCGCCTGCTCGAGGCCACGCTGGAGCGGGCGCGTCTTGCGGCGCGCGCGCTGCTCGGCGCGGGCGAGAGCGGCGGCGTCACGCTGCTGCCCAACTCCTCGACCGCCCTCAACCTCGCGATAAGTATCCTCGGCGCCGGGCTCGACGGGGGCGAAACCGTCGTCACCACCGACCAGGAGCATCCGTGCGTCACCTGGCCGCTCGCGCGCCTCGCGGCGCGCGGTATCGAAGTCGCGACGATCGCGTCCGGCTCCCCGGCCGAGTTTCTCGACAAGCTTCGTGGACTGATCCGTCGGCGCCGTCCAGTTTTCGTCGTGTTCTCGCAGGTCTCGTGCAAGGACGGCCGCGTGATACCGGTCGAAGAAGCGGGAGCAATCCTCGAACAACAGGAAATCCCATATATCGTGGACGGCGCGCAGGCGCTCGGACAGGTCGCGGCCGACGTGACGCGAATCAAGGCCTGGGCGTATGCGCTCACGGGCCACAAATGGCTCTTCGGCCCGACCGGCACGGGCGGCCTGTGGACCAGTGCGCGTTTTCTCGGCGCCAACACGCTCGCCTGGACGGGACCGGATTTTCTCCGCGGCGGCGGCGGCGAACTCGAATCCGGCACGCTCAACTGCGCGGCATTCGCCGG
>DASXMQ010000114.1:0-3314 GCA_036495625.1 Binataceae bacterium (SeqCode) | reverse complement strand
TGAACAAGCCATGGAACCATACAGACGCCGCGCGGGCAAGTCCATCCGCGGCACGCCGAACCGGCCGCGGCCACGCCGAACCGCAACGACCGGGGATCTGCCGTTCTCAGACCTCGCCGATCTCTTCGGGGAAGTCCGCGGGCAGCCGCGGTGCTCGCGCGAAATAGTCTTTCCAAGACTTTGAAGTCCCTTTGAAGTCCGGGATACGGTGTGAAGATTACCCGATCGCCCTAGCGTTCGATCAGGACCTCATCGCAAGAGAATCGATAACTCTTGGGTATCCGAACCGCTAGACTGCGTCCCGTCCTGAATACTTTGGCAGTGTACCGTTCCATGATTCGATCAAAGAAATATGTCAATTTCCACTGCGAGATGTGACCCCGCGCTTCCCTCCTGAGCTTCCGCGCCGGACAATCGGCCAGATAACCCGGACGGACTTGGCTCGCGCGAAAGGGACCTGAGACGTCAATCCATGTATGCCGAGGACACTATTGTCGCGCCCGCCACGCCGCCGGGCAGGGGCGCCGTTGCGATCGTGCGACTTTCGGGCGGCGATGCGACGCGGATAGCCTCGACTCTGTGGCATCCGCTCCGTGCGGGCGCGCCACGCCACCGCCGGCTCACCTTGGGCGAGATTCGCGACCCGCGAACCGGCGCAGTTATAGACCGCGCCATGTGCGTCGCCATGCCCGGTCCCGCGAGCCTCACAGGCGAGGATGTCGTCGAATTTCACTGTCATGGCGGCCCATATATCGTCCGCCGCGTGCTGGGACTGGCGATCGCGGCTGGTGCCCGGATGGCCGAGCCGGGTGAGTTCAGCCGGCGCGCATTTCTGAATGGACGGGTCGATTTGACCGAGGCCGAGGCGGTTGCGGATCTGATAGACGCTCGTAGCGAAAGCGCACTTAAGCATGCAATAGCACAACTTAGCGGTGCATTGGCGCAACGGGTCGAGGACCTCCGCAGCGCCGTGATCGGCGTTCTGGCGCATCTGGAGGCCGAGATCGACTTCGCCGACGAAGGCCTGAAGCTGCCGGGACGCGATGAGATCGCTGCAGAAATCGCCGGCGTCATCGCCGACGTCGCGCTTCTACATGACAGCTTCAGGCGCGGGCGTCTCGCGCGCGAGGGGGCGCGCGCGGCTATCGTGGGCAAGCCCAATGCGGGCAAATCGAGCGTGCTCAACCTGATTCTCGGCGCCGACCGCGCGATCGTGACGGCGACGCCCGGGACCACGCGCGACGTTATCGAGGAAGCGGTGGCGCTTGGTCCCTGGCATCTGGTGCTCCAGGACACTGCCGGCGTGCGCGAGGCGGCCGACGAGGTTGAGCGTATCGGGATCGGGCGCACGCTCGGCAGCGTCGCGGAGGCCGATTTGCTGATCGCGGTCTTCGACTCCGCGCGTCCGTTCGAGGACGAAGACGCGTGGGTGCTCGGGCTTTGCCAGGGGCGCGCGGGCGTCGCCCTCCTCAACAAGTCCGACCTGCGGCCGCCCGTGCTCGCGCCGACCGATCTGCTGCGCAGGGGTATCGGGATGCCGGTGATGCGGTTTTCGGCGCTCGGCGCCGAGGGCGCGCCGGCGCTGCGCGACGAGCTTGCGCGCGCGGTCGAGGCGCTTGCCGCCGGAGGCCCCGGCGACGGCGTGGCGATTTCTCGCGAACGCCATCGCGAGGCGCTGGCGAGGGCTCTGGAAGCGCTCGAGAGCGCCCGCGCAAGCGCGCTTGCCGGGATGCCGCCGGAAATCGTCGCCGTGGACGCGGCGGCCGCCGCCGAGGCGCTGGGCATGCTCACGGGCGCGGTCGGCGCAGAGGACGTGCTCGACGCGGTGTTCCGCGAGTTTTGTATCGGTAAGTAGTATTTTGCTACATCGAGTAGCATATCATCCCGCTTGGCCCGCCGCCGCGCGCGCGCCATAATTCCCACCTCTATGAAGTTCGACGTAATCGTGGTCGGCGCCGGCCACGCGGGAATCGAAGCCGCGCTGGCCGCGGCGCGGATGGGCGTCCGCACGCTGATGCTGACGCTCAACCTCGACCATATCGGCCAGATGTCGTGCAATCCGGCGATCGGCGGTATCGGCAAGGGCCATCTGGTGCGCGAAATCGACGCGCTGGGCGGCGAGATGGCGCTCGCGATCGACGAAACCGGCATCCAGTTCCGCTTTCTCAACACGCGCAAGGGGCCGGCCGTGCGCGCGCGACGCGCCCAGGCCGACAAGGCCGCGTATCGCGCGCGGATGAAGCGCGTGCTCGAGGTGACGCCCAATCTGACGATTCGCCAGGCGAGCGTGGAGCGATTGCTGGTCGAGGACGGCCGCGTCACCGGCGTGGAATCGCTCATCGGCGAGACGTTCGAGGCCGCTTGCGTCGTGCTGACCACCGGCACCTTCTTGAAGGGCCTGGTGCATATCGGACTCAAAAATTACTCGGCGGGCCGCGCGGGCGATTTCGCCGCGATGGGCCTCAGCGAGCACCTCGCTCAACTGGGCTTTCGGATCGGGCGGCTCAAGACGGGCACGTGCCCGCGCCTTGACAGCCGCAGCATCGACTACTCGGCGCTCGAGCCTCAGCCGGGCGACGTTCCGCCGCCGCCGTTTTCGTTCCGCACCGCGCGGATCGAGCAGGACCAGATGCCGTGTCATCTGACCTACACCAATGAGCGGACGCATGAGGTCATCCGCGGCGGTATCGATCGCTCGCCGATGTATTCGGGAGTTATCCAAAGCCGCGGGCCGCGCTATTGCCCGTCGGTCGAGGACAAGGTGATGCGCTTTCGCGACAAGGAGCGGCATCAGATTTTCCTCGAGCCCGAGGGCCGCGACACGATGGAGGTTTACCCCAACGGACTTTCGACCAGCCTGCCGCTCGACGTGCAGCTCGCGATGGTGCGATCGATAAAGGGACTGGAGCGCGCGGAAATCATGCGCCCGGGCTATGCTATCGAGTACGATTTTTCCGATCCGACGCAGCTCGGGCCGTCGCTCGAAACCAGGCTCATCGAAGGACTGTTCTTCGCCGGTCAGATCAACGGCACCACCGGCTATGAGGAAGCGGGCGCGCAGGGCCTGATGGCGGGGATAAATGCTGCGCTCAGGGTTCGAGGCGAGCCGCCGGTTATCCTGAGACGGGACGAAGCCTATATCGGCGTGATGATCGACGACCTGGTGACGCGCGGTATCGGGGGCGAGCCATACCGAATGTTCACGTCGCGCGCCGAATATCGATTGCTGCTGCGCGAGGATAATGCCGACCGGCGGCTTTCGCCAATCGGCGGGCGAATCGGCCTGCTGGATGCGGCGGCCGGCGAGCGCCTGC
>DASXMQ010000113.1:0-2896 GCA_036495625.1 Binataceae bacterium (SeqCode) | reverse complement strand
ACGGCGTTGCCGGCGGGACGGACCTCGTATTGCTGGCGGTTGCCCGCGAACGTGGTCGGGTCGGAGAGGCCTGCAAGCTGCCCGGGATCGTCGCGCGTGAGCTGCAGCTGTGCGAAGCCCGCATTGGCCACCTGGAACTTGGGATCGACCAGTTCCACCGGATGGTAATTCGGCGTGTCGGCGTTGGCGACGTTCTGCGCCAGCACCTGCTGGCGCTGCTGCTGCCATTGCATGCGGGTCCGCAGCATCGCCAGGATCGGGATATCGGCAATCGCCATGCAGCCTCCTTCGGGCGCCAGGTTCCGGGCGCGCCACTCGGCAGAGTTTGCCTGCGGTATGGTTAACGATGCGTTAAATGGGCCGCCCGCGGCGGAATGCCTTTAATCCGCCGTTTACCAAGAAAATGCTCGTGAAACCGCGCGTTGTGGGGCAAAACCTCGAACCGTGTTAATGATTCGTTAAAGGCTGGCGCGGCAGATTTTGCCTCGGCCGTTAACCATGTCGCGGACCGGGTGGAACGGGTCCCGAGGGGCGCGGAGCGCGGAGAAGGCGGATGTTCTACGGCATCGATCCGGTGCGCTGGGTGGTGGCGTTCGTCGTCATCATCGCACTCATGGCGGGTGCCTTTTACCTGTTGCGCCGGTTCGGCGCGGGAGCGCTCACCTCCGGTTTGGTGCGCGGCCGTCAGCCGCGGCTGGCCGTGATCGAGTCGGCAGCGGTCGACCAGCGCCGCAGCCTGCTGCTGATCCGGCGCGACAATGTCGAGCACCTCATCATGATCGGCGGCCCGAGCGACGTGGTGATCGAGCCGAACATCGTGCGCGGCATCCCGACGGCGCCGGCGCGCGAGGCGCCGCCGCCGCGCGCCGCCGACATCCTGCCGCGCCCCATGCCGCTCGCTGAGGGCAGCATGTGGCCGGCGCAGCCGGAACCCATCCCCCGCGCCCCGCGCGCGGCCCCTCCCCCGGTGCCGCAAACGGAAGAGTCCCAGGCCGATTGGTCGGTGCCGCTCGAACCCGCTCCGCGCGTCGTGCCGGACAGTGAGCCGCGCATCACCGAACGCGAGCCACGCGTCGCTGCGGAACGCGAGCCGCGGGCCCCGGCCGAGCGCGAGCTGCGAATTGCCGCCGAACGCGAACCGCGCGTCGCGGGAGAACGTGAGCCGCGCGTCCCGGCCGAGCGCGAGTTGCGGATTGCCGCCGAACGCGAGCCGCGCGTCGTGGCGGAACGCGAGCCGCGCGTCCCGCCCGAGCGCGAGCCCCGTGTCGCGGCCGAGCGTGAGCCGCGCGTCCCGGCCGAGCGCGAGCTGCGGATCGCCGCCGAACGCGAGCCGCGAGCCGCGCCGCCCCCTGCCCCGCGCGCATCCGAGAATCCCATGCGGGGGCAGAATTCCGACCGCCTCTCCGGCCTCGCGGCCGACCTGTCGCGCTCGTTCCTCGATCCCGACGCCCCGCCCCCACCGCCGCGCCGCGGCATCGAAGCGCGCCGCGCACCACCCGCCGCACCGCCGCCGGCCGTGAGCGAAAGCGAAGAGCAGAATCTCGCCGCGATGGCGCAGCGGCTCGAATCCGCCCTGCAGCGTCCGCGCCAGGCGGCCGAGCCCGCGGTCGCGGCGCCGCGCGAGGCTGCGCGCGGCGAGCCGGCCGGGCCGCCGCGCGAAGCGCGGCCTGCCGCCAAGCCTGCGGCGAAACCCGGCTTCGACAATCTCGAACAGGAGATGGCGAGCTTGCTCGGCCGTCCGTCAGGGAAATCGTGAAGCTCCTGCCATCCGGCCGCCGCGTTCGTCTCGCGACGGTAGCGGCCGGGGTAGGGCTGGTCCTCGCCTTCGCGGCGCCCGCAGGCGCCCAGGACATCAGCATCAATTTCGGCCAGGGCAGCGGCCTGACCGAGCGCGTGATCCAGCTCATCGCGCTCATGACGGTGCTCTCGCTCGCGCCCTCGATCCTGGTGATGGTGACGTCCTTCACCCGCATCGTGGTGGTGCTATCGCTCTTGCGCACCGCGCTCGGCACCGCGACGGCGCCGCCAAACACGGTGCTGGTCTCGCTCGCGCTCTTCTTGACCGCCTTCGTGATGGCACCGGCGTTCCAGCGCTCCTACGACGTCGGCATCAAGCCGCTGATGGCCAACCAGATCACCACCGAGCAGGCGTTCGACCGCTCGGCCGGGCCGCTGCGCGATTTCATGCTGAAGAACGTGCGCGAGAAGGACCTGAAGCTCTTCGTCGACATGTCACACGACGCGGCGCCGGCCAAGCCCGAGGACCTGTCGCTGCGCGTCCTCGCGCCGGCCTTCATGATCTCCGAGCTCAGACGTGCCTTCGAGATCGGCTTCCTGCTCTACCTGCCGTTCCTGATCATCGACCTCGTGGTCGCCTCGATCCTGATGTCGATGGGCATGATGATGCTGCCGCCGATCGTCGTCTCGTTGCCGTTCAAGCTGATCTTCTTCGTGCTGGTCGACGGCTGGAGCCTCGTCGCCGGCAGCCTGGTGCAGAGCTACGGGACGTAGGGCCGGCGCCTAGAGCACATCGCGTTCCGATGGAATCGGGATATGCTCTGGATTCATTGATTGGCGCATGTTCTTGGCGGCGAACCGGTATCCACTTCGCCGGAACACGCGCTATCGAGAAGCCTCGCGCACCGGCGCCGTGACGGCGCTGGTGGCCGGCGGTGCGGGTGACGGCGGGGCAGCGGGCACCGGCGTCTTCGGGCGCGTCCCATAGACCACGCCCGGCGCGAACGCTCCGGTCTCCGGATAGCGCACGCGCATGTCGCGCAGGAAGGCTTCGAGCGTGTCGGTCGCCGCGACCTGGCGGGCGATCTCGCGGAATTCCGCCGAATTGGCGTTATCCGGCGTGGCGAGCACCTCGAAGGCGTGACGGTCCGGGCCGTCC
>DASXMQ010000112.1:0-2106 GCA_036495625.1 Binataceae bacterium (SeqCode) | reverse complement strand
TTCGAATCGGCGTGCGTAAGCGCGCGCCGCATGGATGAGGCAAGTGGCGGAAGCGGGCGAACAGGCCGAACTGCAAATCGAGGGCACGCTGGACCAACTGCTCTATGTCAACGAGCAGAGCGGCTACGCGGTTGCGGTGCTGGAGCGGAGCGACGAGGATCTCCGCCGGCGCGTAACCGTGGTCGGCAGCCTGGCCGGGATCGACATCGGCGCGGGCCTGCGCCTGCGCGGCCGCTTCGAGCGCCATCCCAAGTACGGCGAACAGTTCAGGGTCGAGGATTTCGAAACCGTCCGTCCGGCGTCGGTGGCGGCGCTCGAGCGCTACCTTGCGGGCGAGATAAAGGGCGTCGGCCCCGCGCTGGCGCGGCGGATCGCGGAGCATTTCGGCGAGACGCTGCCGGGCGTGCTCGACGAGCGGCCGGAGCGGCTGCGCGAGGTGCGCGGCCTCGGCGGCGTGGTCGCAGCGCGAATCGCCGCGGCGTGGCGCGACTCCTCGGGTCTGCGCGAGCTCACGGTCTTTCTCCGCGGCAATGGAATCGCCGCCGGCCACGCGCGGCGCATCCACAAGACGTATGGGCGCGAATCGCTCGAGGTGGTGCGCCGCGACCCCTACGTTCTCGCGCGCACGATCGCCGGTATCGGTTTTCGCACCGCCGACGCGGTGGCCGAAAAGCTGGGCATCCCGAAAAACTCGATCCAGCGGGCGCGCGCCGCGGTCGTCTTCCTGCTCGAGCGGATGGCCGAGGACGGTCATGTCTTCGCGCCCTTCGGCTACCTCGAGCATCAGTTCGCCGCGGCGCTCGAGATGGATCCGCTGCTCGCCTCCCAGGCGGTCGAGGAATTGGTCGAGACCGGCGAACTGGCGGCCGAGGATCTCGGCGGCGACGGTAATCGCGCGATCTACCTGCGCCGCCTGCACGACGCCGAGCTCGCCGTGGCGGAGCGGATGCGGCGGCTGACGGCGGGGCGGCCGATGGGCCGCGCGGTGGTCGAGCGCGCGATGGAAGCGGCAACGGGCGCCGGCGGCGTCGAACTATCGGCCGAACAGCGCCAGGCGCTCCGCTGCGCGCTGCAAAGCAAGGTCACCGTGATCACCGGCGGACCCGGCACCGGCAAAACCACGCTCTTGCGCTCGCTGCTGGCGGCGCTCTCGAGCGCCGGCGTCAAGGCGACGCTCGCGGCGCCCACCGGACGCGCCGCGCGCCGGCTCGCGGAGGCGTGCGGACGCGAAGCGAAGACCATCCATCGCCTGCTCGAATATTCGCCCGAGACCGGCGGCTTCATCCGCGGCGAAGCTTTTCCGCTGCGCACCACCTGGCTCGTGATCGACGAAGCCTCGATGATGGACCTTGAGCTCGCGGCAAGCCTGCTCGCGGCGCTGCCGCCGGATTGTTCGCTGCTGCTGGTCGGCGATCGCGACCAGTTGCCTTCGGTCGGCCCCGGCAGCGTGCTGAAGGACGCTATCGCGTCGGGGCTGGTGCCGGTGGTCGAGCTGAGCCAGATCTATCGCCAGGCGCGCGCGAGCCTGATCGTCGCCAACGCGCATCGCCTCAACCGCGGCGAGATGCCCGAGACCGCCAACGATCCCGAAGGCGACTTTTTCTTCTTCGAGCGCGGCTCGCCGGAGGACATCGTCGCGACGATCAAGCAACTGGTGCAGCATCGCCTGCTCGGCGGCCGCTTCGAGCTGCGCGACCCGCGCGAGATCCAGGTGCTTGCGCCGATGAACCGCGGGCCGCTCGGCGCTCACGCCCTCAACCACGAGCTGCAGGCGCTGCTCAATCCGGCCGGCCGCGAGATTCGCGCGGGCGATCGCGCCTTTCGCGCGGGTGACCGCGTAATCCAGCTGCGCAACAACTACGACAAGCTGGTTTTCAACGGCGAGATCGGACGGATCGCGTCGATCGATCCCGAGCGCGGCCGCGTCGGCGTCGCCTTCGAGGACAATCACGCCGAATACGACCTGGCGGAGCTCGACGAGCTGGGGCTCGCCTACGCGATCACGGTGCACAAGAGCCAGGGCAGCCAGTATCCGGCCGTCGTCATCCCGCTCCATCCGGGGCACTACCTGATGCTCCGGCGCAACCTGCTCTACACCGCGATCAC
>DASXMQ010000111.1:0-2684 GCA_036495625.1 Binataceae bacterium (SeqCode) | reverse complement strand
TTGGCCATGCTGCCTCCCGTTCTGGTCTGAGATCGGCTGTTCGCCGCAGCCTCGGACCCAAGCCACAAGTATAATCTTGCCGTAGCGGATATGCGCGCCTCGCGCGTATGATGGCGCGAATCGCCAAGCCACCTGGAGCGCCATGGCTGTTCAGGACATGCCCAGCGACGACGGCCGTAACGGCCGGTCGCTTCTTGGCGCGGCTGCGGCCGCGCTGGTGCGGCGCGAACCTGGGATTCCCGCCGATTTTATCGAGAAATTCTTCGGCCGCGCCGCTCCGGACGATTTGGAACGCTACCAGCCCGAACAGCTCGCCGCCATCGCGGTGCAGTCATGGGCGACCTTTGCGGCGCGCCGGCAGGGCACCGCCAAGGTACGGCTTGCCGCGGCCGCCATGACGCCCGGTGTCACCGCGCTCGACATCATCAACGACGACATGCCGTTCCTGGTCGATTCCGTGATCGGCGAGCTCACCGAACGCGGCCTCGCCGTCTTGCTGCTGGTTCATCCAGTGTTTTTGGTCGAGCGCGACCAGGCCGGTACGCTCACCGGCTTTGAAGACAGCCGTCACGGCGAAGGCCGCCGCGAAAGCTTCATCCATATCCATATCGATGGGGCCCAAGACGAAGCGGCGATGGCGGACCTCGCCCGCACGCTGGAGCACATTTTAGACGAGGTCCGCGTCTGCGTGCAGGATTGGCAGGCGATGCTGGGGCGCGCCCGCGAGGCCATCGCCGAGCTGCGCAAGAATCCGCCGCCGCTGCCGGTCGAGGAGATCGCCGAAGCGGTGCAATTCCTCGAGTGGCTCACCGGCGACAACTTCACCCTGCTCGGCTCGCGCGACTATGCTTATACCGACCACGAGCAGGCGCTGCAGCCGATATTCGAGACCGGGCTCGGGCTTCTTCGCTCGCGCGACATGAGGCTCTTGCGGCGCGGCAATCAGCTGGTGACCATCACGCCGGAAATCCGCGAGTTTTTGGAAGAACCGCGCCTCCTCATCGTCGCCAAGGCCGCGGTGCGCGCGCGCGTCCACCGCCGCGTCAACATGGACTATGTCGGCGTCAAACGCTTCGATGCCGAGGGCAAGCTGATCGGCGAGCGGCGGTTCTGCGGCCTGTTCACGTCGACCGCCTATACGCGCTCGACCCGCGCCATTCCGTACCTGCGGCGCAAGGTCGACCACATCATCCGCCGCGCCGGATTCGAGGCGCACGGCCATTCCGGCAAAGCGCTCGTCAACGTGCTGGAGACCTATCCGCGCGACGAACTGTTTCAGATCGACGAAGACACGCTGTACCGCTTCGCGCTGGCGATCCTGCAGCTCGGCGAACGGCCGCGGGTGCGCGTGCTGCCGCGAAGCGACCGCTTCGACCGCTTCGTCTCGGTGCTGGTCTACGTGCCGCGTGACCGTTACGACAGCGCAATCCGGGCGCAGATCGGCGACTATCTGGCCGCGACCTACAAGGGGCGACTACGGGCGTTTTATCCATTCTTCCCGGAAGGCCCACTGGTGCGCGTCCATTTCATCATCGGACGTTACGAGGGCGAGACGCCAAACCCCGACCCGACCGAACTCGATAGCGCAGTCGAAGCCATTGTCCAGACTTGGGTGGAGCGCCTCGAGCAGGCGATCGGCGCTGAGCATAAGTTTGACTCGGCGCATCGGCTGTTCGCCCGGTACCGCGAGGCGTTTCCGATCGACTATCGCGAAGTCTATCGGGCGGCGACCGCGCTCGCCGACATCGGCCTGATCGAGGCGCTATCGCCGGATCATCCGCTCGGCGTCGACCTTTACCAGAGCGCCGAAGCGGCGCCAGCGGCGGCAGGACTGCGCGTATTCAGCCTCGGCCGCCCAATCCCGCTGTCGGAGCGGGTGCCCGTCCTGGAAAACATGGGCTTTTGCGTCGTCGACGAGCGCACCTATGCGATCCGCCCGGAGAACGCTGCCGAGGTTTGGTTTCACGACGTGACGATCGAGACCGCGTCCGGCGAAGCCGTCGCGCTTGCCGCACGCAAGGACCAGCTCGAAGCGTGCTTCCTGGCGGTGATGAGCGGCGCCGCCGAGAACGACGGCTACAACGCGCTCGTGCTGACGGCCGGGCTGCCGTGGCGCGACGTCGCGATCATCCGTACCATCTCGCGCTTTCTGCGCCAGATCCGCGTGCCCTATTCGCAGGATTACATGTGGGGGACGCTGCGCAAGCACGCGCGCATCGCAGCCGCCATAGTGTCGCTATTCCACGTGCGCTTTGCGCCGCGTTTCGCCTTGGTCGAAGAGGCACGCGCCGCCAACGAGACGGAAATCGCCGCCACCATCGACACCGCTCTGCAGGCGGTATCGAGCCTCGACGAGGACCGCATCTTGCGCCACTTCGTCAACGCGGTGATGGCGGCGGTGCGCACCAATTTCTTTCAGCTCGACGACAACGGCCGCGCCAAGGAGCCGATCGCGATCAAGTTCGCAAGCCGCAAGGTCGACGGCATGCCGCTGCCGCGGCCGCTCTATGAAGTGTTCGTCTATTCGCCGCGGGTCGAAGCGCTGCATCTGCGCTTTGGCAAGGTGGCGCGCGGCGGCATCCGCTGGTCCGACCGGCCGCAGGATTTCCGCACCGAGATCCTCGGGCTGGTCAAGGCGCAGAACGTCAAGAACGCGGTGATCGTGCCGGTCGGCGCCAAGGGCG
>DASXMQ010000110.1:0-3056 GCA_036495625.1 Binataceae bacterium (SeqCode) | reverse complement strand
CGCGGCGACGGCGGCGAGCGCGTCGGCGACCGCGGGAAGACGTTCGCGCGCGACGGCGGGGCCGAGGAAAAAGAGCGTCAGATGGAAATTCTGGCGGCGGACCCATCGAATACCGTCGTCGCGCGTGCGATCCCGGAGCTCGGCGCTTCCGGATTCGTCGTGGCGAGGGGTGCGCAGGCGGCCGATCATCTCGGCGATCGCGTCGTCAACCGCCGTGTCGAGCCTGAGCGCGATGAAGGCGCGCACGCGCTCGGGCAACGAATCGAAGCCGGCGACGCTTGAAGCGGGCATCGGTGCAAAGACGGCCGCGCGCCGCTGCGATACGTTTCGCAGCGTCTAATGCGACAGCCGATGCTCGACGAGCACCAGGCGGTCGTTGCCGAAGAACATCTCGCCGTCGACGAACATCGTCGGCGAGCCGAAACCGCCGCGCGCGATCAGCTCTTCGGTGTTGACGCGCAGTTTGTCCTTGTATTCCGAGGCGGCGATCTTCTTGAAGAACTCGTCCTCGTCGAGACCGACCGAGCGGACAACTTCGCGCAGGACCTCGTCGCGGCTGATATCGCGGTCCTCCCCCCAGTAGGCCTCGAAGATCGCGCGCGAATACGGCGAGACCTTGCTGTGCTCAATCGCGACGAACGCCCCGCGCATCGCCTTGACCGAGTTTACCGGGAAGACCGTGGGATGGCCGATGCTGAGCCCGTAGAGCTTCGCCCAGTCCTGCATGTCCTTGTCGTAGTAGCGGACCTTGGGTTTGACCGGATGCTCGCGGCCTTCGTACACCGACGGATTAACGGTGTTGAAGACGCCGCCGACCAGGATCGGGCGCCATATCAGTTCGGCGCCGTGGCGGCGCGCGACGTTTTCAATCTGGCTGAACGCGAGGTAGGTCCAGGGGCTGGAACAGTCGTAGAAAAATTCGAGTTTCCGGGCCATCTTTCACGGCCTCACTTTTTCAGGAATCGCGCGCGCGGCGCGCTACGAATGGATTAGCAAAGCGTCCGCAGCTTGCCCAAACGTGGCGGTCATTCGAAGCCCTTGCGAAGCCCTCTCTTCCAAAGCCGTCTCATCCCGCGAAGCCATCTCATCGCGACACCTCCTGCGACGCGCCACGGTCGGGGTTGGCCGGGTCGATCACCTTTACCAGGTCGATCCGGACGCTGCCGATAAAGACCGCGGATTCGATCCGCAGCGGCAGACGGCGCGCGTCGGCAGAGACCCACAGCGTCGTATCGTGCACCTCGTCGTTGATCTTGCCGTCGCTCAGATACGTGACCGAGGGCACGATCCTGAAGGCGTCGAACTCGCCGAGCGGCGTGCCGATTCGCTCGCGCCGCACCACCTTGAGCTCGAAAACGTAGCGCGTCGTGCCGCTGAAGGCGTCGAAGCTCATCGAGTCGCCCGCCTCAAGCGGCTGCGACAGCGCCATCATCGCCCCCGATACCGGCCCCGAAGGATTGTAGGAGAGGAACTTGCGGATCTGCGTGCCGCGCGGGCCATGCTTGACGAGCGTGACCACGTGCTCGCGATGGTCGAAGGCGACGTTGAAAGTGTCGTGGCGGCGGCCTTCGTTCTGCCGGATATTCATGTCGGCAGGCTTGAGCGAGCCGGCGGTGAAATCCTCGCGCAGGTAATCCCGCATCTTGTAGAACTTGTCGATGAGGCGGTTGGTATTGATCCAGATTTCAGCGCTGAGCAGCGCGGGATTGCCCGGGTCGCCGTGCAACACGACCTTGCCCTCGGCTGCCGGGATATCGATCCATGAGCCCTGGTAAACCAGTTCCTGGCCCGGATGAAACGGGATCTGGCCGGGCGAATAGGTCGGTACGCGCACTCCGTCAGGAAGCGGCCGCGGCGCCGTCGCCGGGTCGCCAACGGCGGCATGGGCTGAGACCGCGCGCATCGCGCGAAGCGGTCCGCCGGGGCCGAACTCGCCTCCGCCAATAGTCGCGAGGATCGCGACCAAGCCGCTGATCGCGGCCATTGCCGCGCGCCGGCTAAAACCGATGCTTGCAAAGGACGTCATTTTCACCGATGATTTTGCCGAAACTGGCGAGGACATGGAATTGTCTAAACTTGGGCTGATTTGTTTCTCGGGCCTGGTGTTGGCCTTGGCAATGCCCCCGGCATCGGCACGCGCGCAGTTCGGAGGCGTCGGCCAGCCGGGCGGCGCGGGCAACCTCATGAGCAAGATGATGCAGGGCGGTGGCCAGAAGGGACAGGATAACAAATCCCCCGACCAGGCCGAGACCGAAGCGAAGAAGGGGATGTCTGACGCCGACCCGCGCGTGCGCGCCGAGGCGCTCGACAAGCTGCGCAACATCAACGATCCGAAGGCGCAGCAAATCCTGATTCAGGGGCTCGACGATCAGGATATCCGGGTCAGGATCCGCGCGATCGATATCCTCGGTGCACAGCAGGCCACGCTCGCGGTGCCCCTGATGACGCAGCAGCTCTTCCTTCGCGAAACCCAGCCCGTGGTGAAGCTCCATATCGTCGCCGCGCTCGGCAGGATCGGCGATTCGCGCGGCACCTTGCCGGTCGTCGGCTACCTGAAAGAGGCTCCTGACGACGCGGCGCGCGGCACCGCAGTCTACGCGCTAGGCGAGATCGGCGACCCGCATGCCTCCGACATCCTGGTCCAGACTGTCGCCAACGACAAGAACCCGATGGTGCGCAAGCTGGCACAGGAATCGCTGGAGAAAATTGACGGCGAGCTGCCCACCGTGCATAGCGAACAGCAAACCGCGCAGAGCGATTCGCGCCTGATTCCGACCGACCAGCGGCTCAACAAGCTCCGCGAGGCCGACCGCGAGATGCAGAAAATGGGCGGCGGCGGCGACTAGGCCGACCCACTCCATCTGTGCTGCGATTTCCCGTCCGCTCCGGCGAAAGCTCGTCGTAAGAATCGGTTCGCGCCGTCCTGCTCCATCTTGCCCGAGTTTGCCCGTTTAAGGCTGCTGGATGCTGTCAGTCGGCGCACATGCAGAGTTTTGTAACACGCGCATAACAGGGCGTAACACGGGCAAAATGCGATAAATGCGAAAAAAAGAGGC
>DASXMQ010000109.1:0-5414 GCA_036495625.1 Binataceae bacterium (SeqCode) | reverse complement strand
GTTTGCGTTTCCGACCTTCACGCTGACCTATGCCTTGGAGGCCGCGCTGCTGTCCAACGCGCTCGCCGAACAGGCGGCGCAAAGGCGCTCGTCCGCGCTCGCGCTGGCCACGGCGTCCTGCTTCGTCAATCCCAGCATGGCGTATCTCTACGGGTTCGTGCTGGTGCTCGGATTGCTGTGGGAAAGCCGCCAGCCCGGCGATCGCGCGAATCAGCTGCAGCGCTGGTCAGTTGACTGGTCGCGGATCCTGCACACGGTCGCGCCCGCGGCAATCACCGGCGGTATCGCGATAGTCATCCTGTCTGCAGTCTATGGCCCGCTTGCGCTGGCCAAGACCATCCTGCCGCTCGCCGGGATGGCGGCGCATCACAATCAAGCCTCCGGCCTTTTTCGCGGGGTCGGCCGTGATTTTTGGTATCAGCCGCGGATCGGACTCCCTTTCTACGTCTTCACCGTGGTCGGCTTTTGGATCGCCGCAACCCTTTGGTTGATCGTCGCGGGGCTGAGGGCGCTGAGGAGCCTGGCGTCGGCGCCGCGCCCGGGCGGCATCGTCAGCGCTGCCGACCAATTCGTCCTTACCGGCGCCGCCGAATTCGTTCTGACCTGCGCCATCCTGCACGTGACCTTCGCCACCGTCTTTTTCGGCTCGGAGGTCAGCTGGCGCTACTATTGCTACATCCTGGTGATGGGCGCCGCCGCGACCAGCGTCCGCGATCTTCTGTCGGCGCGAATCGCGGGTCTGCTCGCCGCGATGGCGCTGCTCGGCAATGTCTCACATTTCGCGCAAATCAATGGGCAATGGCGGAGCACGTCGCCGAACCCGGTGACGGCCGGGATGTGGGCGTCAGCCGAAGAAGTGCGGGAGTGGGAACAAGTCACGCGCGCGGTCGGCGGCGAGGATGCCGGCCATCGCGCGCTGGTGCTCAGCGCGATGGGGTCGGCGCCGGTGCTATCGCCCCGATTCGCGCCGCCCTTCGCCAACCATTTCACGCCGGGCGAGCTGATGCCGGATCAGCTCGCGCGTCTGATGCGTGAGATAGACGGCGCGCAGCGGATCGTCGTGGTGACGAGCCCCGGCTACGGCAACATGCTGGTGGGGTGGCCCGATATCCAGCGCGCGCTGGACGGGCATGAGCTGATATGGAAGGGCAGTTCGCTCGCGGTGTATGGACCGCGCCGGCCGCGTTAAGCGCGCCGCTACTCGCGCTCCATGAAGCCTTCGAGATTGCGCGATCGCCCGGTCTGGCGCAGCTTGCGCAGCGCCTTGGCCTCGATCTGCCGAATCCGTTCGCGCGTCACGGCAAACTGCTTGCCGACCTCTTCCAGGGTGTAGTCGGTCTTCTGCCCGATGCCGAAGCGCATGCGCAGAATCTGCTCTTCGCGCGGCGTCAGCGTTGCAAGCACCTTGCGCGTCTGCTCGCCGAGGTTGCCCTGGATCGCGGCCTCGACCGGCGAGGGCGCCAGCTCGTCCTCGACAAAATCGCCGAGCGAGCTCTCCTCTTCGTCGCCAATCGGAGTCTCCAGCGAAATCGGCTCCTTGACGATCTTGAGCACCTTCTGGACCTTGTCGAGCGGCATCTCCATCTGCTCGGCGATCTCTTCGGGGCCCGGCTCGCGGCCCAGCCGCTGGACGAGCAGCCGCGTGACCCGCAGCAGCTTGTTGATGGTCTCGACCATGTGCACCGGGATGCGGATGGTGCGCCCCTGGTCGGCGATTGCGCGCGACATCGACTGGCGTATCCACCAGGTCGCATAAGTCGAAAATTTGTAGCCGCGCTGGTACTCGAACTTGTCCACCGCGCGCATCAGGCCGATGTTGCCTTCCTGGATCAGATCGAGAAAGCCCAAGCCACGGTTGGTGTAGCGCTTGGCCAGGCTCACGACCAGGCGCAGGTTGGCCTCGGTCAACTCCTTCTTGGCGCGCCGGCTCTTGTGCTGTCCGGCGGCGATGATCTCGATCGAGCGGCTGAACTCATCGCCGCTGGTCTTGACCCGCCGTTCGACCGCCTTCATCGTGCGCTGCGCCTCGCGGATGCGCGCCGCGATGTCGAGCAGGTTCTCGCGAGTGCCATTGACCTTGAGCAAGTGGCGGCGATCCTCCGCCTCGGCGGCTTCCCTGATGAGCTGGGTCTTGGAGCGGCCCGTCGCCTCCTCGTAATGCTCAACGATCTGATGGGCCTGGCGGAACTGGTCGAGCTGATGGCGCATCTCGGCGATCACGGCCTCGCGCACGTGGCGCGAGAGCCCCATCGCGATCAATGCGGCCTTGACCCGCTCACGCGTGCGCAGGTAGTTGCGCTCGAGCTTCGGCTTGCGCCGCGGGCCCGGCCGCTCGTGCAGCTCCTCTTCCAGGTCTTCGAGCTTGCTGCGCAGGTCCTTCAGTTTCTTCGTCGAGTCGTGGAGCTTCTTGAGCAGCTTCTCGTTGGCTTCGGGTCCGCGCTCCTCATCCGGGTCCGGCGGTTCTTCGCTTTCCTCGAAGATGTCGCGCAGGTCGGCCTCGCCCGCTTCGATGCGCTCGCCGAGGTCGACTAGAAAATCCAGCGTTACGGGCGACTTGAGAACCTCTTCTTCGACCTCCTGCTCGCCGGCCTCGATCCGCTTGGCGATTTCGACCTCCTGCTCGCGCGAGAGCAGCTGGAAGTTGCCCATCTCCTTGAGATAGAGGCGTACCGGATCGGACGAATCGCCCGCCGCCTCCGTGGTCTCTTCCTCGGCCTCTTTCTCGGGTTCCGCTTCGACCTCGCCCTCGGCCCCCTCGGTGGGGACCTCTTCGAGGACTTTTATGTCCATGTCCTCGAAGCTCTCGAGCGCGGCGCGCAAATCAGTGGGCGAGGCCACGTCCTGAGGCAGGAAATCGTTGACCTGGTCGAAAGTCAGGTAGCCCTGCTCGCGGCCGAGGTCCACCAGACCTTGAAGATCCTTCCCTTCGTACTTTTGCTTCATACTGCTAACGTCCGTTCTGGCCGTCTTAGCCGGCTGTCAGGGGCGGGTCGATAGATATAGGAGCCCGCGGCACGCACAAGAAAACCCGGTAAGCACTCGTTGCGGGCCGCTTCAGAGAGATCAAATTGAGTAAGAGGGGCCGATTCTGGCAAAGCACCCCATTATATGCGTCATCATCAGGCAAGTCAAAGCAGAAACAAACCCGAAAACAGGAGTTTTGCCTTTTGATCTAGGGCTCTTTCGCCCGCCTGTTACACCACCCGTCCTTTTGAATCTAGCAATCATTTCGTGTTCGCGCATCCGGGAAGCATGCTCCAAAGTGCGCCATTTGCCTGCCGTGATGGCTTGCTTCAAAGTTCATACGCCGGCGCCTGCGGTTGGCTACGCGTCGCGGCCCCGGTCTAGCCGGTTTTGCGGCCAGAGGTACCATCTTTTGTCGATTCATATCGTCATCCTGCTGGCGAGCTTCGCCGTCATCCTCGCGGGCTCCGAGATGTTCACCAACGGAGTCGAATGGGCGGGTCATCACCTGAGCCTCTCTGAGGCCGCTGTTGGGAGCCTGCTCGCCGCTGTCGGTACGGCGCTGCCGGAGACACTGATTCCCGCGGTTGCGCTGCTCATGAGCCGCGGCAGGCCTGGGGCCCATAGCCAAGTTGGAGTCGGCGCGATCATCGGGGCGCCGCTGATGCTTTCGACTATCGCGTTGTTCGTGATGGGAGTAGCCGCGCTCGGCTTCCGCGGCCGCCGCGGGCGGATCGCACTCCGCGTGCCCCGAATCGACGCCCGGCGCGACCTGGCATTCTTCATGCCCGTGTTCATCGCGATGCTGCTCCTCGGGACGACCCGGCTGTCGCCGGCCGCCCGCTACATCGTCGGTGCGATGCTGCTCACGGTGTACGCGAGCTATGCCCTGGTTATCCTTAAGCTAAAACGCGCTCCGGAAAGTTCCGTCGAGTATGGGCTGCATCTGGAGCGGCTGTTCGGCGGCAACCCTCGCGACCCGGGCGGCCTGACCACCGTGATCCAGGTGCTGGCCGGCGTGATCGCGATTTTGTTCGGCGCCTATGTGTTCGTCGATCAGATCGTTTTTCTTTCGCTGCACGCCAGCCTGAGCGCCGGCGTGCTTTCGCTCATCCTGAGCCCGCTTGCCACCGAATTGCCAGAAAAATACAACGCCGTCGTGTGGATTCGTCAGGGCAAGGACAATCTCGCGCTAGCCAATATCACCGGTGCGATGGTCTTTCAGAGCTGCATCCCGGTCGCACTCGGCCTCGTCTTCACGCCCTGGCATCTGAGTCCGCCGGAACTGCTGGGCGGGGCCATCGCGACTCTTTCGGCCACGCTACTTTACATCAACCTCCGCGACGGCGAATTGGGAACACTAACTCTGCTGGTCGGCGGCGCAGCCTACGCGGGCTTCATCGCCGGCCTCGTATTCCTCGGCGCCCTGTGACCGGTTGTGATACCGCCCGGCCGAGCGCCACAATTCTCCTCCTGAACCCGCGATGAACCGTTACCAGGAGATCTGCCGGCAGTTTTACGGCAACCGGCTGCTCTTCGGCGATCCGGCGGAACGCGGGATCGTAGCGGTCGAGGTTGTTCCGCCGGGCGAGGTCGAAATCTACCGTCGAAGCGACGCCGATCTGACGCGTGAGCGCCGCCCGCTCAGGCTCTTCGCATTGCTGGCGGAGCCGGGGATGCTTAACGGGGTTCGCGCGTCCTATAAGGTCGAACCGCTCGAGGGCAATTTCCGCTTGCGATGGCTTGCGACGTTCGACCGCCTGGACGCGCTGGAAGCCGCACGGCGTCATCTGCGCAACCTCACCGGCAAAGCGCCCGGCGTTTCCGACGCTCCCTACCTGGTGCTTGCGGACCCGGTCGAGCAGTACCTCATCCTGAGCGGCGCCGCGTTTTTCATCGGGATGGCATTCGACGATCTGCGCCGGATGCAGCTCGATATCGAGACCTACATCAGTCCCGGCTTCGAGTTTCCGACCGCGGCGCGCGAGGGTGACCGCATAATCGCGATCGCGCTCCGCGATGCGGCCGGCTACGAGCGCGTATTGCGTGGCGACGAGATGGACGAGCGCGCGATGCTCGAAGAGCTGGTGCGGATCGTAGCCGAGCGCGACCCCGACGTTATCGAGGGCCACAATCTCTTCCGCTTCGATCTCGAGTATCTGGAAGCGCGCGCCCGGCGCCATCGCGTAAAGCTCGCGCTCGGCCGCGACCGCAGCGAGATGAGCGCGCGCGCCTCGCGCCTGCAGATCGCCGAGCGCTCGATCGCCTACCGCCGCTACGACATCCGCGGCCGCAGCATTATCGACACTTGGATCCTCGCCCATTACTACGATATCGCGAGCCGCGAGCTCGAGGGCTTCGGGCTCAAGGAGCTGGCGCAGCATTTCAACGTGGCCGCCGCCGACCGCGTCTATATCGACGCTGCGCGCGTGAGCGACTGCTTCGACCAT
>DASXMQ010000108.1:0-6030 GCA_036495625.1 Binataceae bacterium (SeqCode) | reverse complement strand
TTTCGTCGATCACGTCATGATAAACCGTGAGGAAGTTCTCGAGGTCGAAGCGCGCGCCCATTTTCTCTTCGAGCGACGGCAGGATCCACGGCAGCGTGCTGTGGGTCGAGTGTTCGCGCCATTTAAGGAGCGGCAGCCGCTCGGGCTCCCACTTGACCAGGGTATCGAAGAGGTCGAAGACCACGGCTTTGATCGCGTCGCTGTTCATGAGGCCATTTCAGCGGCGCTATCCCCGCGCCGTTAACGCGGCGGCGGTACTCAGCAGCGCCCCCAGGTTGAGCAGCATCACGCCGCCGTTGAGCGTCACGGAGAGACGATGCAGGCGGTCGAATTCGGCGCGGCGCGCGGGATCGGGATTGGCTTCCTCGGTCACGCTGCGAATCGCGTCCACGCGGGGCCGTACTATCGTTCCGGCATAGGCGGTCAACCCAAGCGCAATGGCGAGCGCGATCGCGGCGACTCCCCACCACAGGCGCGGCGCGCGGATGGCGCAGAGGTAGATCGCAAGCGCGACCGCGATCGAGCCGCAGATATAGCCGAGCAGGTAGTAGAGGGGGAAAAGCCCCGCAAGGTATTTGCCCGCGGCGGCCTTCGGCAGTGTGGTAAACGCAGTCTGCGTGACCGGGATGAAAAACACCATCGCTCCCAGCCAGCAGACCACGCTCAGCAAATATATGAAGAGCGCTACCATCGGAGCGTCATCTGCACGCGGGGCCGCGGGAAGTTCGCAACGATCAATTCAAGTAGGGCTTGTCGACACCGGGCAGCGGCCGGCGGTTGGAAAAACCGGAATCAATAGTGTGCCAGGCGAGGATCTGGCGCTCGCCGGATTGCCAGCACAAGAACACCACGTCGTCTTCGACCTGGTGCGGAAAATCCACCAACCCCAAATCGATGTCCTTCAGGAAGCATCCGAGGTTTTCGACCTGCGCCGCCATCTCGGCCATCCGGGCGGCGCTCTCCTTCAGTTCGGGATAGCGTTCGACGAGGTCGGTGAGCGGCATCCCCGCGATGGAGGAATCGTGGCGGCGCGCGAGGTCGCGGATGCGGGCGCGCAGGCCGTCAGCCTCGACTTGCAGGCTGCGGACCAGAACTTCCATCCGCGGGACCAGCGCGTTGGCTTCCTCTACCGTGAAAACTTTCTCGAACTGATGCTTTGCCAATCTTTTGCCTCGATCGGGGCGCGGCGCGTCAATCGTGGCTAAACTCGATGATTAGGAGGCCGAGCTTGTCTGCCTGCAGGGGGTATATTACGTTAATCGATCGCGGGGTTGGAAGCGCCGGCGACGCTCGGTCGCGACCGGGGAGGCGGGCTCGAATCTATGGCAGAAAAATCCGATAAAGCGAAAGGCGAAAAGCGCTTCGACCTGGAAGAGGATCTGAGCAAGGTCGAGGTTCCCGACATTTTGCCGGTGCTGCCGCTGCGCGGCATCGTGATCTTTCCCAACCAGATTCATCCGTTCCTGGTTTCGCGTCCGGCCTCGCTCAGGTTGATCGAGGACGTGGGGCAGGCCTCGCGCGTGATCGGACTCTCGGCGCAGAAGAATCCCGAAGAGGAGAATCCGGCGCCCGAAGGACTGTTCCAGCGCGGCACCGCGGTGCGGATTCTCAAGATGCTCAAATACCCGGATCACAGCGTGCGAGTGCTGGTCCAGGGCATCGCGCGAATCGACCTGCTCGATTTCGTCCAGCTCGAACCGTACTTCCGCGCCAACGTGCGGCGCCTCGGTGAAGCCGTCGAGGCCGACAAGGAGCTAGACGCCTTGCAGGCTCATCTGGTGAGCCAGTTTTCGAAGTTCGTGTCGCTGGTACCCTACCTGCCCGACGAGCTGCAGGTCATGGCGATGCAGGTGCGCGAACCGGCGCGACTGACCGACATGGTCGCCTCCTATCTGAAGATCGCGGTCGAGGAATCGCAGGATCTGTTATCGACCAACGACGTGCGCGCGCGCCTGGAAAAGCTGATCGTCATACTCGGGCGCGAAATCGAACTGCTCGAGCTCGGCCACAAGATCCAGTCCCAGGTGCAGACCGAGCTCAACAAGAACCAGCGCGAATACTATCTACGCCAGCAGCTCAAGGCGATCCAGAAGGAGCTTGGCGAAGGCGACGCGCGATCCTCGGAGATCGAGGACCTCGAAAAGAAGATCGAGGCAGCCAAGATGCCCGAGGACCCGCGCAAGGCGGCCGACAAGGAGCTGGATCGGCTAAAGATGATTCCGCCCGAATCGGCCGAGCACACGGTGGTGCGAACCTACCTCGATTGGCTGGTCAGCCTGCCGTGGGCGGTTTCCACCGACGACAATCTCGACATCAAGCACGCGCGCGCCGTCCTCGACGAGGATCATTTCGATCTCGAAAAGGTCAAGGAGCGCATCCTCGAGTTCCTCGCCGTGCGCAAGCTCAAGAGCGATACCAAGGGGCCGATCCTGTGCTTCGTCGGGCCGCCGGGAACCGGCAAGACTTCGCTCGGCCGCTCGATCGCGCGCGCGCTCGGACGCAAGTTCGTACGCCTCTCGCTCGGCGGCATCCGCGACGAGGCCGAGATTCGCGGCCATCGCCGCACCTACATCGGCTCGCTGCCCGGGCGCATGATCCAGGGCCTGCGCAACGCGGGATCGAACAATCCGCTGTTCATCCTCGACGAGGTGGACAAGCTCGGCACCGATTTTCGCGGCGACCCGGCCTCGGCGCTGCTCGAGGTTCTCGACCCGGAGCAGAATTACGCCTTCGTCGATCATTATCTCGACGTGCCGTTCGATCTCTCCAAGGTGTTGTTCCTGACCACGGCCAACGTGCTCGACCCGATTCCGCCGGCGCTGCGCGATCGGATGGAAGTGCTGGAGCTTCCCGGCTACACCGAAGAGGAGAAGCTGCAGATTGCCGAACGCCACCTTATCCCCAAGCAGATCGGCGAAAACGGGCTCGGCAGCATCAAGATCGAATTCACCAAGGAAACGGTCTCCGAAATCATCCGCAGCTATACGCGCGAGGCGGGCCTGCGCAACCTCGAGCGCGAAATCAGCCGCGTGTGCCGCAAAATCGCCCGCGCGCTGACCGAAGGCGAAACCGCGCCCGAGCGCGTGACGCCTGACATGCTGCATCGCTTTCTCGGCCCGCGCAAATTCTTCTCCGAGGCGGCCGAGCGTACGCAGGAACCCGGCGTCGCCACCTGGCTCGCCTGGACCCCCAACGGCGGCGACATCCTGTTCATCGAGAGCACGCGGATGAACGGGCAAAAGGGCGTCACCATCACCGGCTCGCTCGGCGACGTGATGAAGGAGTCGGCGCAAGCGGCGCTCTCTTACGTGCGCTCGCGCGCGACGCAACTCGGAATCCCGGCCGACTTCTTCGAAAAATCCGATCTCCATATACACGTCCCCGCCGGCGCGATTCCGAAGGACGGGCCGTCCGCGGGCGTGACTATTGCAGCCTCGCTCGCTTCGCTGCTGAGCGCGCGCCCGGTGCGCTCCGACGTCGCGATGACCGGCGAGATAACGCTACGCGGCAAGGTCCTGCCGGTCGGCGGCGTCAAGGAAAAGGTGCTGGCGGCGCGGCGCGCGGGAATCAAGAGCGTCATCCTGCCGCGGCGCAATGAAAGCGACCTCGAGGACATCCCGGAAGAAGCGCGCAAGGAGATGGAATTCGTGTTCGTCGATACCGTCGACGAGGTCCTGCGCCACGCGCTGCGCGACGGCGTCGAGCAGCATCCGGAGACCGCGCCCGCCGGCGCAGAGCGCACCGTGCTGAACTAACCGCTGCCTGGCCGGGAACCGCATAGGCTCGCCACGGCACTGACGTCCGCAGCCCCCGGGTATTTTGGAAGCCGGGCCGGGGCGCGGCACAACCAAATCAACCGGGCGCCGCCCGATAGGGGCCACCGAACCTTTGCGGGAAGCGCTGGCACCGAGCGCGCCCGCGGTCGTTCGGGCGTGTTGAGGGCCGCATCAACGTCGTCGCCGTGCGGATCTCGCCGGCGCGGGTGCACGCTTCATTCACCGCGCGGGCAAAAGAAATTCGCCGGTCATGAAATGAAAATCGCCATCGTCGCCGCCGAGATCACGCCCTGGGCCAAGACCGGCGGCCTCGCCGACGTGATTGGCGCGCTGCCCGCCGCGCTCGCGCGAAGCGGCGCCGAGCCGGCGGTTATTCTTCCCGGCTACCGCAGCGTGCTCGAAGCGCTCGAGACCGAGCAGGTGGCCGAGGATCTAACGCTGCCGATCGGCGGTTCCGGCGAACGCTTCGATCTGCTTCGGGCCAAAACCCGCGACGGCGTGCCGCTCTACCTGATAAGCCATCCAGGTTACTTCGATCGCGCCGGCGTTTACGGCGAGCGCGGCGCCGACTACCCGGACAATCCGCGCCGCTTCGCGCTCTTCGGCCGCGCCGCCGCGCTTGCCGCCGCGCGTTACCTCCGGCCCGACGTCCTGCATACGCACGACTGGCACGCCGCCGTGGCGGCGATCGTCGCGCGCGCCGACCCGGCGCTCCGCGAATCGCTCGGCGGAGCGCTGACCGTCTTCACCTTTCACAATCTCGCCTTCCAGGGAATCTTCGACCAGGCCGATTTCTCGCTGCTCGGCATCGACCGCTCCTATTTTTCCGTCGAATGCCTGGAGTTCTGGGGACGCGTCAACCTGATGAAGGGCGCGATCGTGCTCGCCGATGGCGCTTCGACCGTGAGTCCGACCTACGCGCGCGAGGTGAGCAGCGATCCCGAGCTGGGCTTCGGCCTGGAAGGAGTGTTGCGCAATAAGGGCCGCCGCTTCGTTGGGATACTCAACGGCGCGGATTACACCGAATGGGACCCGGCGATCGACCCGATGATCGCGGCCCGCTATACGTCCGCCGAGCGCGAGGGCAAGGCGGTCTGCCGCCGCGCACTCTGCCAGCGCGCCGGCCTCGCCGATCGCGCCGAGGTCCCGCTAATCGGGATGGTCACGCGGATGAGCCCGCAAAAGGGCGTCGGCCTTGTCGCCGACGCGCTCGACGCCATGATGAAGCTCGACGTGCAACTGGTGATGCTCGCGAGCGGCGATCCGGAACTCGAGAAGCTCTTCAAGGCCGCCGAGAAGCGTTTTCCCGGCCGGTTGCGCGTCGAGTTGACCTTCGACAACGCCCTTGCCCATCAAATCCAGGCTGGAAGCGACATCTTCCTGATGCCGTCGCGGTTCGAGCCGTGCGGGCTTACGCAGATGTACGCGCTCAAGTACGGCACCGCGCCCCTGGTGCGCGCGACGGGCGGCCTGCGGGACACAGTGGCCGAGTTCGACCCGCAACGCGGCGCCGGAAACGGCTTCACGTTCGCCGACTATCGCGCTGGCGCGATGGTTGAGGCGATCGCGCGCGCGCGCCGGCTCTTCGCCGATCGCGCGGCATGGCGCCGCCTGATGGACAACTGTTTCGCCGCCGACTTTTCATGGACGGTGTCGGCGCGCCAATACCTGCAATGGTTCGACGACCTGCGCCGCGCGCGCGCCGCCTGACCGCAACCGCGCGCAAGAACGAGCAGCGTGGCAGCCACAAGGAAAACGCCAATCGTGATTTATGCCGACGGCTCCTGCGAAGGTAATCCGGGGCCGGGAGGATGGGGCGTCGTGATCCTCACCCCGGACGGGACGCGCCGGCTAAGCGGCGGCGATTCGGAGACCACCAACAACCGGATGGAAATTACGGCGGCGATCGAAGCGCTCCGAGCTCTCGATCCCGGCCTTCCGGTGATCCTGCGCAGCGACAGCCAGTACCTGGTCAAGACGATGAATGACGGCTGGCGGCGCGCGAAAAACCAGGACCTGTGGCAGGAGCTCGACCGCGAGGTCGCGCGGCATGACGTGCGCTTCGAGTGGGTGCGCGGACATGCGGGCGACGCGGGCAACGAAGAGGCGGACGGCCTGGCGCGCGCGGCGGCGCGGAGCGCGGCCGAGGGCCGCGCTCCACGCCGCCCCGGCGCAGCGGGCGGCGCCGCCCCGGCGGCAGGTGGTGCCGCCCCGGCGGCAGGTGGTGCCGCCCCGGCGGCAGGTGGTGCCGCGG
>DASXMQ010000107.1:0-1909 GCA_036495625.1 Binataceae bacterium (SeqCode) | reverse complement strand
AAATCTTCGCCGCCTATCCCTCGCTGGGTCCGCAGGGTGCACAGTACGGATGGTATCCCCTGCAGGGGGTGGCGCCGCCGCATTGGCTCCGGATCGGCGGATGGCTCGCGGGCGCACGGCATTGGCACTTCGCGATCGCCTGGTTCATGTTGCTGAACGGGCTCATCTATCTCGCCTACTTTTTCGGACGCGGCGAATGGCGCCGGCGGCTCTTCATTCCGGTTCGCGACGCGCGCAATGCGCTCCGGATGCTCGGTTACTATCTCCGGGTGCTCAAGACGCCGCCGCCGCCCGATTTTTACAACGGTCTGCAGCGCCTCGCCTACAGCTCGATCGTCGTAATCGTAACCCTGCAAGTGCTCTCGGGGCTGGCGCTCTACAAGCCGGTCCAGCTTCACTGGCTATTGGCGCTGTTCGGCGGTTATGACGCGGCTCGCGTCGTCCATCTGCTCGGCCTGGTGCTGATCGCGATGTTCGTGGCGACCCATATCGTGCTGGTCTCGCTTCATCCGCGCGAGTTGCTCGCGATGATCACGGGAGGCAAGCGTGGCTAGGATCCTCACGCGGCGGCAGTTGCTGACGGGGTCCGCCGCGGCGGCGCTGCTCGCCGGATGCGACGCGCGCCATCCGGTAACCGGATTTCTCAATCGCATGCTGCGCTTCAACGAGCGCTTCGAGGGACTGTTGTTCTCGCCCTCGCGCCTGGCGCCTGAGGAGCAGGAAAGCGCACTCACGCCGGAGAGCGCGCTTCCGGTTTACTTCATCGCCGACGATCTGCCGCTTGCGCCCGACGGATGGTCGCTAAAGGTAGGCGGGGCGGTCGCGCGTCCGGGCGTGTTCACGCTCGATCAACTCAAGGCGATGCCGCGCACCAGCATGCGCGTGCGCCATCACTGCGTCGAGGGATGGTCGGCGGTGGCGCAGTGGCACGGCGCGCGAATCAGCGAGCTCGCGCGTGTGGTCGGAATCGATCCCCAGGTGCGCTACGTCGAGTTTCGCTCGTTCGACGCGGGCTACTGGTCGTCGTGGGACCTCGGCAGCGCGCTTCATCCACAGACCCTGCTTGCATACGGGATTAACAGTCACGAGCTGGGTCCCGATCACGGCGCGCCGCTCAGAGTCTATTCCGCGATCAAGCTCGGCTACAAAAGCGTGAAGTATCTGACCGAGGTAAATTTCCTGCCCGAGCGGGCCGGCGGCGGCTACTGGGAAGATCAGGGCTACGACTGGTTCGCCGGCGTGTGAACGCGCCGCGAATACTCAGTCCATCGGAAGGCCGACGTAGTTCTCGGCGAGCGATTGCGAGGCGGCGTGCGAGCCTACGACATATTCGAGTTCGGCGAGCTGTCGGCGCCGGTCGAACGCGTTCGCGTCCTCGAAGCGATGAAGCATCGAGGTCATCCACCACGAAAACCGCTGCACCTTCCAGACCCGCTGAAGACAGGTCTCCGAGTAACGGTCGAGCGCGGCGCGTGAGCCTTTCGCATAGAACTCGCCGAGCGCCCGCGCGAGCACCCGCACGTCCGCGATCGCCAGATTGAGCCCCTTCGCGCCGGTCGGCGGCACGATGTGCGCTGCATCGCCGACTAGAAAGAGGCGACCGAAGCGCATAGGTTCTGCCACAAAGCTTCGCAGCGGCGCAATGGTCTTCTCGATCGACTTTCCGGGCTGTAGCTGCGCGGCTGTTGCCGGATCCAGTCGTCGCGCCAGCTCTTCGTAAAAACGCTCATCGGGCCACTGGTCCACCCGATCCTCCAGGCTGCACTGCAGGTACATCCGGCTGCGTGCTTGGGAACGCATGGAGCAGAGCGCGAAGCCACGCTTGTGATTTACATAAATGAGTTCGTCTGAGACCGGTGGCTGATCGACCATAATTCCCAGCCAACCGAAAGGATAAATACGCTCGTAG
>DASXMQ010000106.1:0-2855 GCA_036495625.1 Binataceae bacterium (SeqCode) | reverse complement strand
ATGCGCGCGCAGCGCGACCATCTCGGCCGTGACGCGCAGGCGCGCGGCGGCCTCGTTGGGGTCGCCCGAGGGCCGGAGCATCTCGACCGCGCGGCGGCCGGGCCCGGAGGCCGCGAGCGCGGCGACCAGGCCGACCACCTTATGGAACTCGAGCACTCTCAAGTCGCGATCGCGCACGGAACTCTCTCTGCCCCTTCTCCCCCGGACCCGCAAGACGGTCTGCCGTTACGCAAGACCGCTTCGCGGTCGTGGTTGTATAAGACCGCTTCGCGGTCGAGTTCTGATCAGGACCGCTTCGCGGTCTCCTCGTTAAGACCGCTTCGCGGTCTGGCGCCGGGTCAAGCTAATATCTAGCCCAAACCGGCCGCGGCAGATATCAGGTCCGCGCCGCGCCAGATCGAACCGCGCGCGCGGGAGCGAGCGAGGCAGTAGGAAACGGAGAGAGAGGACGCCGATGGAACGAATCGAGAGCCGGATCAACACCTCGAGCCCGGAGTACCGGCAGAATTACGCGCTGATGGAGACGGCGGTCAAACAGTTGCGCGAGGCGGTCGAGCGCGTGCGCCAGGGCGGCTCGGAGCAGGCGCGCCGCCGCCATCTCGAGCGCGGCAAGCTTCTCGTGCGCGATCGCATCAGGAAGCTTCTCGATCCCCAGAGCGCATTCATCGAGCTCGCGCCGCTCGCGGCGTGGGGGATGTACGACGACGAGGCGCCGGGCGCCGGAATCGTGACCGGGATCGGACGCGTGCAGGGGCGCGAGATCGTGGTGGTCGCGAACGACGCGACCGTCAAGGGGGGCACCTACTATCCGATGACGGTCAAGAAGCATCTGCGCGCGCAGGAGATCGCGCTCGAGAACCGGCTGCCATGCGTGTACCTGGTCGATTCGGGCGGCGCCTTCCTGCCGCTGCAATCGGAAGTCTTCCCCGACCGCGAGCATTTCGGGCGCATCTTCTACAACATGGCGCGGATGTCGGCCGCGGGCATTCCGCAGGTGGCGGCTGTTATGGGCTCGTGCACGGCGGGCGGCGCGTACGTGCCGGCGATGTGCGACGAGAATATCATCGTGCGCGAGCAGGGCACGATTTTCCTCGCCGGCCCACCGCTGGTGCGCGCGGCCACCGGCGAGCAGGTGAGCGCCGAGGAACTGGGCGGCGGCGACGTCCATACGCGGCTTAGCGGCGTCAGCGACCATCTCGCCGACGACGACGAGCATGCGCTTGCGATCGCGCGGTCGATCTTCGAGAGCCTCGGTCCGCGCGTCGCTCCCGAGTACGCGCTGCAGCAGGAGGAGCCCGAGGATCCGTACTACGATCCTCGCGAGATTTACGGCGTCGTGTCGAGCGACACGCGCCGGCCTTACGAAGTGCGCGAGCTAATCGCGCGCCTGGTGGACGGCAGCCGGATGCACGAGTTCAAGCCGCGCTACGGCGCGACGCTGGTGACCGGCTTCGCGCGCATCTACGGCTACCCGGTCGGGATCGTCGCCAACAACGGCGTGCTGTTCAGCGAATCGGCGCTCAAGGCGTCGCATTTTATCGCGCTGTGCTGCGCGCGCCGCATTCCGCTGGTCTTTCTGCAGAACATCACCGGCTTCATGGTCGGCAAGCGCTACGAGCAGGGAGGAATCGCCAAGGACGGAGCCAAGATGGTCAACGCGGTGGCCAACGCGCAGGTGCCGAAGTTCACGGTGATAATCGGCGCATCCAACGGCGCGGGGAATTACGGGATGTGTGGGCGGGCGTATTCGCCGCGGATGCTTTTCATGTGGCCCAACGCGCGCATCTCGGTGATGGGCGGAGAGCAGGCGGCCAATACGCTGCTCACGGTCAAGCTCGACCAGTTGAAGGCGCAGGGGCAGACGATGAGCCCGGCCGAGCAGGCCGAGTTCACGCGCCCGACGCTCGCGAAGTACGAGCACGAGTCGAGTTGCTATTACTCAAGCGCGCGGCTGTGGGACGATGGCGTGATAGATCCGCTGGAGACGCGCGCGATGCTGGCGCTCGGAATCGCGGCGTCGCTCAACGCGGGCATCCCTCCGGCCACCGCGTTCGGCGTGTTCAGGATGTGATCAGGCGAGGAAATGCACGATCAGAACGCAGTTGATCACCACGAACGCGGCCGGCACCAGCCAGCGCGCGGCATGCCTGATCCGGGCCGCCGCCTTGCGCCGGTCGCCGCGATAGGCGATGTGCACGGCGGTCAGTTCGAGCATCGCTACGAAGGCGAAAATGTAGCAGGTAAGGAAGAACGCGTCGGCGAAGGTCAGGTATGGCACCCGCGGCAGGGTCAGCGAGATCGCAAGCGCAAACGCGATGATAGTCAGGATCGTCGTCACCGCGATCGTTACCTGACTTGAAACCTCGGGGGGATCGAACCAGAACACCGACCACGACACGACCACCATCAGCAGCAGCGGCAGAAACACCTTCCACAGGTAAAACCCGTAGCGGCGGTCGACCGCGATCTCGAATTTCGCTTCGGCAACGGCCTGCTCGCCGTACTGACTCGGCGCCCGCCCCAGCTCACAGGTCAGCGATCTGAACTGCCACGATGCGAGCGAGGAGTAACTGCTGAACTCGGCCGCCGTCCACACCGGCAGGCTGCTCGGCACGAAATCGACGTACTGCTGCTGGTCGGTGAACGGATGGACGAGGATTTCAAGCTTCTGCTTGTCGAATGGGAAAGGCTGCAGATGAAAGGTGGAAGTCACGAGCGCGTCGAAGCGCTCGACGTAATACACGGTCCCGTCCGCCGTGACGCGCATCGAGGTTTCATAAGCCTCGCGTGGCTCGACCACGTTGATAATCACCAGTTTCGGCCGCCATACCGAGTCCGGCGCCAGCGTCCGATAG
>DASXMQ010000105.1:0-9074 GCA_036495625.1 Binataceae bacterium (SeqCode) | reverse complement strand
TCATTTTTTTCTGGGTCGCGCGGATGATGATGATGGGGCTCAAGTGCACAGGCGAGGTCCCATTCCGCGACGTCTATATCACGCCACTCGTGCGCGACCAGTACGGCAAGAAGATGACCAAGTCGCGCGGCAACGTGGTCGATCCGCTGCAGATCATGGAGCGCTACGGCACCGACGCGGTGCGCTTTACGCTCGCTCAACTCAGCGTGCAGGGACGCGACCTCATCCTCTCCGACGATCGCCTGGCGGCCTCGCGCGCCTTCGCCAACAAGGTATGGAACGCCGCCCGCTTCGTGGTGATGAACCTCGAAGGCGCGCCCGCGCCGCTCGCGCGCCCCAACCTCGACGGGCTCGCGCTCGCCGAGCGATGGATCCTGGCGTCGCTCGACGCCGCGATTGCGGCGGTAACCGCCGCGATCGATCGCTACGAGTTCAATGTTGCGGCGCTGCGCGCGTACCGCTTCATCTGGAACGAATTCTGCGACTGGTACATCGAGCTCGCGAAGGAGCCGCTCAAGCAGGGCGGCGAGCGCCAGACCGCGGCGCGCTGGGTGCTGGTGCGATGCTTCGACGGCCTTCTGCGCCTGCTCCATTCCTTCATGCCGTTCATCACCGAAGAGATCTGGCAGACGCTGCGGCCGTATATCGACGAGCCCGGCCTCGCGCCGCATCTCGCGATCGCGAAATTTCCCGCGCCCGCATTCGAGGGCGTACTCAAGCCTGATGAAGCCCAGGCGATGGAGCGCTGTATTGCGGCGACCGAGGCGCTTAACTCATTGCGCTCGCTGCTCGGTTACCATCCGGGGCAGCAGATAGAAGCGCGGATCAAGTTTCTCGGCGAGGACGGCGCGGCCGCGGGCTTCCACAGGGAATTCGAGCGCTGGAAACCGTACGCGGCGACGAGGGCCAAAACGGCGAGCCTCGGGCTCGCGGGGCCGTCCGAGCCCGCGCCGGGCGGGATGGTGACCGCGGTACTCGGATGGTGCGAGGTCGCGGTGATGGCGCCCGAAGGGTTCGACTTCGAACGGGCGCGCGCGGCGATCCGCAAGAAACTCGAAGAAGTGACCGCCCATCACACGCAGCATCAGGCGCGGCTCGACAATCCCGACTTCGTCGCCAAGGCGGCGCCCGAGATGCAGGAGCAGATGCAGCAGCGCGCCCAGGAACTGGCGGGTCAGCAGGATTTGCTGCGCAAGCAGTTGCGGCTCCTGGAGGCGAACTGAAACCGCGCCGTGAACCTCTTCAGTCAGCTCGAATGGCTCAACGTGAACGCGCTGCTCAGAAGCGCGCTGCAGGAAGACCTCGGCCAGGGCGACATCACCACCGCAGCGACCGTCGCGCCGGGCCAGCGCGGGCGCGCCGATATCATCGTCAAGGAAGCGCCACACATCGTGTTTTGCGGCGGCGTGCTGCTGGCCGAGATCTTTCGCCTGGCGGGTGCCGTGCCGGAGATCGCGGCGTGCGCATATGAAGGCAGGATTCTCGAACGGGGAGACACCGCGGCAGTAGTCGAAGGCCGCCTGGGCGGCCTGCTGATCGGCGAGCGCACGGCGCTCAACCTGATGCAGCTGATGTCGGGGATCGCGACGATGACCCGGCGCTACGTCGATGCCGTCGCGGGCACCGGCGCGCGCATCATCGATACTCGCAAGACCCATCCGGGTCTCCGCACGATCGAAAAGTACGCGGTGCGCGCCGGCGGCGGATTCAACCATCGCTTCGGCCTCGATAGCGGAGTGCTGATCAAGGAGAACCATATCGCGGCGGCCGGCTCGGTTACCGCGGCGTTCAAAGGCGCGCGCAAGCTCGCGCCGCATACGATGCGGATCGAGATCGAATGCGAGACGCTGACCCAGGTCGAAGAAGCGCTCGCGGCTGGCGCCGATTCGATCCTGCTCGACAACATGACGCTCGACGAAGTGCGCCGGGCGCGCGCGATGGCCCCGGCAGGGCGCGTCCTGCTGGAGGTATCGGGCGGCGTGACGCTCGATGGCCTGCGCGCGATCGCGGAGACGGGCGTTGACCTGATTTCCGTCGGCGCGCTGACCCATTCCGCGCCCGCCGTCGATCTGAGCATGCTGATAAAGCCGCAATAGCGCCGCCAAGGTTAGTTTTACGGCGGCTGGCGCGTGACGATCTCCGTAACCGGTTGCGTAACCCTTGAATGACTGACAATCCCTACCGCCCAGCCGAAGCCGGCCGCCCGCCGGAGACCATCGGATGGCGCGTCCATTATTTCGAGGAGCTGGAAACGACGCAGCGGACCGCGGCTGAAATGGCGGCGCGTGGCGCGCTCCACGGCGAGGTCGTGATCGCCGAGCGGCAGACGGCGGGGCGGGGGCGGATGGGCCGGACGTGGCATTCTCCGCCCGGCGTCAACCTTTACGGCACGTTCATCCTGCGCCCAGACATGCCGGTCGCCGAGGCCGCGCTGCTGAGCCTCGTCGCCGGAGTCGCGGTGGCGGAGACGATGGAACTGGTCGCGCCGCGAATCGTCGCGCTCAAGTGGCCCAACGACATATGGCTTGGCGGACGCAAGGCCGGCGGGATGATCGCTGAGGCGGTGACAGATTCACACCATCGGCTCGCCTGCGTGCTGCTGGGCATAGGCCTCAATCTCAACCTGGCGCCGGAGGATATCCCGGAGCAACTGCGCAGCCGCGCAACCTCGGTGATGGCCGCGACCGGACGGCCATGCGACCGGATCGAGCTTGCCGGCGAGCTTTTTTCCAGACTTGAGTCTCGCTATATGGAAACTCTGAGCGGCGGGTTCGCCGCCGTACGCCCCGCCTGGGAGCGTTATTCGGCGCTCACCGGACGGCAGGTTACGGTGGTCGATGGACAAAGCCGTATCGGCGGGACCGTGCGGGGAATCGGTCCCGACGGAGCGTTGCTGCTGGAAGCCCGGGGAGAAGTCGTCCGCGTGCTCGCGGGTGACGTGAGTATCGAAGGAGCATACGATTGACGTAGGGCGCAAAGTATGGCGACCATCGGCACCGCGGCCTTCGCGGAGCCGCTGCGCGGGGCAGGCGCAGGCGCGAGGATCACCACGGGGCCAGACACAACTAAAAAACTTCCCCAGGAGCAAAGGCTATGGCTGTGGAAGAAATCGGACGTCTGAGAAGCATTGCGATCGTTGGCCAGGGGGCCACCGGCAAGACTCAGTTGGCCGAAGCGATGCTGTTTACCGCCGGCACGCTCAACCGGCAGGGGCGGCCCGACGACGGCACGGCCGTAATGGATTTCGAGCCCGAGGAGGTCCATCGGAAGATTTCGATAAGCTCCGCGTTTCATCACTACAATTGGAAAAAGGATGATGTGATCGTGGCGGATACGCCGGGTTACCAGGCGTTCCTGCCGGATTCGTTCGCGACCATGCGCGCCGTGGACGGCCTTGTATTCGTGGCCACCGGCGGCGCCGATCTCAAGGTCGAGTCGGAAAAGGTATGGGCCGAGACGAATCAGCTCGGTCTCCCGCGAATCGTCTTCGTCTCGCGGCTCGATCGCGAGCGCACAACTTTTGATAACGCGATGGCGGACCTCGAGAAAACACTCGATGCGCATCCGGTCGCGCTCACCCTGCCGATCGGATCGGAGTTAACTTTCAGCGGCGTGATCGACGTGCTCGCGATGAAGGCGCTCATCTACGCCGACGGCAGCGGTAAACCCAAGGAAGAGGCGCTGAACGCCGAACAGAAGGCCCGCGCCGAAGCGGCGCGCTCGCGTCTCAGCGAAGCCGTGGCCGAGACCGACGACGCGCTGCTCGAGAAGTATCTGGACAAGGGCGTGCTCGAGGACGACGAACTGCGTGTGGCGCTGCGCGCGGCGACGGTCGCAGGCAAGCTCACGCCGGTACTGTGTGGCTCGGGCTTCAAGGATATCGGGATCGGTCCACTGCTCGACGCCATCGACGCGCTGCTCCCGGCGCCCAACGCGCGGCCGGCACGCCAGGGCTTCGCCGGCGCCAACAGCGAGGCGATCGAGCGCGCGCCCGACCCGGCGGCGCCGTTTTCGGCCTTCGTCTTCAAGACCGTGATCGATCCCTTCGCCGGCAAGCTCTCGATCTTCCGCGTGGTCTCGGGCCGCGCCCAAAGCGACGCCACCGTGCTCAATTCGACTCACGGCGTGCGCGAGCGCTTCGGCCAGCTGCTTCGGCTCGAGGGCAAGAAGCAGTCACACGTCTCGTCCGCTCTCCCGGGCGAGATCGTCGCGGTCGCCAAGCTCAAGGACACCGCCACGGGCGACACCCTGTGCGACGAGAAATCCCCGGTCATCTTCCCGCAGGCCGAGCGGCCGCCGACCGTCATGTCCTTCGCCATCCGGCCCAAGACCAAAGGCGACGAACAGAAGGCCTCGCAGGCGCTGCAGCACCTCGTCGAAGAGGATCGCGCATTGGAGACCCATCGCGACTCGCAGACCCACGAGATCATCTTGTCGGGCACGGGACAGATGCATATCGAGGTGACGGTCGAGAAGCTGAAGCGTAAATTTAATGTAGAAGTTGAACTTCAAGCCCCCAAGGTCCCCTACAAGGAGACCATCAAGGGCCGCGCCGAAGCCCAAGGCAAGTACAAGCGTCAGTCTGGTGGCCGCGGCCAGTATGGCGATTGTTGGCTCCGCGTCGAGCCGCTCCCGCGCGGCGGTGGCTTCGAGTTCAAGGACGAGGTCGTCGGCGGCGCGATTCCGCGCCAGTTCATCCCGTCGGTCGAAAAGGGCGTGCGGAACACGCTTGTGGAGGGTTACCTGGCCGGTTTCCCGATGGTGGACGTCAAAGTGTCGGTCTTCGAAGGCAGCTATCACGACGTTGACTCCTCGGACATGGCGTTTCAGATCGCGGCCTCGATGGGGCTTAAGGCGGCGTTTGAGAAGGCTCGGCCGATTATCCTGGAGCCGGTGATGGCGCTCGACGTGAGCTGTCCGGACGAATCGATGGGCGACGTGATCGGCGATCTGAACTCGCGCCGCGGTAAAGTGCTCGGGATGGATCGCAAGGGCCAGAGCCAGGTGATTAAGGCGCTCGTGCCGATGTCGGAGATTCTGAAATACGCGCCCGACCTTCGCTCGAAGACGTCGGGCCGCGGATCGTTCGAGGCCCACTTCTCGCACTATGAGGAAGCGCCGCCGCCGATCACGGACCGGATCGTCAAGGAGGCGCGCGAGGCAAGGGAGGCCGCGCAAAAGGAGCGCGCGCACGCCTAGCGCGCGAGCATCCTCCCCGGGTGCGTGCGCCAGCGCGTGGCATGCAGGCGACCGCGTGCGCGGGCCCGTGGTATAGATGACAGATGGCGGCGCCGATCGGAAAAGCACTGATTGTCGCGGGGCTGGTGCTGGCCGTGCTAGGAGCAGTGGTCTGGGGTTACGGATCGGGCTCCATACCGGGGCCGGTACCGGGACGGTTGCCGGGCGACATCTTCGTGCGGCGCGGCAACTTCAGCTTTTATTTTCCACTGACGACCTCGATCGTCATCAGCATCGTGCTTAGCCTGATCGTGGCCTGGCTGAGGCGCTGATCGTGGCCGATTACGCTGACGCGCGCGATTCCACGCGCGTGGCCGACATGAAACGGCGCCGCCGCGAGCTTATCGCGGTGGGCGTGGCGGCGACCGTGCTGGTCGCCTTCGTGCTCGCGCAGACCGAGCTGCCGCCGCTCACGCGGCATACGTCGCTGCTCTCCAACCTGGTCGTAATCCTGTTATTCGACATCAGCTTTCTTCTGCTCGGACTGCTCCTGCTGCTGGTCGGACGCAACCTCGCCAAGGTCATCTTCGAGCATCGCCGCGGGCTTATCGGCTCCAAGTTTCAGGTGCGCCTCGTGCTCGGCTTCATCGCGGTGGCGCTGGTGCCGAGCCTCTTCCTGCTGGTCGTGGCGGGGGCATTTCTGCGCGCCGACGTCGCCAGCTGGTTCAATCCCGAATACGAACGCGTGCTCGACGACTCGCTCGACATCGCCAAAGTTTACTATCTGAGCGCGGCCAACAACGCCGCTCACTTCGCGCGCGAAATCGCGGGCGAGGCTGCAGCCAAGGGCCTGCTGCGCCCGGAGCGCCGCGCCGAACTCAAGAGCTTTATCGAGGAGCGCCAGGAAGACTACAACCTCGGCACGATCGAGGTGTTCGATCGCGGCCGCCGCCTGCTGCTGATTGCGCTGAGCCCCAAGACTCCGACCGGAATCGGCGTCTCGCCCGACTCGCCGCTGCTCGCGCAGACCCTCAGCGGGCACGCGATGACGCGCACCGACCGTTTCGGCAAGTCCGACGTGATCCGCGGCAGTGCGCCGATTTACGCCTCGCCGGAGTCGGACACGGTGATGGGCGCGGTGGTGGTCGATTACTATCTGCCGCGCAGTCTCGCGCAGCGCGCCGCCGGCATCTCGCAGACCTTCGAGGACTACTTTCAGTTGCGCATCTTGCGCCAGCCGATCATGCGCAGCTATTTCCTCGCCCTGATGCTGATCGGGCTCGTCGTCGTGCTGCTGGCGAGCTGGTTCGGGATGTACCTTGCGCGCGGCGTCACAGTCCCGATCAAGCTCCTGGCCGAGGGCACGCAGGCTATCGCCCACGGCGATCTCGAGCATGAAATTCCGTCGGTTGGCGACGACGAAATCGGCCAACTGGTGAATTCGTTCAATCGGATGACGGGCGACCTGCGTTCATCGCAGACCGAACTCGAGCGCCGCCGCGCTTACACCGAGACGCTGCTCCGCAACGTGAGCGCGGGCGTCGTCGGGCTCGATTCGCAGGGCATCATCACCGCGATCAATCCCTACGCCGAACGGATGCTGGGGCTTAAGGCCGGGGAGGTGCTCGGGCGCCAATGGCGCTCCGTTTTCCAACCTGTGCTGGCCGATACGTTGGAGGAAATCTTCGCCGAGCATCGCCGTCCGCACGAGGTGCGCTCCTCGATCAAGCTGCAGCCGGCGGGCGGGAGCGAGATCGAGCTGATGGTCGCCGCGAGCACGCTGGGCGACGGCGCTGACGGCGAGCTTGGGACGGTGCTGTTTCTGGAGGACGTGAGCCAGCTTGCCAAGGTCGAGCGGATGGAAGCGTGGCGCGAGGTCGCCCGCCGCATCGCGCACGAGATAAAGAATCCGCTGACGCCGATCCAGCTCTCGGCGGAACGGCTGCGCCGCCAGCTCGCCGAGCGCGCCTCCGACGGCGACGCCAGGCTCATCGACGAGTGCACCCGCATCATCATCGGCGAGGTCGAGGACTTGAAGCGCCTGGTCGGCGAGTTCTCCGCGTTCGCCCGGATGCCGCATCTCAATCCCGTTCCGGGCGACCTCAATCCGCTGGTCGAAGAGACGGTCGCGACGTTTCGCGAGGCCAACCCGGAAGTCGATTTCGCGGCGACGCTCGCGCCCGCGCTGCCGCAGATCGCGATCGACCGCGATGCGCTCAAGCGCGCGATCGTCAATCTGCTCGAGAACGCGGTCAACGCCGCTGTCGGCGCCAATCCCAACGGCGCGGGACCGAAAATCGAGATGCGCACGGCTCTCGATGCCCAAAGCGGCGTGGTCACGCTGGAGGTGAGCGACAACGGCCCGGGTATACCGCAGGCGCTGCGCTCGCGCATCTTCGAGCCCTATTTTTCGACGCGCAAGGGCGGCACCGGGCTCGGCCTCGCGATCGTCTCGGCCATCGTTGCCGACCATCATGGGTTCGTCCGGGTGCGCGACAACCCGCCGCGGGGAAGTAGATTCGTGCTCGAGTTTCCGATAAAAGAGCAGCAATTCGCCAGGGTTCTGGGCTAGGCGCGCCGCCGCGCGATTTGATCGACGCAGCCCGCTTGCCGCTAAAGGAAAATAGTGAACGAGACCGTACTGGTGGTTGATGATGAGGAGCGGATCAGGTCATCGCTCCGCGGAATCCTGGGCGACGAAGGCTTTCGGGTGCTCGACACCGGCGATCCGGCCGGCGTGATGGAGCTCATCGCGCGCGAGAACCCGGCGCTGGTCCTGCTCGACATCTGGATGCCCAATATCGACGGCATCGAGCTGCTGCGCCGCATCAAGACCGAGCGGCCCGAAGTCCGCGTGATCATGATCTCCGGCCATGGCAACATTCAGAGCGCCGTCGCCGCGACCCGGCTCGGCGCCGCCGATTTCATCGAAAAGCCATTTTCCGTAAGCGGTCTGCTCACGTCGATCGGACGCGTTCTTGAACGCGAGTCCGGCGGCGTGCGGATGCCTGGCCGAGCGCCGGCCGATCCGGTCGCGCCGCTGCCAGCGCCGTCCGCGAGCCGCTCCGGGCAAAGGCAGCGCACGCTCGCGCGCTCCGTGGTCGCGGCGGGTCAGGGGCTTCATTCGGGACTCAAGACCGGCGTAATCCTGCACCCCGCGCCGCCGGGGACCGGAATAGTCTTTTCCTCGGTCGCCGACGAGACTGCGATCGCCGCGCGCCTCGAGCACGTCACCGATACCGGCTACAACACCACGCTCACCGCGGGCGGCCGCTCCGTGCGCACGGTCGAGCATCTGATGTCGGCGCTGCACGGCATGGGCATCAGCAACCTGTTGATCAAAACCGACGACGAAGTGCCGGCGCTCGACGGCTCGGCGATCGAATTCTGCCGGCATATTTCCGAAGTGGGCCTGGAAGAGCAGGAGGCCGCGCTCGAGCCGGTGAGAATCGCGCGCCCGATCGCGGTTGGCAACAATGGCGAATCGATTCGCGTCGAGCCCGCCAGCCATCTCATTATCGACTACACCCTGGAGTACCCGCGGCCGATCGGCCGTCAGAGCGTGCACTTCGAGCTGACCTCACCCGAGGCCTACATGCGCGAGATCGCGCCGGCGCGCACCTTCGGCTTCGTGCACGAGTTCCACAAGCTGGCCGAGATGGGTCTCGCGAGCGGCGGGCGGCTCGACAATCTCATCCTGATCGACGACGAGAAGGTGGTTAACACGACGCTCCGCTTCGCCGACGAATTCGCGCGCCACAAGGTGCTCGACATGATCGGCGACCTCTACCTGCTCGGGCGGCCGATCTTTGGCCACGTTACCGCGCACAAGACCGGCCATTCGGATAACCTCGCGCTGCTCCGCGCAGTGAAGGCTTCGCTGTAAACCTCTGCCG
>DASXMQ010000104.1:0-32561 GCA_036495625.1 Binataceae bacterium (SeqCode) | reverse complement strand
GATCCATCTCGAGGTGCGCGAGGCCGGCGACGCGGGGATGCCGATCGTGCTGAAAGACCCCGAACATCCGGCAAGCCGCGCGTTCATGGATCTCGCGCGCGGCGTGCTGGCCGCGATGCCGAAGGACTAGCGGCAAGTATCGTTCGCCCTTTGTTCGTTGACTTGGTGTTTTTTTGCGCGCAAGGCCGGAACGGGCCATTTTTCCACGGTCCGGGACGCTGTTGGTAACCGCGGTCCGGCCAATTTACTTTGCTCTCGCGCTCCGATAAAACGACAGGGCACTATCAGTTCCGCTTATCTCTCGGGGGCGGCCGCGACGGGCGCGCCTGAGCGACATTTGTGGGGGATTACTGTGGAAACGGGGCGGTGAACTGAGAAGGGGAATATGGCGAAGATTCGATTGGCGATTGTCGGAGTGGGCAACTGTGCGTCCTCACTCCTCCAGGGCATCGAGTATTACCGCAATGCCCCGGCCAAAGCGCAGCGCAGCCCGGTCGGCCTGATGCACTACGACCTCGGCGGCTACAAGCCGGGCGATATCGAAGTCGCCTGCGCGTTCGATATCGATTCTCGCAAGGTCGGACGGCCCCTGGAAGACGCCTGCTTCGCGCCGCCGAACAACACCATCACCATCTGGCGCGATCTTCCGAACTACGGCGTCACCGTCGATATGGGCGAAATTCATGACGGCGTCGCCGACCATATGGCGCAGTATCCGCCCGAGTCGAGCTTTCTGCCATCCAAGGAAAAGCCGGTCGATATCGAGCGGCGGCTCCGCGAGAGCGGCGCAGAGGTGATGCTCTGCTACCTGCCCGTGGGCAGTCAGAAGGCGGTCGAGCGTTACGCGCGCGCCTGCCTGGCGACCGGCGTGAGTCTGCTCAACTGCATGCCGGTATTTATAGTCTCGAACGAGAAATGGGCCGCAGAGTTCAACGAGCGCAAGATTCCGGTGATCGGCGACGACGTTAAGTCGCAGCTCGGCTCGACCATCCTGCATCGCACCATCATGAAACTGTTCGCCGACCGCGGGATCAAGGTGCGCCATACCTACCAGCTCAACACCGGCGGCAACACCGACTTCCTCAACATGCTCGACCGCTCGCGCCTGGGCTCCAAGCGCAAGTCCAAGACCGAGGCGGTGCAGAGCGTGATGCCCGAGCGGATGCCCGATGGCGACGTGCATATCGGTCCCTCGGACTATGTCGCCTGGCAGCACGACAATAAGGTCTGCTTTCTACGGATCGAGGGCGAGGGCTTCGCCGGAATTCCGATCGAGCTCGAGCTCAGGATGTCCGTGCAGGATTCGCCCAACTCGGGCGGCGTGGTGATCGACGGGATTCGATGCCTGCGGCTGGCGCGCGATCGCAAGATCGGCGGACCGCTCTACTCGATCGCGGCCTACACGATGAAGCATCCGCCGCGCCAGATTGCCGACGACATCGCCCGCGAACGGGTCGAGAAATTCATCAGCGGCGAGATCGAGCGCTAACGCCGCGCGCGTCCGGCGCGAAGCCGGACGCCGATCACGCCGCATCGCATCGCAGCCGATGAGCGGTTCCAACAACGCGGTAGGCCGCCTTTTCAGCCTCAGCGCGCAAGGCTACGACGCCGTGCGGCGCAATCTCGTCCCGTGCTTCGACGGCTTCTATGGGAGCGCGCTCGAAACGATCGCGGACTGGGCCGGCGCGCGCGCGTCCGCGGCGCTCGACGTGCTCGATTTGGGCGCGGGCACCGGGCTCTTTTCCGCGATGGTGCTCGAACGCCTGCCCAGAGCGCGAATTCACCTGGTTGACGTGTCCGACGCGATGCTCGCGCTAGCGCGCCAGAGGTTCGTCGCCGCAGGCGACTCAAGCGTGAGCTTCGAGGTGAGCGACTACACGAAGCAGAGCCTCGGCGGTCCGTGGGACCTCGTGGTCTCCGCGCTTTCGATCCATCACCTTGACGATGGCGCCAAACGCGCGCTCTTCGCGCGCGTCCTCGAAGCGCTGCGGCCGGGCGGCCTGTTCGTCAATGCCGAGCAGGTGTTGGGGCCGACGCCGGCGGCAGAGGCGCGCTATCGGCGGCTGTGGGACGAGCAGGTGCTGGATTCGGGCGTTGACCGCGCCGAATACGAGCGGGCGGTCGAGCGGATGCGGCACGACCGATGCGCGACGCTCGCCGATCAGCTCGAATGGATGCGCGCCGCCGGCTTTGCCGAGGTCGATTGCGCGTTCAAGCAATGGCGCTTCGCGGTCTTTTTCGGTTCGCGTCCCTGAGCTCAAGCCCGGGCGCCGCGTTCGCGAGGCTCTTTCTCCGACTGCCGCCGACGCCGTAGAATTGGCTTCACGATGAACGTGCTGCGATGGGTGTGCTGAAAGACAAGACGATCGTGCTCGGCGTGTGCGGCGGAATCGCCGCGTACAAGGCCGCCGAGCTGGTGCGACTGCTGAGCGCCGAGCAGGCGCGGGTGCGCGTGATGATGTCGCGCAACGCCGCCGAGTTCATCACGCCGCTCACGCTCCAGACGCTTAGCGCCAATCCGGTTGCAACCGACACCTTCAGCCTTACCCAGGAGTCCGAGATCGGCCATATCCGGCTCGCCGACACCGCCGACGCTATCGTGATCGCGCCCGCCAGCGCCGACGTAATCGGCAAGGCCGCGGCCGGGATCGCCGACGATATTCTCACCACCGTCCTGCTGGCCGCGCGATGTCCCGTCGCCTTCGCGCCGGCGATGAACGTGCACATGTACGAGCATCCGGCTGTGGTCGAGAACCTTGCGCGGCTGCGTGCGCGCGGGGTGACGGTCATCGAGCCCGCCGCGGGCGAGCTCGCGTGCGGGTACGAGGGTAAGGGGCGGCTGCCGGACCCGGCTTCGATCGTCGAAGAAACCGCGCGGATGCTGTCGCCGCACGACCTCGGCGCCGAACGCATCCTGGTCACCGCCGGGCCGACGCAGGAGATGATCGACCCCGTGCGCTTCGTCTCTAATCGATCGACGGGCAAGATGGGCTTCGCGATCGCGCGTGCGGCGTGGAAGCGTGGCGCGAGCGTGAAGCTGATTGCCGGGCCGTCGCCGCTTGCCACGCCCTACGGTGCGGAGCGGATCAACACTGTGAGCGCGGCCGAGATGCTGAACGCGACCGCGCGCGATTTTCCGTGGAGCACGGCCCTGGTGATGGCGGCGGCGGTGGCGGATTTTCGTCCCGCGCGCCAGGCCCCGCACAAGATCAAGAAAAACGCGCGCGGGATGACGCTCGAGCTCGTGGGCATCGCTGACGAGATGCCGCGGCTCAGCGCGCGCAAGGGTTCGCGCATCGTGATCGGCTTCGCCGCCGAGACCCAGGGGCTCGAGGAAAACGCCGCCGACAAGCTGCGGCGCAAGCGCCTCGATTTCATCGTCGCCAACGACGTGTCGCGCAGCGACGCGGGCTTCGCCGTCGATACCAACGTGGTGACGATCATCGGCGAGGACGGCCGCGCCGTCGAGCATCCCAAGCTCACCAAGGACGAGGTCGCCGACGTGATCCTCGACCGGCTGCTCGCCGTGCGCGCGGCCCGATCCGGCCGCCGCACGCTGCGCGCCGTCCGCTGATCGCGCAAGCCCCGCCGCTGGCGGGGTGATTCCTGTTCGTAGCTGCGCGTGGCAGTGAAAAAAGGCGCGGGCCGCGGACGCGGCGATCGCGCCGCGGCCGCAGCCCGCACACGAACCGATCGGTTCAGCGAATCAGAGCTTCGGGCCGATCTCCCTGCCGAACACCCGGATCGCTTCCTTGGTGCGCTCGTGCGAAGGGCCGCCCGGATGGCGCATGCGCAGGACCAGGTAGTCCGGCTGCACCTCGCGCTGCCACATCTGCAGCTGCTCGAGGCAATCCTTGGGCGAGCCGACGATCAGGCGGTTGGGCGAGGCGACGTCGAACGTCCAGTCGTTTTCCGATTTGACCTTGTCGATCACTTCGTCCGGCGCGTAGCCGTTGTTGCGGTAATAGAACTTGTGTGTGTACATCAGCGGGCCGCTCTCGCGCCGTGCCGAATCCATCGACTCCGACACCCACACGTCGCGCATCAGTACCAGGTACGGCTTCTTGCCGTGCTTCTTGCACTCGGCGCGATAGAGATCGGCGAAGCGCTTAATCACTTTGACGTGCTCGAGCGGCGAGGTTATCCATCCATCCGAGATTCGCGCGACGCGTTTGATCCCGACGTCGCTCCACGCCGCCATCCAGATCGGCGGGCGCGGCTTCTGCAGCGGCTTGGGCGTGATCATCACGTTGTCGAGGTTGTAGAACTTCCCGTGATGACTGAAGCGCTCCTGCTCCCAGCATTTCTTGAGTACTTCGACGCCTTCTTCGCTGCGCCCGGCGCGCTCCTTGATCGAAAGGCCGAAGGCCTCGAAGTCGCGGTCCTGGTAGCCCACGCCGACGCTCAGGATCATGCGGCCGCCGGTAATCTGATCGACGATCGCGGCGTCTTCGGCGGCGTGCACCGGATGCCACAGCGGAATCAGTGTGACGCAGGTGCCGACCTTGATCTTCTTGGTGCACACCCCGACCATCCCGGCCATCAGGATGACGTTGGGGATGTAGCAGTCTTCCTGCTGATGGTGTTCGCTGAACAGGCAGCTGTCGAATCCGCTCTCTTCGGCGACCTGCGCCTCGACGATCGCTTCGCGGAGCACGCCGCCGATATTGGCGCCGTTGGGCGGGTCCTGGGTGCACGGGAAATAACCGACTTTCATATGATTTCTCCTCCCGGATGTAGAATTACGGAAATAAACTGCGATTGCTTAGCTTCGCCAGTCCGCGAAAAATGTCAACGTGCAGGCCATTGGCGCGGCGCGCGCGTGCCGCGCTACTTGTTCTCCGCGTGCAGCACGCCGGCGCTCTGCAGTTGCGCGATCTCGGTGTCGCTCATTCCGAGTTGCCCGCGTAAAATCGCCGGCCCGTGCTCGCCCAGCAGGGGCGCCCTGATCACGAGCGGCTCGGGGAAGGCCGAGAACTTCAGCGGGAAGCCGGGAATCATCACTTCGCCCAGGATCGGATCGGGGACGGTGCGAATCATGTTGCGCGCCTTGTAGTGCGGATGGCTCACCGTCTCGACCACCGTCATCACCGGCGCCGCGGCGACGCGATGCTCTTCGAGGATCTTGAGCACCGCTTCATTGGAGGGCTGCGCCTGCATCCATTGCTCGACGATCGCCGCGAGCTCGAAGCGATTCTTCGCCCGGTCGCGCATCGTGGCGAAACGCGGATCCTGGGTGAGTTCGGGGCGGCCCATCGCGCGCGCCATCGAGGGCCATTGCCGGTCGAGCACGAGGACGACGATGTAGCCCTCAGGGCCCTTGAACGAGCCGCACGGGCTCACCAGTTCGTGCTGCGAGCCCATCCGCTTGGGCACGTACTCGCCCTTGGTGGTCGCCCATACCTGAATGTTCGCTTCGTGCATGTGGTAGAGCGTATCGACCATCGCGATGTCGATGTACTGGCCGATGCCGGTGCGCTCGCGATAGAACAGGGCGTAGCCGATCGCCGAGAACGCGTGCACGCCGCTCGTCTGGTCGCCGATGCCCAGTCCGACGAACATCGGCGGCCCGTTGGGGTCGCCCGTCATGTGCATCAGCCCCGAGAAGGCCTGGGCGATGAAGTCGTAGCCGACCTTGTGCGAGAGCGGCCCTTTGCGCCCGAAGGCCGAAATCGATGCCATGATGATCCGCGGGTTGAGTTTGCTCAGCGAGGCGTAATCGAGGCCGCGCTTTTCCATCACGCCGGGCCCGTAGTTTTCCACCACCACGTCGGCCCTTTTCGCGAGTTCGCGCAAAAGCTCGATTGATTCGGGCTTGGCGAAGTCAAGGCATAGGCTCTGCTTGCCGCGGTTCTGCTGGACGAAGTAGGCGCTCCGGCCGTCGCGTATGGCGGGCAAAAGCCGCGCCGGGTCGCCCATCGGCGCCTGCTCGACCTTGACGATGTCGGCGCCCATCTCGGCCATGAATCGCGTTACCGTCGGGCCCGCGAGATATTGCGTGAAGTCGAGCACGCGCACGCCGGACAACATGTTGGGTTTGGGCCTGTCGCTGCTTTCCATAATGAGTTTCCTCGCCGGAATGATGCCGGCGTCGCCGTGATAACACCGATAGCTCGCGTATCTCAAGCCCGCGGCCGGCGACGCTCCCTTTTTGGGCCGAACAATGGAGAAAGATTCGCGCGCTCAGGACGCCTTCGACGGACCCCCGAAGGGCACCTCGCTCAGATGCGAGCGCAGTTCCTCGACCGTCGAGTTGGCGAGCTGGCGCGCGGCGCGCCCGGTTTCCGGCCCCATCCGCGCGAGGCGCTGCAGCGTGCGGCGGGCGCGCTGGGCGTTGCGCAGCGCTCGCTGGCCCATCGGATCGAAGCGGCAGGCAGGCGCCTCGTCGCCGTCGCGCATCACGCCGTCGATCGCCGAGCAGGACGCCGAGCAGAAGACTTCGACGTCGGCGCGGTCATGGGCTCTCAGTCTGCCGATCGCCAGGATCACGCGGTTCCATTGGCGAATCCTGCGCAACCCGCCCTCGAAGATGCGCTTTTGCGCGCGGAAGGGGAGCAGTGGGGAATCGATCTGGCGGCTGAGCGTCTTGTCGAGGGTCCTAAAGTCGATTGCCATCAACCGCACGAGGGTTTCGCGATGCGCCGCATCCTGCATCGAGTCGAAACGCGCTTCGCTCAGGATATGGCTCGCGACCGCCGTGTTGAAACGGCCGATCCAGCGCGTCGGCAGGTAGAAATTATGCGCGAGCACGTCGGCCGCGAGATGGGCAAGGTAGCCCAACGCAAAGGCCTGCTCCTCGCTCCCGCGCGCTGCGCTCAGCAGCCCGAAGCCGGCCGCCCAGTTGTGCGAATGGCGCCGCAGCCGGCTCTGCAGGCGGCGCCCCTGCACGATATCGGGCGCGAGCGAGCCATACAGGAAAGCGTCGGGCATTGAGAGTAGAATGGCTTGTAGGGGCTCTTCCAGGGTGCTAACGCTCGCAAGCACTTGCACCCCCAAGGCAATATGAGTGACCGGGCCCCAGGCGAAGGCCGGCGGAGCGCTGAGCGCGATGAACCCTACGATGAGGGCGATTACGGTGGCGACAATCATAACCGCGGCCGGACCGCGGCCCGGCCGCTGACCTGATGTTATGAGCCGCGACCTGAGCGCGCCAGAGCATCGCCGCCTGCTGCTGGATTCCGTCCGCGATTATCTTTCGCAACTCGCCGAGGAAGGACTGGAGGGGTTGCCCGCGCGCGACGCCGTTAGCGCCGCCGGCCAACGCGCATCCGTATCCAAACCGCCGCCATCTGCGACCGCAGCCCCCTCGTCCGCTGGCGGCTCGGCCCGGACCGCTTCATCGCCGCCCGCGCCGCTCCCGGCGTCCGAGGAATTGCTCTCGCGCTATCCGGGCCTCGAGAAGACCGCTTCGCTGGAGGAACTGAGCGCCTTCGTCGGCGATTGCAAGCGCTGCAAGCTCGCGCCATTGCGAACGCATCTGGTCTTCGGCGTCGGCAATCCCGAGGCCGACCTGATGTTCGTCGGCGAGGCTCCCGGCGCCGACGAGGACGCGCGCGGCGAGCCGTTCGTCGGCCGCGCCGGGAAACTGCTGACCGACATCATCGAGCGCGGGATGGGCCTTAAGCGGTCCGACGTCTATATCTGCAACGTGATCAAGTGCCGCCCGCCCGACAATCGCAATCCCGAGCCCGACGAGGTCGCCGCGTGCGAGCCATTCCTGATGCGCCAGATCGATCTCGTGCGTCCGCGGGCGATCGTCGCGCTCGGCACCTTCGCGGTGCAGGCGCTGCTCAAGGTCAAGACGCCGATCAGCCGGCTGCGCGGCAACTGGCATGAAGTGCGCGGTGTCAAACTGATGCCGACGTTCCATCCGGCCTACCTGCTGCGCAGTCCGGGAGAGAAGCGGGTGGTATGGCAGGATATACAGGAAGTGATGAAGCTGCTCGGGCTCGAGATACCGGCGCGCGGGGGCGCGCGATGAGCCGGCGGCCGTGAGCGCGAGGGGGGGAATTGCGGCATCCGCGGCGCGGGTGTGCGCGGCGCTATGTGCGCTCGCGCTTGGCGCGATCGGTCTGGCGGCCGCCGAACACGACCACCGCGCAGCGAGCCTGGCCACGCCGTCCGCGGCGGCTCCCGGCGCGGCGGTCGCGGCGCCGCCGTGGGTCTGTCTGATCAGGGTTGACGGCTCGATCAACCCGGCGGTAGCCGCGTATATCGAAGACGGAATCGCCTACGCCGGCGCGCATAACGCCGGCGCCCTGGTGATCGAGCTTGACACCCCCGGCGGATTGCTCGGCTCGGCACAGCGCATCGTCAAGGACCTGCTCAACGCGCCGCTCCCGACGATCGTGTACGTGGCGCCGTCGGGCGCGAGCGCGGCGTCGGCCGGAACCTTCATCACCGAAGCGGCGGCAATCGCCGCGATGGCGCCGGGGACCACGATCGGCGCGGCGCATCCGGTGGGCGAGGGCGGCAGCGAGATCAAAGGAGTGGTGGGCAAGAAGATCGAGAACTTCACCGCCTCGTTTGCCGGCAGCATCGCACGCGAGCGCGGCCGCAACGAACAATGGGCCGAGCAGGCGGTGCGCGAAAGCTCCGCGATCAGCGAGGCCGAGGCGCTCAAGCGCCACGTGATCGACATCGTTGCGCCCGACCTGCACAGCCTGCTGGTGCAGGCGTCGGGCCGCGAGGTCAAGGTCGGCGGCGGCGGCGCGGTGGTGAAGCTCAAGCTCGCCGACGCTGCGATTCGCCGCTTGCGGATGACGCTTGGGCAGGCGCTGCTCAACGTGCTCGCCGACCCCAATATCGTGTACCTGCTGATGCTGGCCGGAATCGTGGGGATCTATTTCGAGTTCGCCCATCCGGGCTTCTACCTTCCGGGCGTGGTCGGCGCGATCTGTCTTCTGCTCGCGCTCGGCTCATTCGAAATCCTGCCGATTAACCTGACCGGGCTGCTGCTGCTGCTGCTGGGAGTCGGGATGCTCATCTCCGAGGCCTTCGTCCGCAGCTATGGCGTGCTCGGCGTCGGCGGCGTGATCGCGTTCGTGGTCGGCTCGCTCTTTCTAATCGACAGCTCGCAGACCGACCTCGAGGTGAACCGCGGCATGATCGCCGGCGCGGCGGTCGCGATGAGCGCGTTCATTCTGGGCCTTGGCTGGATCGTTCTGCGCGAGCGGCATCGGCGGCCCACGACGGGGCGCGAAGGGATGGTCGGCGAAATCGGCGAAGTGCGCGACGCGATCGCGCCGGGCGCGCCGGGGCGGGTCTTCGTGCACGGCGAGCACTGGCGCGCGGCCAGCAGCGAAGCGCTCGGCGTCGGCGCCCGGGCGCGCGTGATCGCAGTGCACGGGCTGGAGATCGAGGTGCGCGGCGAATCGTAGAGCGGCATTTTCCTCAAACTGTACGAAGCGGCGGGCGCCGGCGCCCGCGAGATGAAGGCGGGAGAGATTTATGGCACCGGCACTGGGAATCATCATCGTGATTGGCGTGGCGATCCTGCTAAGCGGGCTCAGGGTGCTCAACGAATACGAACGCGCGGTGGTTTTCCGGCTGGGTCGGCTCACCCCGTTTCGCGGGCCGGGCGTGATTTTCATCATTCCGGTTATCGAGCGATCGGTGCGCGTCGATCTACGCACGGTCACCCTGGACATCGCGCCCCAGGACGTGATCACTCGCGACAACGTCACGATCAAGGTTAGCGCGGTACTCTATTTCCGCGTGCTCGACCCCTCGCGCGCGGTAACCGAGGTCGCGAACTATCTTTTTGCGACCACGCAGCTGGCGCAGACCACGCTGCGTTCGGTCGGCGGCCAGACCGAACTCGACGAACTGCTGGCCCAGCGCGAAAAGCTCAACGCGCGCATCCAGGAGATCGTCGATGCGCAGACCGAACCGTGGGGCGTCAAGGTGACGCTGGTCGAACTCAAGAACATCGATCTCCCGCAGGACATGCAGCGCGCGATCGCCGCGCAGGCCGAAGCGGAGCGCGAGCGGCGCGCCAAGGTGATCGCGGCCGAAGGCGAATTCCAGGCCGCGCAACGCCTGGCCGAGGCGGCCGAGATCATGGGCAAGAGTCCGGTGACGCTTCAGCTTCGCTACCTGCAGACGCTCAAGGAGATCGCGGCCGAGAACAATTCGACCACGGTGTTTCCGATTCCGCTCGATCTGTTCGAGCCGTTTCTGAACTTGCGCCGCACTTTCAACCCGCCCGAGGGCGGCGGCACGAAGACCTGAGCCGGGAAATCCTCAAGCGAGCGGGGCCGTGCGTTCGGGATCGGCAATTCGATAGATCGGGCAACTGCGGGCGGCTGCGGGCAAGTGCGATAGATGGGTAAGCTGATCATGATCCGTCACGGCGAGAGCGAAGGTAATCGCGAACGCCGCTTCACCACCACTCCTGACGCGCCGCTGACCGACCTGGGGCGCGAACAGGCCGCGCAGGCGGCGCGCCGCATCGCGCGAATGTTCAACCCGCGCCTGGTCATCACCAGCCCCTACGCGCGGGCGCGCGAGACCGGCGAGATCCTCGCCGCCGCGCTACGCCTGCCGGTCGAGGTCGAGCCGGACCTCTACGAGCGTCACTTCGGCTACCTGCGCGGACAGCCTTACGACGCAGTGCGCGACGATCCGACGTTCGAAACCGAGAAGATGTGGCTGTGGCGTCCGGAGGGCGGCGAGAGCTACGAGGACGTGCGCGTGCGGGTGGCGCCAATCCTGGAGCGGCTGGCGATGCGCGCCGGCGGCGGGGAACTGGCGGTGGTCAGCCACGGCGGCGTGATGCTGACGTGCTGGGCGCATCTCGTCGGCCATTGGGAGAACACGCACGTTCCGCCCAACTGCGGAATCGTGCTGGTGGAATACGAAAACGGCTGCTTCAAGCCCCCGCTGATCGTCGAGGATTGAGCGGCGCGCTCCCGATGGCGCAAGCCGCCCCGGATCAGACTCCGAGCAGGCGCGCCAGCATCGGAGTCGCCGGCGCCGACGTAAGCTCACCCCACGAACCTTGCTGGACGACGCGTCCGCCTTCGATCGCCGCGGCGCGCGTGCACAGCCGCTCCAGGATGTCGGCGCGATGGTCAACCGCGATGAGCGTGAAGCCGAGTTCGCGATGCCATTGCAGGATCGCTTCGACCAGATCCGCAATCGTGGGACCGTCGAGCGCCGTGAACGGCTCGTCGAGCAGAACGAGCGGCGGGCGCCGGGCGAGCATCCGCGCAAGCGCGACGCGGCGCGCCTGGCCGCCGGAAATCCGCCGCGCCGATTCGTTCCATAGCGGCCCGAGTGCGAGGCGTTGCTTGAGTTCCTCGACCCAGCCGCGCGCGCCGTTGTCCTCGTGTCCGCGCAGTCCGAAGCAGACGTTGTCGGCCACGCTCAGATGGGGAAAAAGCGAGTCGCTTTGCGTGAGATAGGCGAGCGGCCGCTGATGGAGCGGCAGATGCGGCGGGAACAGCACCGTGCCGCCAAGCTGAATGCGCCCGGCGTCGGGCGCTTCGATTCCCGCAAGACACGAGAGCACGGTGCTCTTGCCCGCTCCCGAAGCGCCGAAGAGCCCAAGCCGCGCTCCCTGCTCCAGGCGCAGACGGACATCCACGGTAAGCGCGCGGCGGCGCTTTACGATACTCGCATCAAGCGTTGGCATCGGCGTAGCGCCTTTGCGCGAGCAGATGAATCGCCCACGGGAGCGGCAGCGCGGTGAGAAGGAAGACCACCAGCAGCGGCATCACGGCCGGCATTCCGGCGTCCTGCAGGTTGATCCATATCTGCACCGGCATCCCGCTCGGATAATAGGCGGTTACGACCACCGCGCCGAATTCGCCGAGCGCCCGCACCCATGCGAGGCTCACCGCGGCGGCAAAGCCCAGCCGCGCGAGCGGAAAAGTCACGCGGCAAAACACCTCGTGCGGACGCAATCCGAGCAGCGCCGCAGTCCGCTCCAGCTCGCCGGGTACTGCCGCCAGCGCGGCGCGCGCGGCCACGATATAGTAGCCGACGCTCACGTAGAACTGGGTCGCGACAAACGCGAGCGGGCTGTTGGTCGTCGGCAAGCCCATCCTGAGGAGCCACGCGCCCGGCTTCATCGTGGGACCGAAAGCGAGCGAGAGCAGGATCCCCAGCGCAAGCGGCGGCATCAGCACGGAAATCAGAACCGCAGCTTCCCAGACGACTTTATCGCGGCCCGTGCCACGCGCGAGGTACCATGCAACCGGCGTCCCGACGATCACGTCGAGCACGAGGGCGATTCCGGTGAGCGCCAGCGAAACGCTGACTGCGGAGGCGGTCGAGCCGGGGATGCTGCCGTCCCATTGCCATCGGCCGACCGGAGCGTAAAGCCCGAGCAGCGGGTAGAGCAGCGCCAGCGTGAACGCGAGCATGCCCGTTCGGGCCAACCAGGAAGATCGCACGACGCTCTATATTATGGCACCGGCGGCTTGGCGTCACCGGGATCGTCGTAGCCGTACCGCGACAGGATCTGGCGCGCCTCGGGGCCGTTCAGCCAGGCAAGAAAGCGCTCGGCGAGCTTCGGCTGCGGCGCGTCGTTGAGCACTGCGGCGTAGAATACGAGGAGGGAAGGGCGGCGCGCCTTGCCGTTCAGCGTGACGCTCACCTTCGCGTATTCCTTCTCCATCGATGACGAGCCGAGATTGATTTCCGGCGGCAGCGTCAGAAACGGCAGCCCAAGCGCCTTGGGCTGCGTCTTGTACGCAGAGCTGGCGTCGAGTTGTCCCGTCTGCAGCCGCGCCATCACCTGCGGTTCCTGGAAAATCTGTTGCGGATTGATCTGCGGCCCCAGAATTTTCTCCGCGAGGTCCGGCTGACGGTAGTAGTCCGCCGCAAGCTGCATCACGAAGATGATGTTCAACCCTTGCGGATCGGTGTTCGGATCGGTGCGCCCGAAGCGAAGCCCCGGCGTTTGCAGGATTCGCCACCACGGCGCCGCGCCCGCGTCGCCGGCCTTCGCCAGCGCCGCCGCGTACCGGCTCTTCGGGCTGTATGCGATCACCATCTCGGTACGCGCGATCGGAATCGCGGTTTGGGCCCTGCCCGCCTTCAGCACCGAGCGCATCGGTCCCGGCGTGACCGAGATGAACACGTCGGGCCGGATGCTGCCCGCGAGGATCAGGTTGGCAAGGCCGGTCGAGCCGGAGGCGCGTCCTTGCAGTTCGGCTCCCAGAGCCTTCGCGATCGCGGGACGCACTCCGCCGTCCATCATCGAGCCCATCGACCCGGCGTACGCGACCTGGAGCGGCGTCAACGCTTCGGCGCCGCCGCCCCCCGCGACGAGCGCGAGCAGTGCGCCGCCCGCGGCCGCAAGGACGATGAGAACGGCGAGTCCGCGACTACTCTTCATCGGCGTTCCGTCGCCGCCTAGAAGGGGATACGGCCGGTCGCGATCACCGCATTGTTGTATGCGGGATGATGCGTGACGGCGACCTGGTACCCGGCGCCGAAGGTCATCCCAACGCGGTTATGGATCGGAATGCGCCCGATTATCAGTCCAGGGGTGAGGAAGACCTGGTTTATTCCGTCTTTCTCGCCATTGGGCCACCAGGTGTAGTTGACCTCGAATTCGGGCCAGAAGTACTTGAACAGGCGGTACTGGAAGGCGGTATTGTAAGCGAGCGGCGCGCCCAGGCGCTGCATGCCGCCGTTGGGAACCGTAATTCCCAGCGTGCTCTGAAAATCGAAGTCACCCCATCCTTTTCCAAACGCGACGGTAGGCGTAAATAGCGCATGGCGCGAACTGTTGCCGTCGCTCCCGGTGGGCGCGCTGAAGCCCATGAACACGGTGAGGATGTAGTTGCCGCTCTCCTCGTTGGCCGATAGCAGCCGGTATTTGACGAGAAACGTCTCGTCGGCCCAGCCGTCGACATCCGGTTTCGCGGCCCCTTTCTTGGGTGGCGGCGGAAGAGTCCCATTGTGCGCGATCCATCCCGGCACGCCGAGAATGATCTCGGTGTTCTCGAACGGAATCAGCTCGAGCCCCTTGTTGGCGCCGAAGTTGTCGAGCGCCTTGCCATGCGGCTGCGCCTGCCAGAGCTGATCGTAGCGGAACTCCTCTTCCAGGCGCGGCGTGACCGTTACCAGCGGCGTGATCCAGCGCGGCTGCTCGCTCTGGATGCGCGTGACGCGCGGGAACCAGTCGGCGAAGTACTGCACGACCGGCGACATCAGGGACGGCTCTGAAACGGGCGGCGGGCTCGCCATCGTCATGGCGTTCGATGACGCAGCGGGATTCTGTGCGCGAGCCTGCGCCGAGGGCATGATTAAGAGGACGAGGGCGGCGGCAAGCGCCAGCGCTGCGCGCCGCGAGGCAACAATGGAGCAACTGGAGATTTTCATATCGGATGCCTTTATGCCACTATGCTGGCGTCCTGACAAGCATCATGGCAGACATCATGGCTAGACGGCGAGCAATGGAAAATCGGCCGGCGCAGCAGAGCGGCGTGATGCTGCGCCGCGCGCGCCTCGCCCGCGGGCTCAGCCAGGACGAGCTCGCGCGGCGCGCCGGACTCTCGCGCCAGGCCCTCGGCGCGATCGAGTCCGGCGTCTATCAGCCCGGCGTCGGTGCGGCGCTCGCGCTCGCGCGCGAGCTGGGCCATAGCGTCGAGGTGCTCTTCGGCAGCGCTGGCACGCCGGCGCTGCTCGAAGCCGACTGGGCCGAGGCGCCGGGCGGCGCGCGGCAAGGCGCGCCGGCCGGCGCCGTTGAAGAGGGGACGCCGGATGCGCCGGCGCGCTCGGCGCGTCCGACGGTCGCGCTGGCGCGCGTCGGCGGGCGGCTGGTCGCGCTCGCCCAGCCGGCGCCGGCGATGCGCCTGGCGCCGGGCGCGGGCGTGCTCGAGCACGCTCGCGGCCGGCACGCGCAAGTGGCCGCGTTTCGCACGCGCGAGCAGATCGACGCCACGCTGCTGGTTGCGGGATGCGATCCGGCGGTGACGATTCTGGCTGATTGGACAGCGCGTAATCGGCCGGCCGCGACGCTTACGCCGATCGTGCAAAGCAGCCGCGCGGCTCTGGCCGCGCTGCTCGCCGGACGGGTGCACGCCGCGGGAGTACATCTCGGCGATCGCGAGGGCGGCGACTACAACCTCGCGGCGGTGCGCGAGGCGCTCAAGCGCCGGCAGGCGACTATGGTGAACTTCGCGCGCTGGGAACTCGGACTCGGCGTGCGCCGGGGTAATCCGCTCGGCGTGCGCGGTGTCGCCGACCTCGCAGGGTCCGGCGTCCGTATCGTCAACCGCGAGGCCGGTGCCGGTGCACGGCTCGTGCTGGACCAGGCGCTGGCGGAGCTGAAGATCGTGCCGCGGCGGATTGCAGGTTACGCGCGCGAGCTAAGCGGCCATCTCGAGGTCGCCGCCGCCATCGCGGCGGGCGAGGCGGATGCCGGGCTCACGCTGCGAGTGGCGGCGGAGGCCTTCGGTTTGGGTTTTGTTGCAGTGCGCGAAGAGCGCTATGATGTCGTTATTCTGCGGCGCGAGATGGACTCGACTCCGGTGCGCGCGATGCTTGACGCGCTGAATTCAAGCGCCTTCGCCAACGAGGTCAGGCAGCTTTGCGCGTACGACACCGCGCAGATGGGACAGGTGATTGCGCGCCTCAATTTCTAGGCCGCGGCGACGAATTCAACGATGGCGCCCGCGCCATCGAACACAAGGAGCAAATTATGGGAGCAACCACACCATCGGCAGAACGGACGGCCGGCAGTGCGCGCTCGAGCGCGGCGCTGAACTTCCTCAAGGCTTCACCCAAGAAATTGCTTATCGGCGGAAAATGGGTGCCGGCGAAATCGGGCAAAACCTTCGAGACCCTCAATCCGGCGACCGAAGAAGTGCTTGCGCTGATCGCCGAAGGCGACAAGGCCGACGTGGATGAAGCCGTCAAGGCGGCGCGCAAGGCGTTCGAGGACGGCAAATGGTCGAAGATGGGACCGCACGAGCGGGCGCGGTACCTGCTGAAGATCGCCGACCTGATCGAGCAGCACGCCGACGAGCTGGCCGAACTCGAGACGCTCGACAACGGCAAGGCGAAGACCCAGGCGCGCGCGATCGACATCGCGGGCGCGGCCGAAACCTTCCGTTACTACGCCGGATGGTGCAGCAAGATTTACGGCGACACCAATCCGTCCGATCCGTCGATGTTCAACTACACGCTGCGCGAGCCGGTCGGCGTATGCGGACAGATCATTCCGTGGAACTTTCCGCTGCTGATGGCGTCGTGGAAGCTCGGCCCCGCGCTCGCCTGCGGCAATACCGTGATTCTCAAGCCTGCCGAACAGACCCCGATCACGGCGCTCCGCCTCGGCGAGCTGATTCTTGAGGCCGGCCTGCCCGAAGGCGTGGTCAACATAATCACCGGCTTCGGCCCCGGCGCGGGCAGCTCGATCTCCGAGCATCCGGACATCGACAAGGTCGCCTTCACCGGCTCGGCCGAGGTTGGCAAGATCATCCTCAAGGCCTCGGCGGGCAACTTGAAGCGCGTATCGCTGGAGCTCGGCGGAAAATCTCCCAACATCATCTTTCCCGACGCCGACATGGAGCAGGCGGTGCCGAACTCGATGATGGGCGTGTTCTTCAACTCGGGGCAGGTGTGCTGCGCCGGGACGCGGATCTTCGTGCAGAAGGACGTTTACGACAAGTTCAACGATTCGCTCGCCAAGTTCAGCGCCGGCATGACCGTGGGCGACGGCCTCGAGCCCAACACCATGATGGGTCCGCTGGTCTCCAAGGAGCAGTTCGACAAGGTCAAGGGCTACCTTGAACTGGGCAAGCAGGAAGGCGCGCGCGTGACCGTCGGCGGTGAGGCGATGAGCGGCAAGGGCTATTTCGTGAAGCCGACCGTCTTTGCCGACGTGAACAACAAGATGCGGATCGCACGCGAGGAAATTTTTGGTCCCGTCGCCGCGACTATCCCGTTCAAGGACGAGAACGACGCGGTGCTTCAGGGCAACGATACGGACTACGGTCTCGGCGCCGCGGTCTGGACCAGCGACGTCGGCCGCGCGCACAAGGTCGCGCGCGCGCTCAAGGCCGGCACCGTATGGGTCAACTGCTACGGTATGATCGATCCGATTTCGCCCTTTGGCGGCTACAAGCAATCCGGCTTCGGGCGCGAGCTGGGCAAGTACGCAATTGAGCTTTACACGCAGATCAAGAGCGTCTATGTAAAGCTATAGAGGGCAACCGGGTATACGATTCGGAAAGGGCGCCCTCACGGGGGCGCCCTTTCTTTTTTGCGCTCGCAAAAGGGGAATTTCATCAAGCAGGATGCTTTCGGCACGATGGCGCGAAGACGAATAGCTACTTTCGGCGGCGGATGCTTCTGGGGAGTCGAGTCCGCCTTTCGCGAACTCGACGGCGTTATCGCCGCGACCTCGGGCTACATGGGCGGATGGCTCAAGCATCCGACTTACCAGCAGGTATGTACTGACAAGACGGGGCATGCCGAAGTCGTACAGGTCGAATACGACCCGGCGGTGGTTTCGTACGATCGGCTGCTGGAGCTCTTGTGGGAGATTCACGATCCCACCACGCTCAACCGGCAGGGCCCCGATATCGGCACGCAGTACCGCTCGGTGATTTTCTACCACGACGCCGCGCAGAAGGCCGCGGCCGAAGCTTCGCTCAAGCGTCTCGACGAGGCGGGAGAGGTCGACGGGCCGATCGTGACTCAGATCGCTCGGGCGTCGGTATTCTATCGCGCCGAGGAATACCATCAGCGCTACTACGAGCGGATGGGTATTGCGCCGCACTGCGGTGTCCGGCGCCCGCGCATGGCCGCGGACTGAAACGCTCGATCTTCAGGCGCATCAGCGCGTCACGCCCAATTTCCAGCTAAAGGAACGCACAGTGCAGTCTCGGCGACGACCTGGTGAATTCAGCGTCGTATGATCCAGCGCGCGATGTCCTGGCGACTCCGTCTCCTACGCCAACTCCATAGGGCGGCTACGAACCCGAAAGCGCACCTACTCGGAGACTGGTGAAGACGCGGCACCGGGTGACCCGGCTGGTTCTGAGCCGTGCGTCGGTGGCACCACCTGCACCGTTTTGACGCGAGCCTGAGTGTCGTAATGGACGCGGTACAGCGTGAGTTGGTGCTCGGCCACAGTGTTCCGCGCCTTGCGCACTGCGAGCGACATGCCGGCGGTAAAAACAGCGGCGGCGATAGTCGCACCGGTTACTTCCGGATCCTTAAACTTGGCTCCGTCAGGGAAGAACGCCCACGCGTCCTCGCGCGCTACGCCCTCGCCCTGGCTCGCATTCGGCTCGCCCAGCTTCGCGATAACCTCGTTTCGCGCGACTCCCGTCTCCAGCACTGCCGGGTCATAGTGAATCGACTCGTCTTTGTTGGTCATCCGTTCCTTGAAGCGCTCGAGACGGCCGCCGATCGGCCCGCCGCGCAAGAGCTGCGCCGATGTGAATGTCGGACTCAGGAGCAGAGCGAGCGCCGCAAATACGGTCACGGTTTTCATTAGGTGGATTCTAGTTAAAGATTCCACCATCGCGAACCTGCCGCGCAGCCGAACCAGCCGCATTGTTGCACCACGCGGAGACGCGGTACCCTCTCCGCAGCCGGCGCTCCATCCAGCTTTCGTCAGTCGGCACACGTAGCCGAGGGGCGAGGGGGTATCGGCTCGATTTCAAGGAATCAAGAGCAGTTTTCCCACCGATCGGCGCGATTGCAGGTAACGTATCGCCTCGACCGCGTCGGGCAGCGCGAATTTCGCGCCGATCGGCACGGTCAGCCTGCCTTCGCGCGCGAGCCGGTAAACGTCTTCCAGCCCGCGCCGATGTATCTCGTGCATCGCGTACACCATCGGCACCGCGAAACCGCTTATCTTCAACGCCTTGCTGAACAGCGTCATCGGATTCACCGGATCGGGGATGCCTCCCGCGCGGCCGTATGCGATCAGATGCCCGAACGGCGCGAGGCATCCGAGCCCCTTGACGAGAGTCGGCTTGCCGACCGCGTCGAGGATGAGATCGACGCCGCGTCCGCCGCTGAGGCGCATCGCCTGTTCCGCAAAATCATGTGTCGCATAGTTGATCACCTCGTCGGCGCCGAATTTCCGCACCAACGCGATTTTGTCGTCGCTCGAGACGGTGCCGAACACCCGCGCTCCCGCGGCCTTGGCGATCTGGACCGCCGCGATGCCGACGCCGCCGGCCGCCGAATGAACGATCACCGTCTGTCCCGGCGTGGTTCGATGACAGCTATGGAGCAGGTGCCAGGCGGTGAGCACGGCGATGGGAAACGCGGCGCCCTGTTCGAAGTCCATGAAGTCGGGCAACGGAATCGCGCGCGAGCGGCGAATTCGCGTGTACTCCGCGTAGGCGCCCATTCCGATGTAGGCAACGCGCGCACCGGGCGCGATGTCTGTGACGTCGGGCGCGACGGAATCGATCACTCCGGCCGCTTCCATCCCGGGCGTATCCGGGAACACGGGTTTGACCAGGTACTCGCCGCGCAGAAACAGGATGTCGCCGAAATTGATCGCGATCACGTGGTTTCTGACCACGATCGTTCCGGGCTTAGGCTCGGGCTTCGGCACCTCGCGCAGTTCCATCACTTCCGCGCCGCCCAGCCGATCGAATTGGATCGCTCTCATCTGTCGGGCCTCGTCGTGAGTCTTTGAAAGAGGTGGATGCTTCTCGCGCGGAGGCGAGGTTACGCGCGCGTCGCCGGAGCGATCACCGAGTCCAGGAACTCGACCGACCTGAGCTTGCGATCGACCACCGAAGCGATGAAGCGCGCGATGGCGAGCGCGCCGTCGGCGCCCGCCGCCGCCGCCGACACGGCCGCCGCCAGCGGCATCCGCTCCAAATCGACTAGCGCCGCCGTGCTGGCCGCGCTCAGCCGGATGCCGCCCTCGGGCGCGCTCTCGCGGCATCGCGCGCAAACGATTCCGCCCCGCGCGATGATGAAGTGTACGGCCGGCGCGCCGGCCTGGCTCTCGGCGCAGGCGCGGCAGCGGTCGAACTCGATTCCGAACCCGGCCCATCGGAACATCTGGAGCTCGTAGGCCTGGCGCAACGCGGCGCCGGCCTCGCCCGCGCCGAGCGCAGATAGCGCTTCGGCCAGTAATCTATAGGCGCCCGACGCTTCCGCATCCTCGGAGGTCAGCGCGTCGGCCAGATCGAGCATGTAGGCGCCGAGCGCGAGGCGCCCGAGGTCATCCTCGAGACGAAAAGGCTCAAGGCCGGCCGCTTCGGCGCGCGTGATGAAGACCAACTGGCCGTGCGGGCGGCGGCGAAAATACAGCATCACGTGCGAGAACGGCTCGAGCCGATGCTCGAAGCGCCGGCGCGAGGCCTTGGCGCCCTTGGCGATGCCGCCGAGCTTGCCCACCTGCTCCGTGAGCAGGGTGACGATGCGATCGGACTCCATGTAGTCGCGCGTGCGGAGCACGATTGCGGGGGTGGATTCCTCGGCTGGCATCGGCGAGCGTCCTACAAGGGCGCGGGCTAAATCCGGCGCAGCATCGTCTGCTGAATTTCCTTGACCTGCGAGCGCATCGTCTCGACCCCTTGCATCGTGCGCCCGCTCTCGGCCGCCTCGCGCATCAGGTGGTCGAAGCGCACCAGGATGTTGGCGATCTTGGTGTGGGCTTCGACCAGCGCGCGGCTGCGGAGCTCGTCGCTCTCCCATGCCCGCTCGGCGTAGTCGCGCAGCTCCTGACTCTGGATCAGGAGCTCGCGCGCCTGCTCCTCGTAGCCCTTGACCAGGCGATGGATCGCGTCGCGGACCTTAGGATGTTCCTCCGGGTCTTTCCACAATACGTGCTCGAGGAAGCCGAGGTCGTCCTCGGTGACGGCCGCGCGGCCGGAGAGCAAGGCATGCGCGCGGAGCACGTCGAGCGAATTGCGCCAGCGCCGGTCGGAGACCACGATTTGCTGGCGGCTGAGCTCGCGGCGCAGCTCGCCGATGGCAGTGAGCACGCCGCCCGGGACCGCGATTGCGCGGGTCCGCGCGCGCATCTCATCCAGCTCGGCGAGGCTCAGCGTGGTGCGCGCGGCCGGGCGCGCCCCTTCGAGCATCTTGAGGAAACGGAATTCTTCGCCGATGTAGTCGACGGTGAAGCGCAGCATGAAGCGGTCGTAGAGCGCGGTCAGCTCTTCCTCGTCGGGCAGCTCGTTAGAGGCCCCGAACAGCGTGATGAGCGGCACGCGCACGCGCTCACGCCCGTTGTGGAACAGGCGCTCGTTGATGATGGTCAGCAGCGCATTGAGGATCGAGGAGTTGGACTTGAAGATCTCGTCGAGGAACGCGATGTGCGCCTCGGGCAGCTTATGCGCGGTCACGCGCCGGTAGTCGTCGTGTTCGAGGCCGCTTAGGCTGACGGCGCCGAAAATCTCCTCGGGCGTGCTGAACTTGGTGAGCAGCCACTGGAAATAGTTGGCGCCCTCGATACGCCGGCAGAGCTCGTCCGACAGCATCGACTTGGCCGTGCCCGGCGGCCCGATAATGAGCACGTGGCTGCCCGAGAGCAGCGCGCAGAGCGCGCCGTCGATAAGATCGGCGCGTTCCTGGAAACTGTGGTTGAGTTCCTCGCGGATGCGCGCGAGGCTGGCCGCCGCGTTAGACATCGCTACCTGACAATTCTTAGCAGACCGCGCCCGCGCGCGCACGACAGGCGCCGACATCCCGCACTTGCCGGGGATGACCGCAGGGGCTAGAAGGGATCAAACACTGGGCGGCGCGGGTTCGGCAGGAGGACGGCAAATGGAAAAGGCGTTGGCAGGCGTAAAGGTCCTCGATCTGACGCAGTTCGAGGCCGGCCCTTCATGCACCGAGATGCTGGCGTGGCTGGGCGCCGACGTAATCAAGCTCGAGGCGCCGGGCAAGGGCGAGCAGGGGCGGTGGCAGCTGAGCGAGAAGCAGGGCCTCGACTCGCATTACTTCATGCTGCTCAACGCCAATAAGCGCTCGATCACGCTCAACCTTAAGGACGACCGCGGCAAGAAAATTTTCGTCGAGCTGCTGAGGAAGGTCGATGTCCTGTCGGAGAATTTCTCCCTCGGCACGCTCGAGAGCTGGGGTTTCGGCTGGGAGCGCCTGCGCGAAATCAATCCGCGCCTCATCTACCTGACAATCAAGGGCTTCGGCACCTATGGCCCCTACAGCAAATACAAGAGCTTCGACATGATCGCGCAGGCCTCCGGCGGAGCGATGGCGCTGACCGGCACGCCCGAGACTCCGCCGCTCAAGCCCGGCCCGACGATCGGCGACACCGGCACCGGGATGCACGCGGCGATCGGCGTGCTGGCCGCGTATGTCCAGCGCGAGCGCACCGGCAAAGGGCAGAAGGTCGAGCTCTCGATGCAGGACGCGATTCTCAATTTCTGCCGCGTGCCGATGATGGGCACGTACATCACGCACAAACCCGTACCGCGGATGGGTAATCGAATCACCGCCGGCGCCCCCGCCGACACCTATCCCTGCGCTCCCGGCGGCCCCAACGACTACGTCTATATCCTGTGCACGACGCCGGAGATGTGGACCAGCCTATGCAGCGTGATCGACCGCCCGGAAATGGCCGTCGATGAACGCTTCAAGGATCGGCGCTCGCGTCTGCAGCATATCGAAGAACTGACCGCGGCGATCAGCGCCTGGACCAGCCAACGCACCAAGCATGATGTGATGAGAATCCTCGGCGGGGCGGGTGTGCCCTGCGGCAAAGTGCTGGACAGCGTCGAGCTGCTCAACGACCCGCATCTGCGCGAACGCGGCATGATCGTCACCGTGCAGCATCCGACGCGCGGCGAGTTCACGATGCCGGGCTGCCCGGTCAAGCTCGAGGATTCTCCCGTGGATGTCGTCAGAGCGCCGCTGCTCGGCGAGCACAATAGCCAGGTTTTCGGCGAATATCTCGGCTTCGACGCCGCCGAGGTCGAACGCCTTAAGCAGGAAGGCGTGATCTAGACGCGCATTCGGCAGCGCGCTCCGCGATCCTCCTGTCCTTGAGTGCATCTCGATTTTGGCGCCGGCGGTTAAATCGACGGACCTTTTCGACGCGTCCGATTTTCTTAAGCGAGAAGGCCCCGGCCTGCTCCGCTCCTTCATCCGCAGCCATCGCAACGCGGTCTTTGCCGATTTACGCTTCGAGGCGATGTTCTCGCGGTCGGCTTCGGCGACCGACGGTGAGGCGCGTTCGGCCCAGGAAGGCGAGAGCGCGGGCTTCAGCGTAAGCGTGCGCGTGGACGAGCGCTCGGGTGCGCTGGGTAGGGGCGCTTCCGGTACGGGGGCTTCGGGTACAGGCGCTTCCGGTACAGGTCAGACCGGAGTCGAAGTCGGCCGCCTGGCGCTCCGCCCGGGGCGGCTCGTGGCGGCAATCCGCGCCGCTCTTGCCGAGGCGTACGAGCGTGCGCGCCTGAGCGCGCGCGAGAAGGCCGCGCTCATCCGCGCGCTCGGCGGCAATCCGGCTGCCGCGGCGCGTGTGCGAAGCCTGCTTGGCGCGCCGCTTGCGCCGCGCGCCGCCGTGCATGATCGAATCGCAGCGGTCTTTCGGCGCGACCCGCGCGCGCTCGCCCCCGGCGAGTTGAGCCGGCTGTGCCGCGAGGCCTCGGCGCGGGTCGCCGCCTTGGGCTCCGTGATCGCCTTCAACGCGGTCGCGGCGTTCAGCGAATTGCGCGAGGAGGTGTTCGCCGGCAGCGACGGCACGCTCATCAGCCAGGGCTTCGCGTTTTCGCAGGGCGATTGCTACATCGTTGCGCAAAACGGCGACGGCCATCAGGAGATCTACGATACGATCGGCCAGCAGCGCGGGCTCGAGTGTCTCTCCGACGGATGGCGCGGCGAGCTGATGCCGAATCCCGACCTTGGGACCTTCGCGCTCGAGCTTGCCAATGAAGCGCGCGAATTGGCCGCCGCGCCGGTGCTCAAGCCGCCCGAGGCGGAAGTCACCGTGGTCACCGATCCGCATTTCAACGCGCTGGTCGCGCACGAGATCATCGGCCATCCGAGCGAAGCGGACCGCGCGCTCAAGATGGAAGCGGCGTACGCGGGACGCAGCTGGTTTTTGCGCTCGCTCGACAATAACGAGGTCGGCCACCAGGTCGGTTCGCCGCTGATGAGCGCGTGCTCCGATCCCGGCCTCGACGGCTACGGCCAATATCGCTACGACCACGAGGGAACGCGGGCGCGGCGCGTGATGCACGTGGAAAAGGGCGTGTTCCGCGGCTTTCTCAACTCACGCGAGACGGCCGCCGTGCTCGGCGTCGAGCCCAACGGCTCGGCGCGCGCGAGCGAGGTCTTTTACGTCCCGCTCATCCGGATGTCGAACACCTTCCTGATGCCGGGCGAGAGCGATCCGCAGCGGATCATCGCGGACGTCGAGCACGGCTACTACGTTTGCGGGTGCGCGGTCCCGTCGATCGCGGAGTCGCGCGAGAACTTTCGCATCTCCGCGCGCCGGGTTTACGAAATCGACCACGGGCGGCTCGGCCGGCTCTATCGCGCCGGCAGCGTTATCGCCGACTCGAAGGACTTCTTCATGAACGTGGACGCCGTCGGCAACGATCTGCGGTTGATCGCGATTCCAAACTGCGGCAAGGGGCAGCCGATGCAGGTCAAGCGGATGTCCAACGGCGGGCCGACCCTGCGCTCGCGCGCGCGCCTGGGCGGGGGATAGGAAGACCGGGATGCGCGAAACGGCGGAGCTCAAAAAGTTCGTGCGCGAAGCGCGGGCGATGCTCGCGCGCGAGCGCGACCTTGCCGAGTACGAGGTCTACTGCGTCTCGGCCGAGCATCGCGTCGCGCGCATCGCTTACACCTCCGACATCGGATCGCGCGGGATCGAAGAGCTCAAGTCGCATGTGGCCGACGGCTTCACGCTGCGGATCGTGATGCGCCGCGACGCGCGCGAAGTCGGCATCGCCAGCGAGGCGGCGGATCTGACGATCGAAGCGCTCCGCACGGCGCTTGAGCGCGCGCGGCGCGCGGCGCTCGTCGATCCGGATTTCCCGGGGTTGCCGCGACTGCCGCGCAAACTTGCGCCCGGCGGCGCCGGCGCGGCGGCGGGCGGCCTGATGCGCGTCGGCGACGGAGCGCTGGTCGAATCGGCATGGCAAATCGTAGGCGGCGCGCTCGAGGCTTTCGCCAACGCTCCGGCGCTCGCGAGTCGTTCTCGTCCCGGCCTGGTGCTGGGCGGCGACATATCGCTGATGCGCGACCGGATGGCGCTTGCGGGCTCGAACTTTGACGACGTGCGATCGGAGGCCGGCGCGCACTTCACCTGCATGGTGACGGCGTTGGTCGAATCGCTCGGCGCCAAGGGCACCGCGTCGGCGCTCGGCACGACGCCGGGCGCGATGCGCGCGGCGGCGGCGCGGGCCGGGCGCGACGCGGTGGCCCGCGCGCTTGCGCTGGGCGGCGGCGAACGGCCGTCGGGCGGAATCTACCGCGTGGTGTTCGGTCCGCAGCCGATCGCCGAGATCCTCAACTACATGGTGATTCCTTCGCTCTCGACCGGCGCGGTTCACGCCGCGAGTACGGCATACCACGGACGTTTCGGCGCGCAGGTGATGGACCAGCGACTGACCCTGGTTGACGATCCCGCGGCCGCGCGCGGCGCGATTCGCCGCCGCCTCACCTGCGAGGGACTACCGGCGCGCCGCACGGTGATGATCCGCGACGGGCGACTGACCGGCCTGCTATCGAATTTCTACGACAGCCATCGTCTTGCGACCGACGAGCATCGCGCCGAGAAGCTCGGCCCGCTCGGCGCTGCGCAGACGAGCTTTCCACCGCAGAGCGGCTATCGCCTTGGCGAGAGCGCGGTCCGGCGTTTCGACGCCATTCCCGGGTCGGCGGCAACCAACGTAATTCTGCGCGCGCACGGAGGCGTGAGCGAACGCGAACTGATCCGCGCGGTGGGCGAGGGCCTCTACGTCGGTCGCGTCTGGTACACTTATCCGATCAACGGCCAACGCGCGGGCGATTTTACCTGCACGGTGAGCGGCGACTCCTACCTGATTCGCAATGGCGTGCTGGCGGCGCCGCTTGCGCCCAATGCGCTCCGGATCAACGCCAACCTCGAGCAGGTTTTTGCGCATCCGATCGGCGTCGGCAGTCGCACCGAGCCAGCGCTCGTGTGGGGCGCGCCCGAGGCGTACTACACAAGCGCGATCGCGGCCGGGCAAATTCCGTTCGCGGCGATCGAGGCGTCGCAGTCAGCGATGGAATAGCGAATCGGTGCAATCCGTGAAACGCGGGCGGCGCGCGCCGAATCGGCGCGGAGTGCCCAGGGAATCTCTGCACAAGCGAAGGTTGTCATTCTGAGCTTGCGAAGAATCTCGAAAAAGCCCGGCACCGGACCCATTCGCCACGGCAGCTTTCGCTCAGGATGACACAAGCCGCCCTGAGCAGAGGTCCTCTGGTGGATGTCACGCGAATAACTTACCTATCCGGAAAAGCGTCAAGGTGTCATTCCGAAGGAGTCAGCGACGAGGAATCCCGGATCTTTATTCGTTTTTCGTGGAAGCCGGGAATCCTCGCTGCGCTCGGAAGGACAGCTTTGAGATCTTGGGATGAAACTTATTTCCAGGAACCACGCTAGGGGACTTTATTCGCGGGCGCCTGGAGGACTTTGGCCCCGGGACCATCGCCTACGTCGCCCGTGACCTTTTCGTCGTCCTTGTAAACGTCGGTCCATTCCTTGAACCCGTTGGGGTCCCATCGATGCCACGCGCCTTCGCGCTTGCCGTCGCGGTACTCGCCTTCGATCGCCTTGGCGCCGTTGGCGTACCAGCTCGTATGCATCCCGTTCTGCACGCCGTCGGTGTAGTGATCGACCGAAGCGCGCTGGCCGTTGGCATGCCACATCGTCCACTCGCCCGACTGCTTGCCGTCGTGATAGTAGCCCTCGATCATCCTGCTTCCGTTCAGGTTATAGACGACATAGGCGCCGTCCTTGACCGGGATGCCGCCGACGTACTTTTCACACCAGATTTCCGTGCCGTTGGGCGGGGGCGCGCCCTTGAGCTCCGCGCCGTCGGGGCAGCTCTTGGGAACGCCCACGGCTTTATGTGCGTCTGCCCGGTTGCATCCGGCGGCGAAGTATCCAGGGATGCTCAACAGAATAGATGCGACGATCGCGGGCGCGAGGCGAGGCGTCCGAGGCGGAGGCTGAGCAACCATCATATTCAAGATTACATGCTCGGGACGTGAGAAAAAGTATCCCGCCCGCTGCACAATCCGGAGAAAGAAGTGGGGCGATGAGGCCGCTGCCCCATCGCCCCGAGAATTGAACCGCCCGATCTACGCTCGCCGTACGCGCCGCCGCGCGACGGTGGTTTTCAGCGCGCTCCCGCGTCAGTTGCTGCCGCCGGTCGAACCAAGCAGGTTGCCGCCGAGCGTCGGATGGCCGACGGTCTTGTCGCCGATGACGTTGATCATCGCCGGCTTACCGGATTTGAACGCGCGGTCGAGCGCCGGAATTAGCTGGTCGGGCTCGGTGACGTTTTCGCCATGGCATCCCATTTCGTTGAAAATCTTGTCGTAGCGGATGTCCTGGAGCATGTTGAACGGGTCGGTGCGATCCTTCAGCAGCGGCATCGACTCGAAGCTAGGCCCCCACGAGCTGTTGTTCCACAGCACGCACACGATCGGCAGCTTGTAGCGCGCCGCGGTCTCCATGTCCCAGCCGCCGATGCCCAGCCCGCCGTCGCCCATCACCAGCACGACCTGCGCACCCGGCCGCGCGAGTTGCGCCCCGATGCCCATCCCGAAACCGTGGCCCACGGGCGCGAGCGGCCCGGCGTCGATTATCTGGCCCGGGAAGCGGCAGACGAAGTTCTGGCTCATCCAGCCCGAGAGGGTGAAGCTGTCGATGACGACGGTGCAGTTTTTGTCGAGCACGGAGACGAGGTCGCGCGCGAGCCGGGACGGATGGATCGGCCGGTTGGCGTGAAACTTCTTCGAGTTTTCGATCACCTGCTGCTCGAAGTTCGATCGAACCTCGGCCAGCTCCTTCAGCCATTGCGAGCCGCGGTTCTTCGAGAAGTCGAGCTTGAGTTCCTTTATCCGGTTGATCATCTGGCGCAGCACGAGTTTGGGATCGCCGACCACCGGAACCTCCGCCGGCACCTGCCATCCGATGCGGTTCGCGGTCGGATCGACCTGGATGTACTTGGCCTTGTCATTCCAGGTCTTGGGACGGCCGAAGTGCTCGCCGCTCCAGAAGCGGAAACCCAGGGTGAGCACGACGTCCGCGCGACCGGTGAAGGGTTTCTTGAAGGCGCCGCGAATTGCCAGGGGATGTTCCTCGGAGACCGCACCCTGTCCGGCGCGCCGCGCGTAAACCGGGATCGAGGTCAGCTCCACGAATTCGCGCAGCTCGGGTCCGGCCTGCGACCAGAAGAGACCGTCGCCGCCGGCGATCAGTGGCCGCTCGGCCGCCACCAGCAGTTCGAGCGCGCGGTCGATCTTTGCCGGGTCGCCCGCCCCGCGCACGTCGTCAATCGTGAAGCGCATCCCGCCCGGGCTCTGCCGTTTGTCGTCATCGCCGTGGTACAGGATGTTCTGCGGAATCTCGACCAGCGCCACGCCTTGCGGCGGCGTGATCGCCTCGCGAAAGGCGAGGCGCATGTCGAATTCGATGGTGCTCCAGTCGGTGACGCGCTTGGTGTATTTTGCGAAGCTGCTGAGCATCTCGGAGCCGTAGGCTTCCTGGAAGGAGCCCTGATGGTCCTCGGTATTCGGATGCTGGCCCGAGACGCAGACCACGGCGCTGTTGGTCATCGCCGCCAGACAGAGCCCGGTCATCGCATTGGTCAAGCCGCATCCGGCAGTGACCATGCATACCCCGGCCTCCCCGGTCATCCGAGCATAGGCGTCGGCGGCGTACGCGGTCGCCTGCTCGTGACGCATATGGATGAGCTTGATTTCGTTGCTGCGCAGTTGCGCGAGGATCGGGAACAGGTGTCCCCCGTTGATCGAAAAGCAGTAGCGCGCCTTGTTCTCCCGCATCACGCGGGCAACCAGTTCACCACCGTCGACTTTAGGCATCAGCAGAACCTCCGTGACAGATTTCGGCCGCCTGCGGGACCGGAATGAGCGAGCCTTCTCATTTGGCGGACCGCTCAATTCCCATGCCTAACCGGGTCGATACTGACCGCGGGGCTTGGCCTGCCGAATCCTTGCACATTTTCGGGAAGGGCGGAAATGGCGGGCGATTGTATAGTTGATCGAAGCCTCGATGCCTGTCAGGTTGTTAACCCGAAAGTCTTGGAACAGGTGTTATATAAGCAACAACGGTCGATGAAGAGACTGTCCGCTATAGTCCTGATCCTCGCGTCGTGGTTGATTTGCGCCCGGTCCGCTCCCGCGTTCACTCTGCTCAACCCCGACACCTGGCCCGGCTATCTCAATCCCAACACCTGGCCGAGCACGCTTAATCCGCACAACTGGCCCTTTACTCTGATTCCGGTTCCCGAAATCGTGACCGACCCTAATTCCGGTGTCACCTACGGCGTGCTGGCGGCGATGCTGTTCACCGACAAGCAGGGCGAGATAAACAACATCCTCGCCCCGGACATTACCGGCAACTCGACGCTTGGGCCCGGCGGCACGTTTCGTTATCTCGGCTACCCCTCGGCCGACGAGCAGTACTACGCGATCGCGGGATTCGAGGAAAAGATCGCGCGCCATGTCGACCTGGACTACGCGACCGGCCGTACTCATCAGAGCGACTTTTCGCTCGAAGGGCACTTCTTTTTCGAGCGCGATCCGACCGAGCGGTTTTACGGAATCGGCAACAGTTCTTCCCAGGGCAACCAGAGCAACTACACGACCGAACAGCTCTATTTTGAAGGGAGGCTCGGCTACAACATCACGCCGCGCCTGCAGATAGCGCTGCTTGAGAGGCCGCGCTACGTGCGGCTTTCGAACGGCGCGTTCGAATCTATCCCGTCCATATTCAAGCAGTTCCCCAATATCAAGGGGCTCAACGGCGGCACCGAAGTTCTCAACCAGATACAGGGCTCTTACGACACTCGCAATTCGGTCGACCTTCCCACCGACGGCGGCTACGACTTGCTGTACGCATCGATCGCCGACCGCAGCTTCATGAGCTCGGTCTCGTACACTCGCTTCGGGGCCGACCTCCATCACTACTTCCCGATCGGCCGCAAGATTACGCTCGCCACCCACGGTTATCTGCAGTACATGCCGGCCGGCGACGAAGTGCCATTCTGGTCGATGGCGCGCCTCGGCGGTGAATCCTCCATGCTGTTCAATCAACAGACCCTGCGCGGCTACGGCGCGGGCCGCTTCGTTGACAACAACCTCTTCGACATCGACGTCGAGATGCGTTCGCGGGTCTGGGAAACCGACATCTTCAACACCCACGGCATCCTGGAACTGGCGCCGTTTTTCGATGTCGGCCGCGTTTTTCATAACCCGGGCGAGGATTTCGTAACCGACCTGCATCCGGTGGGCGGGATGGGCTTTCGCGCGATCGCCGAGCCGTTCGTGGTCGGCTATGTCGACGCCGGCTGGGGCGGCGAGGGCGCGGCGGTCTTTTCAGGGATCAATTACCCCTTCTAGCTCGCGCTAAGCTCCGCGGCCGCGCCCGGCGGGAGACCGGCGATGGAAGCCCGACGCAACAACGGCGCATCCCAAAAAATCGGCTCCGACCACGTTGCGCCCGATTGCCGCGGGACGAACTTCTACCGCGCCGACGACGCGTTTCGCGGCCTGCTCGACCTTTACGTGGAGCCCGCGCTGCGCGCGCATCTCGAGCCTCATCTCGATCGCCTGGGCGGACTCGCCGGCGGCCGCCTCGACGAACTTGCCGACTCCGCCGACAAGCATCCGCCGGTGCTCCATCCGCGCGACCGCTTCGGCCGCGACGAGGAATGGATCGAATATCATCCGGCCTACCGCGAGATGGAGCGAATCGCGTTTGTCGAATTCGGAATGCACGCGATGAGCCATCGCGCGGGCGTGCTCGGATGGCCCGCGCCGATGCCGCCGATCGCCAAGTACGCCTTTCAGTACCTTTTCGTTCAGGCGGAGTTCGGCCTGATGTGTCCGGTAAGCGTCTCCGACACCAGCAGCTACGTCATCCTCCGCTACGGCAGTGACGAGCTAAAGCGCACGCTCCTTCCACGGCTGCTCTCGCAGGACCCGGCCGCGATGTGGAAGGGCACGCAGTTCATCACGGAGAAATCCGGCGGCTCGGACGTGGGCGCGCTCGAGAGCGAGGCGCGGTTGGAAGGCGGCGAGTGGCGGCTTCACGGCGAGAAATGGTTCTGTTCACACACCGACGCGGACTTGGCGCTCATCCTGGCCCGCCCGCAGGGCGCCGCCGCGGGCACCCGCGGCCTTGGATTGTTCGCGATGCCACGGCGGCTCGAGGATGGCAGCCGCAATCGCTACCGCATCGTGCGGCTCAAGGACAAGCTCGGCACGCGCTCGATGGCGAGCGGCGAGATTCGGCTCGAAGGCGCGTTCGCATGGCAGGTGGGCGAACTCGGCGCAGGTCTCAAGCAGATGCTCGATCAGGTGAACCTATCGCGGCTCTCGCACGGCGTGCGCGCGGCCGCGATGATGCGCCGCTGCCTCAATGAGGCGCTGTGCGTGGCGCGCAATCGCGTCGCGTTTGGCCGCACGCTCGTTGAGATGCCGCTCGTGCGCCGCCAGCTGCTGAAACTGATGGTCCCGGCGGAGCAGGCGCTCTCGATGTACGCATGGACGGCGGACGTGATGGGCCGCGCCAACGGCGCCGATGAGGGCGCGGCGCATCTGCTGCGCATCCTCACGCCGCTCTTCAAGTTCCGCGCATGCCGCGACAACCTGCGCGTGGCGACCGGTGCGATGGAGATGCGAGGCGGCAACGGCTATATCGAGGACTGGATTAACCCGCGGCTGGTACGCGACGCGCAGATCGGCGTGCTCTGGGAAGGTACTAGCAATATCAACGCGCTCGATGCGATCGGACGCGCGGCGGGAAAAACGGGAGCGCACGAGGCGCTCGGCCAGGCGCTGCATGCGCGGCTGGCCGATGCCTCGCGAGTGCCGCAGAAATTCCGCACCAAGCTGGGCGGCATCGTGGATCGCGCCGTCGCCTTCGCCTCACGCGCCTCCGGCGGCGAAGGCGAGAGGCTCGCGCGCATGGCCGCCGGCGCGCTCTACAACGCGGCCACGGCAGTGCTGATGACTTGGGAGGCGTCGCGCCTTGGCGATGGCCGCCGTCTGCTGCTCTCACGCATGGTCGTCGAGCATCGGCTGACCTCTCAGGATCCGCTTGCACCAGGGAGCGAACCGTGGGAAGACCGCGCAGCTCTGATGCTCCTCGGCACCAACCCGGTCACGCTTGACCATGCGGCGGCGCTGGTCGAGCCGTCTTGAACCTCATCCAAGCGACATGACGCGCGAGCCGCCGTCGTTTGTTTTAGCGAGAACGAGCATAGCGGCGACGCCGGGATCGAAGTTGAGGCGCCTTCGTGGGTGCAGTTGTTCGCTCGCGGCTCGACAGGGACGCGCGCGTGTCGGCGCCGTTTATTGTGGTGCGAGCAGGCGCCTGACGGCGCGCGCGAGCGCAAGCGCCGCGGCCGCCGGATCAT
>DASXMQ010000103.1:0-3236 GCA_036495625.1 Binataceae bacterium (SeqCode) | reverse complement strand
GCGATGAGTTTGTGAAACTCGGCCACGCTACGCCTTTGCCCCGTCGTTCGCGGCCTCGATCTTCGCGCGGGCCTTGCGCCGGCGGCGCAGACGCGGCACCGGGAAATCGCGCACGAGCGTCCAGTTGCTGAAGGGCGGCGGCATCCATCGCACGTAACCACGCCGCGCAAACGGCCACATCAAAAGCGCCGCCATCCGCCCGAGCACGCGCGTCCTGAACGGATGCATCGCCATCCGGGAAAACCTTATCACCCCGTCGCGCGCCCTCTCCGCCGCGCGCGGCCACTCGGGCGCCGCTAGCGCGCCGTCGCCGCCCTTGTCCGCGGTGGTCTCCTTCCATCGCAGATGCAGCAGGATGCGCGGGATGTCGATCTTCACCGGACAGATCTCGCGGCACGCGCCGCAGAGCGTCGAGGCGAACGGCAGCGCGGCGGTCGCGCCGCCGAATAGGCTCGGGCTCAGGATCGAGCCGATCGGTCCCGGATAAGTCGAGCCGTAGGCGTGGCCGCCGACGCGCCGGTAGATCGGGCATACGTTGAGACATGCGCCGCAACGCAGGCAGTAAAGCGCCTCGCGCAGCACCGGATCGGCGAGCATCGCGCTCCGCCCGTTGTCGAGCATCACCACGTGCACTTCGCGCGGACCGTCGGCCTCGCCTTCGCGCCGCGGCCCGCTGATGAAATTCGTATAGGTGGTGAGCTTCTGCCCGGTAGCAGTGCGCGCCAGCACTTCGAGGAAGTGGCTCAGATCGGCCATCGTCGGGATGACCTTCTCGATGCCCATCACGGCGACGAAAATTTCCGGCAGCGTGCTCGACATCCGCCCGTTGCCCTCGTTCTCGACCAGCACCAGGGTGCCGGTCTCGGCGATCGCGAAATTGGCGCCGGTCACGCCCATCTCGGCCGTGAGAAAGACTTCGCGCAGACGCTCGCGCGCGGCCGCCGTCAGCGCGGTCGGCTCGGAGGTATAAGGAATGTGCAGCTTTTCGTTGAAGAGCAGCCCGATGTCCTCTTTGGAGAGATGGATCGCGGGCGTGATGATGTGCGAGGGGCGCTCGCCGCGCAGCTGCACGATGTATTCGCCGAGGTCGGTTTCGACTACCTCGCATCCGGCCTCCGCCAGCGCCGGGTTGAGCGCGATCTCCTCGGTCGCCATCGATTTGCCCTTGACCACGCGGCGCGCGCCGCGCTCGCGGGCGAGGCCGACGATGTACTTGCGCGCCTCGGCCGCGTCGGCGGCGACGAACACGCTACATCCGTTGGCCTCGAGCCGCTCCTTGAGCCGCACCAGCAGATCGTCGAGCCGCGCGATCGAGTCCTCTTTTATCCGGCGCGAGGCGTCGCGCTCGGCGTCGTAGGCGGGAAACTCGGCGCGCGTCGCGGCGACATGGTCGAGATGGCGTCCGGTCGCGTTCTCGAGCTTGCGCCGCAACTGGGTGTCGGCGACCGCGGCTTCGCTCGCGGCAAAAAAATCCTGTGGCGCGCTCTCGTGCGGCATCGATGGCGGACCGCTTCAGTTGATCCGCGCGACCTGGCGGGTGAGGCGCAACACGGCCTCGCGCGCCGCGTCGGCCGCGGGATGGTTGGCGTACTGCGTGAGAAAGCTCTGGAAGTCGTCGAGCGCGGCGCCGAAACATTCCAGCCGTTCGTAGAGCGCGGCGCGCTCCAGGATCTCGTCGGCCGCGCGCGGCTCCAAAATCAGGATCCGGTCGAGCGCGGCGAGCGAGCGCGGCCAGTCGGCGCCGCTGGCGTAGATATTTTTCAAATTGCGCAGCATGCGCGCCAGGATGTGCCGTCCGCCGACGGCCTTGAGCATCGCCGTCTGCAATTCCACCGGCTGGCCGTAAATCTGCTTCAGCCGGCCGCGGATGTCGTCGAGGTCGAGGATCGCGCCGCCGTTGAACGGGTCGATGATCAATTCGCCGCGCTCGTCCACCGCCTTGACCAGAAAGTGCGAGGGAAAGGAGACGCCGAAGAGGTTCAGCCCGGCGCGCCGTCCGACTTCCAGATAGATCACCGAGAGCGTGATCGGAATTCCCAGGCGGCGCTCGAGCACGTCGTTAAGAAAGGAATTGCGCGGGTCGGCGTAGTTGTCGCGATTGCCGGCGAACCCGGTGCGCACGAACAGGAAGTCGGAGAGCGTCTGCACGCGCTCGACCGTGTTTTCGGCCTCGCGCAGCGCGCTTTGCGCCGCGCGCCCCAGATCCGCCAGACGCTCCAGGTAGTGCTCGACGTCGAGGTCGGGATATTCCTCCTTGGCGATCAACAGCGCGCCGTGGGCAAGCGGAATCGGCTCGCGTGCGGCGATACGGGCGAATTCGGTGCGCGCGGAATTCATTGTTGTTATATAACGCCTCGCTCCGCTTTCAGCCAGCGCGCGCGCCGCGAATCATTTTCCGAGCTGCCAGCTCCGGACCGCCTGGATCGGCCGCACCAGCATCAGCACGTTCAGCAGCAAGCTGTCGCGAATCCAGAGAGCCAGCGCGATTTCGAGCGCGATCACGGCAATCAGCGTCGCGCGCGCGGGCAGGACCGCGGCCAGGATGAATCCGGCGGCCGCGGCGAGGATATCGCACATCGAGTTCATCACGCTGTCGCCATAATAATTCAGCGAGATGGTCTCCGCGCGATAGCGCTGGATCACCAGGTCGGTGTTCTCAAAGACTTCCCACGCGCACTCGAGCGCCATCGCCAGAACGAAACGCGCCCGCTGCGGCAGACCTCTGGCAGCGAGCCACAAAAGTCCGTAGAGCAGCGCGCCGTGAGTGATATGGCTGAAGGTGTAGGGATCGGTCATGAACTGCGAGTTGTGCGAGCTCCGGATATTGCCCGACCAGATACCGGGCTCGCCGCTGATGCCCCACAGCTTGCGGCCCATCGCAAACTCCGCCGCCGCCGCGCCGACGAGCAGCGCCGCCGCGGCCAGCGCACAAAGCCGTCGCGGCCAGGTCGCCCATCGCTTGCGATGCCCGCGTGTCATTCGCTACCGGCCGCGACCCCGCCGGCCGCCGCCAGCGCCGCCGCGATCTCCGCGCCGACCGTCGCGTCAGTCTCACTTTTCCGGCGGCGCTCCAGCGCTGTGCGCGCGCCGGCCCCGCCGAGTCGGCCAAGCGCCCAGGCCGCGTGCGCGCGCACCAGCGGTTCGATCTCGTCCGCTAACGACCGCGCCAGCACGGCCACCGCGGCGTGGTTGCCGCTGTTGCCCAGGACCACCGCGGCGTTGCGCAGCAAGCCGCG
>DASXMQ010000102.1:0-2265 GCA_036495625.1 Binataceae bacterium (SeqCode) | reverse complement strand
GGGCTCCATCCGGTTGACGACAATCATCGGAGAACCGAACGGGAATTCCGGGGCGTGCTGTGCGACGGATGTCTTGCCAATTCGCGCGCGAGCGGATCCAGAGAGCACCGCTGGCTGCTCCAGCTGCTGACACGGCCCGGGCCTCGCGCCGTGCGCCGCAAATAGCCGTGAGCGGGTCAGCGGCAAGACTTGCCGCGTGCAAACCTACTTTATCCGGCGTGTGGGCGCGGCGCGTTCCGCGTGGGCGAGCCCGCGCGTGACCGCTTCCTCGCCGAAGCGCTCAGCAACCTGGTCGAGCGCGCGGTTCAGCCGATCGCGGCGCGCGTCGTGTGCCGGTGCCGCGCCGAACAGGGCGAGCTGCGCGGTCTCGGCGTCGCGCACCAGGTTATGCACCTGGACGCCGGCGAGCCTCACCCGCTCGCGTTCGCTCACGCGCGCAAGCATCGCGCGTGCGACGCGTGAGATTTCGGCGCCGTCGTCGGTCGGCGCTTGCAGCGACTGGCTGCGGGTCAGGATCGGGTAGCGGCCCTGCCCAAGCGGCCGCGCGAGTTTGAGCTTGAGCGTCACCGTGCGCGCGCGGACGCGGTCGGCGCGAAGCCGCCGCCCGAGCGCATCGGCGTGCGCGATGAGCACGCGCGCGAGGTCTAACGATTCGAGCGCGAGGTCGTGCTCGAACGTGCTCTCCTCGCCGTAGGACTTGCGTTCGCCGTCGCCGACGACCGCACGCGGGTCGCGGCCGAGCGCGAGTTCGTGCAGATGCGGCCCTATCGCGCCGAGCATCGCGCGCAGCTTCGCGGCGTCGGCGCGCGCAAGGTCGCCGACCGTGGCGATTCCCGCCTGATTCATCCGCGCGAGCGTCACCCTGCCGACGCCCCATAGGCGCTCGACCGGCAGCGGAGTCAGAAAATCGACCAGGTCCTCCGGCGCGACCATCCGCAAACCGTCAGGCTTGGAAAGATCGCTCAGAATTTTTGCCGCCATCTTAGTCGGTGCGATTCCGACCGACACAACGAGGCCGGTCGCCTCGCGCACGCGGTGCTTAAGCGCGCCGCCAGCCTCCATCGGCGAGGCGAACAGGCGATGCGTCCCAGTGAGATCGAGAAAGGCTTCGTCGAGCGAGAGCGGTTCGACGATCGGGCTGAACTCGTCGAAGACGGCGCGCACCGCGCGCGAGACTTCCGCGTAACGCGCCATCCGTCCGGGCACGAAGACGCCGTCCGGGCATAGCCGATGCGCCTCGTGCGCGGGCATCGCCGAGCGCACTCCGAAGCGGCGCGCTTCGTAGGAGGCCGAGGTCACGACGCCGCGCCGGCTGCGCCCGCCGACGATCACCGGCAGGCCGCGCAGCGCGGGATTGTCCAGTTGCTCGACCGAGGCGTAAAAGGCGTCCATGTCGGCGTGCGCGATTACGCGCGGGCACGAAACCGCACCGTCGGCAGTCATCCTGATGCTCGCGCTGATGCTCGCGCCGGCGCTCCCGCCAGCCCGAGCTCCGAAAAAACCGCCTGCGCCGCGCGCTCGCCGCTCAGCACGCAGTCGGGAATCCCGACTCCGCGGAGCGCTGCGCCCGCAAGCTCGAGTCCCGGCAAGGTGGCCGCCGCGCGCTCGATTTCCGCCACGCGTCGATGATGCCCCACCGCATACTGGGGCATCGAATCGGGCCATCGGCAGACCGCCGACCACAGCGGCGCGGCCTCGGCGCCGAGCAGCGCGCGGAACTCCTCGCGCACGACCGCGACCATCGCGGCGTCGTCGAGCGCCATCAGTTCGCTCTGCATCGCGCCGCCGACGAACCCGCGCACCAGGATCGTGCCGGCAGGCGCGCGGCCCTCGTACTTGAGGCTGGTAAAACTGCCGGCGATGATTCTGCGATGCTCGAGGGCGGGGACGACGAAGCCGAAGCCGCGCGGGGCGCGCGGAAGGTCGCCTTCGCGATACGCCAGGTTGACCACCGCCGCCGACGCGTAGCCGATCGCCCCGAGCGCGCCCGCAAGCGGCGGCGCGCACGTTTGGAAGAGCGGCGCGGCGTGATAGGCCGGCAGTGCGCAAATCACCGCGTCGGCCTCCAGAGCGGCTCCGTCGCCTATCGCGACGCGCCATCGCGTCTCGCGCCCGTCTGCCCCGCCTATCCGCTCGAGCGCGACGACTTCGACCCCGCGCCGCACGCGCTCGCCGAGCCTTTGCGCGAGCGCGTCCACCAACGTGCCGACTCCGCCGCGAAGGCTCGCGAACAGGCTCCAGCGCGCGCCGCTGGTGCCGTGGGCA
>DASXMQ010000101.1:0-5272 GCA_036495625.1 Binataceae bacterium (SeqCode) | reverse complement strand
GCGCCAACCCGCATCTTGCGCGCGCCTTGCGGGCGCGCGCGCGGCGATGGCTCAAGCGGTGGACGCCGGCAGATGGACTGGTCGATCCCGGTCCCGAGGCGCGCGCGGCCCTCGACCGGCATCGTCCCGACGCGCGTTCCTATTCGGCCACCGCGCTGCAACATTTTGCCGCATGCCCGTATCGTTTCCTGCTTTACGCGATCCATCGAATCCAGCCGCGCGAAGAGGCCGAGGCGATCGAGGTGGTTGATCCGCTCACCCGCGGCGCGCTCCTGCATGAGGTCCAGTTCGAGTTGCTGACCCGGCTCCGCGCGGCAGGCCAGCTTCCGGTCGGTCGGGCGGCGCTCGACGATGCGCTCGCCTTGATGGATCGGACGCTGGAAGAGATCGCGGCGAACTGGCATGAACGGCTCGCGCCCGCGATCGAACGCGTCTGGAAGGACGCGATCGACGCGATTCGCGCCGACCTTCGCGAATGGCTCCGGCGTGCGGCCGAAGACCCCGTCCCGTGGACGCCCGAGCGCTTCGAGCTCGCCTTCGGGCTTGCGGGACGCGAGCAGGCCGATCCCGCAAGCCGCGACGAGCCGGTGCCGCTGGAGGCCGGGCTCGTCCTGCGCGGTTCGATCGATCTGATTGAGCGCGGTCTGGGCGGGCGGCTTCGCGTTACCGATCATAAGAGCGGCAAGGCTGGCGCGCCCAAGGACGTGATTATCGGCGGCGGCCGCGTGTTGCAGCCCGTGCTCTATGCGCTCGCCGCCGAGCGGCTGCTCGGCGAACCGGTCGAATCGGGACGGCTCTATTATTGTTCGTCGCGCGGCGGCTACGAGGATCGCGTCGTGCCGCTCGACGACGCGGCGCGCGGCGCGGCGCGCGAATTCGCGGCGACGGTCGCCGGCGCGATAGCGGACGGATTCCTGCCTGCCGCACCCGCCGCAGGCGAGTGCAAATGGTGCGACTACCGGATGGTCTGCGGACCGTACGAGGAGACGCGCGTCGCGCTTAAACCGCCCACGCGGATCAACGCGCTCGAGCGCCTGCGCAGGCTGCGATGAGCGCGGGAAAGCAAACGGAGGCGAAGGGCGGGGACGCTTCGGTGAGCAGGCCGCCCAACGGGCTGCGCAGCGCCAACGGCGCGGACCCCGCGATCGCCGATCAACACGTGCGCGAGCGTATCCGCCGCGACCTCGACACGACGCTCATCGTCGAGGCCGCCGCAGGCACCGGCAAAACCACCGCCCTGGTCAAACGAATCGTCGCTGCGCTCGCGAGCGGACGCGCCGAGCTTGGCCGGATCGTAGCCGTGACGTTTACTGAAAAGGCCGCCGGCGAGCTCAAGCTCCGGTTGCGCGCGGAGATCGAAAGCGCGCGCGCCGAGCCTGCGCGCGATCCGGCCGAGCGCAGACGCCTCTCCGAGACGCTTGGCCAGCTCGAGGAAGCCCGCATCGGCACGATCCATTCGTTTTGCGCCGACCTGCTGCGCGAGCGCCCGGTCGAGGCGCGGGTCGATCCGATGTTCGAGGTTGCGGCCGACGACGTGGCCGGCGAACTGTTCGAGAGCGCCTTTGACCGATGGTTCGAGCAGGCGCTGGCCGCTCCGGGCGAAGGCCTGCGCCGCCTTTTGCGCCGCCGCGAAGGATTCGACCGCGACGGCCCGCGGCCGATCGTCCGCTCCGCCGCATGGGAGCTTCTGCAATGGCGCGACTTCCAGACGCCGTGGGTCCATCAGGCGTTCGATCGCGATCCCGAAATCGACGCGCTGGTCGACGAGATCCGCGCGGTCGGCGCGCGCGCAGCACGGGCCGATCCGGAAGACTGGCTCGGCAAGGCGCTCGGCGAGATCGCCCGTCCGATCGACGAGGCGACGCGGCTTGAAAGCGTGCGCGGGCGCGACTACGACGCGCTCGAGGCCGCGCTGCTCGCGCTGCTGCGCGGCTATGACGGACGCTGGCGATGGAAGGGGTGGGGCGAGGAGTTCGGATCGCTGCCGCGCGTCGAAGTGATCGCGCGGCGCGACGCGCTCCGCGCGCGCCTGGTGCACTTTCGCGATGCCGCCGGCGCCAACCTCGCGCCGCTTCTGCGCGACGAGCTATGGCCGATCGTGGGCTACTACGAGGAGGCCAAGAAGCGCGCCGGCGTGCTGGACTTCATGGACCTGCTGCTGATCGCGCGCGATCTCGTGCGCGGCCGCGAGGCCGTGCGCGCCGAGCTGCAGCGGCGCATCAGTCACATTTTCGTCGATGAGTTCCAGGACACCGATCCGCTGCAAGCGGAAATCCTGCTGTTGCTCGCGGCCGACAATCCCGCCGAATCCGACTGGCGGCGCGCGCGTCCGCTGCCAGGGAAACTCTTTATCGTCGGTGATCCCAAGCAATCGATCTATCGCTTCCGCCGCGCCGACGTCGCGCTCTACCAGAAGATCAAGCGCCGCCTGCTCGACTGCGGCGCCGAGCTGGAGCACCTCACGGTCAGCTTCCGCGCGACGCCCGAGCTGCAAGCGGCTGTCAACGCCGCCTTTGCGCCGCTGATGCCGGCGGAGTCGCGGACTCAGCCTGCCTATTCGCCGCTGATGCCGTTTCGCGCTAACTGCGCCGTCCAGCCGTCGATCGTGGTGCTGCCCGTGCCGGCGCCGTTCAACGAGCGCGGCTTCGTCACCAAGCGCCAGATCGACGAATCGACTCCCGACGCGGTGGGCGCGCTGGTGCGATGGCTGGTCGAGGAGAGCGGATGGACGGTGACCACGCGCGACAAGCCTGAGGTCCGCGTGGCGATCGAACCGCGTCATATCTGCATGCTCTTTCGCCGCTTCAGCAGCTACGGCCGCGACGTGACGCGGCCTTACGTGCGCGCGCTCGAGGCGCGCCATATCGCGCACGTCCTGGTCAAGGGCGGATCGTTCAACGAACGCGAGGAAGTCGAGGCGCTGCGCAACGCGCTCGGCGCAATCGAGCGGCCCGACGACGAACTGGCCGTCTTCGCGACGCTGCGCGGCCCGCTGTTCGCGCTCGACGACGGCGCGCTGCTGCACTTTCGCGCGTGCGCCGGCTCGCTCCATCCCTTTCGCAAGCTCCCCGCCGATCTCCCGGCCGAACTCGAAGAGATCGGCGAGGCGCTCGGCGTCCTGCGCGATCTCAGCCGCGGACGCAACCGCCGGCCGATCGCGGAGACTATCGCACGCCTGCTCGCCGCCGTGCGCGCCCATGCGGCGATCGCAATCTGGCCTACCGGCGAGCAGGCGCTGGCCAACGTGATGCGCCTGATGGATCTCGCGCGGCGCTACGAGGCGCGCCGCGCGGCGCGCTCGTTCCGCGGCTTCGTTGATGAACTCGAAGCGCGCGCCGAGCGCGAGGAAAGCGCCGATGCGCCGGTGGTGGAAGAGGGCGCTGAAGGCGTCCGCATCATGACCGTGCATCGCGCCAAGGGGTTGGAGTTTCCGGTCGTCCTGCTCGCCGATTTAACCTGCAATGAAACCGCCGGCGACGCTCATCGATGGGTCGATCCGGCAAGCGGCCTCTGCGCGCTGAGAGTTGCCGGCCACGCCCCGCGCGAGCTTCTGGAACATGCGGAAGAGGAGATGCGCCGCGATCGCGAGGAAGCGATGCGCCTGCTTTACGTCGGTGCTACGCGCGCGCGCGACCTGCTGATTGTTCCGGCGGTCGGCAGCGCTCCGCAGGAAGGATGGCTCGCGCTTCTCAATCCCGTGATCTATCCCGCGGCCAAGGATCGGCGCGCGCCGCTCGACCCCGCGCCGCCCGGATGTCCGGTATTCGGCGACGACAGCGTCGTCGTCCGTCCGCCCAAGGCGCCAGTCAAGTCGCAGGTGGTCGCGCCCGGGCTCCATCGCCCGCAAGCCGGGGACCATCGAATCGTCTGGTGGGACCCGGCGCGGCTCAGGCTCGACGCGCGCGAAACGATGGGCCTGCGGCAGCATCGCCTGTTGACCGCCGATAAGGGCGAGCGCGAGGCGTCGCAAGGGGCCCGAGAATATGAAGAGTGGAAGGCCCGCCACGGCGCGACGCTCGCCGCGGGAGCGAAGGAAACGTTCAACGTCGTCGCTGCGACCGAACTCGCGCGCACCATCGCCGAGCGCGACGAGCGCCCGGCATGGCTAGGCGACCCGGAACAGATCGCGATCGAACGCGTCGCGCGCGCCGCGGCGCGCCCCCAGGGCGCCCGCTTCGGAACGCTGGTCCACGCCGTGCTCTCGCGCGTCGCTCTCGACGCTGACGCGCCGGCAATCGCTGAAGCCGCGCGCTTCTTTGCCCGGATGCTCGGTGCCGAGGACCTCGAGACGGCGGCCGCGTGCGACGCCGTGGCTGCGGCGCTCGGTTCCCCGTTGCTGAAAGCGGCGGCGGCTGCGGGCGCGCGGCTCAGGCGTGAATGCGCCCTCGCTATGCGGGTCGAGGATGGTGACGATTTTGGAGGCCTCACGGTCGAAGGAGTCGCGGACCTGGCTTTCCCCGAACGCATCGCCGAGGGGGAGCGATGGGTCGTCGTCGATTTCAAGACCGACGCCGACATCGCGGCACGGCTCGGCGAATATCGCCTGCAACTGCTGCTCTATTTGCGCGCAATCGGCGAGAGCACGGGGGCGCCGGCGCGTGGCGTCCTGATGTGCGTCTGAACGTATGTTTTAACCCTCGCGGGTCTCCGCTACGATTAGACGAGCCGAAAAGTGACGAATCGAATCCACGCGAACAATCGAATCAACAACACGCTGCTGGTCATCGGCTACGGATCGCTGCTGAGCGGCTACGGCTTGCTCGCGGAGCGGCGCGGCGGCGGCAGCAAACTCATCGCGCGCGACGCTTTCGCGGTGCGCCTTACCAACGCGCGCCGCGGCTTCGCCAAGCCCTCCAGTCACGGCCATTACCTCGCGATGGATCTCGAGCCGGTAAGGCGTGGCGAACCGATCGTGGCGCACGCCGGCCGCGATGGCGCGGGCAGCATCGGCACGAGTGAGATCGGCACGGGTGAGATCGGCGCGGTCGGGCTAGTGTTCGACCGCGAGTGGGCGGCTCTGATCGCGCGGCGCGAGGAATATGATTCGGCGAAGTTTCTCGAGCTGATCGCGCGCGCTGAGGCCGCAGGCACCGCGCTGGGCGATTTCTTGCTCGAGATCGCCCGGCGCACGGACTTCGATATGCTCGCCTATCGCGTCGAGTTGCGCAGAATGCTCGGCTACACCTCGCACGGTTATATATTTCATCCAGTGCCGCTCGCCGACGGCCGCGTCGCGATTGCCGCGATCGGTTCGGGCTACGAAGGGAGCGGC
>DASXMQ010000100.1:0-10620 GCA_036495625.1 Binataceae bacterium (SeqCode) | reverse complement strand
CGGCTCGACTTTGCCCCTGGCGATATCCGCCAGTTCAACGCCCGAGAGGAGCATCCTCGCGAGTACTCGATGATCTTCTCCAACGCGGCACTGCAGTGGACCACGGAGCATCGCGAGATCTTGACGCGCTCCTTCGCGGCGCTTGAGCCCGGGGGACGGCTCGTCGTCCAGGTGCCCGCCAACGATCACGAGACCGCGCAGGTGACGCTGAGCGCGATGGCGAGCGAGGTTCCATGGCGCGCTGCCCTCGCGGGGGTCAGGCCGCCCTCGGCCACGGTTGCGCCGCCCGAGGATTATCGTCGCATGCTCGCCGAGATCGGGTTCGCCGGAATCGAGTGTTATTATCGGACGTACCATCACCCGATGGGCTCGCCGGTCGAGATCGTCGAATGGTGCCGGGCAACCGTGCTGCGCCGCTACGTCAATCGGCTCGAGGCCGCAACGCGGGAGCCTTTCGTCGAGGCTCTGACCGCGCGCCTTGAGCAGGCGTATGGCACGCGCGGCTCTTTGATTTTTAACTTCCGCCGGCTCTTTATCTGGGCGCATCGTCCGCCCGATTCTCGGGCCGACTCCGCGGTCAAGTCTCCGGCCAACTGACGTGGAAGCCGCGCGCATAGCACCGGCGCTCGTCGCGCACGGCGGCGCCGGCGGCCGCGGTCCGGCCTCCGAGCGCCCGGAGCGCCGGCGCGGGATGCTTGCCGCAGTCGCGGCCGGCGCGGACATCCTGCGTGCCGGCGGTAGCGCGCTCGACGCGGTCGTCGCGGTGGTGCGCGTCCTGGAGGACCATCCGCTTTTCAACGCCGGGGTAGGCTCGCTGCTGACGACCGACGGAACTGTTGAGATGGACGCCTCGCTGATGGCCGCCCTGCCGCCACCGCAGCCGCGCCATGGCGCGGCTGCGGCGGCGCGGGATATCGCAGATCTCGCCGGCGAAGCAGGGCGCGGGGGCGTCGCCCGCGGGCGGCGTCCCCGCACCCTGCTTCGCGCCGGAGCCGTCGCCGGCATCACCCGCGTGCGCAATCCGATCCTGCTCGCGCGGGCGGTGATGGAGCTTACGCCGCACATCATGATGGCTGGTGCGGGCGCGGAGCGCCTGGCGCGGCGCGCCCGGATTCCGCGTTGCCGCCCCGAGGAGCTGATTACGCAGCGCGCGCGCGAACGCTGGCGCGCCGCGATGGAGCGCCGTGCCGAAGGGACCGGGATTGCCGCCACCTTGGGCGGCGGTCCCGGCCCCTTCGGCACGGTCGGCGCGGTGGCGCTCGACGCCCGCGGCGGGCTCGCCGCCGCGACGTCCACCGGCGGGGTCAGCGGCAAGCTGTCCGGCCGCGTCGGCGACTCGGCCATCATAGGCGCCGGTACTTTCGCCGACGACGCCGGAGCTGCGTCCGCAACGGGGCAGGGCGAAGCCATCATGCAGGCAATGCTCTGCCGCGAAGTGGTCGTGGCGCTGACGCGCGGCGCGCCGCACGCGGTCGCCGAGCGCGCGATTGCCGAGCTGGCGATGCTTACCGCAGGGCAGGCCGGCGTCATCCTGGTCGATCGCCGCGGCAAGTTCGGATACGCGCACAACGCGGAAGTGATGGATGTCGCGACGTTCGATGCGGCGGGCGGATTCGATTATCGATGGGTTCGGCCGCTTGGGCGCCGCAACCGCGGGGCGGGGGCGTCGCGCGACTGAACCGAGTTGAGCGTCTCACCGATGAAAATGGCGGTGCCCTCGGATCCGCCGATGCGGCTCGGTGCGCAACGGGCGATAGCGATCGCTCTGATTGCGGCGGCTATCGTTCTCAGTCTCGGAATTGGTGCGCCGTTCGAGAAAGATCAGGAGCCGCAGTCCGCGCAATGGGTTCAGGCCGTCGTTGATCGCGGACAATGGATGCTGCCGCGCGACGACTATGGCGGACTCATTCGCAAACCGCCGCTTTACTACTGGCTTTCGGCGCTCGCGGTGAAGTCCGGTGCGGTGGCTGAAAATGAAATCGGCGCGCGAGTGGTCGCGCTTGCGGCAGGTGTTTTGCTCGCGGTAGCGGCGATGCGCTGGAGCGCCCTTTTTGTTAGCGAGTCCACCGGATGGCTGGCTTTCGCCTTTGTCCTCGGGACTTACGGGTTTGCCTCCCGCGCGACGCTGGCGCTGACCGATATGCTGCTTTCGCTGCTGCTCTTCGCGGCGTGGTGCTGCGTCTATCGGCTGCTGGAGGAAAACGGCTCGCGCGCGACGATAATCGGCGGCGGCGTCCTGCTCGGACTGGGAGTACTTACCAAAGGGCCGATTGCGATTGTGCTGATCGCTCTGGCCGGGTTCATTTATCTGCTGCTGATCGCGCGATCTCCGCTTACCGTGATGCGCCGCGGATGGCCGTGGCTGATGGCGGCCATAGCGATCGCAATCGGCGCGTGCTGGTACGTGCCGGCGTTTATCGCGGGCGGGCGGCTCCTGGTCGGAGTCTTTCTTTCCGAGAATTTCGGCCACTTCATGCCGTCGGCGATGGGCGGGACGGGCGAGGCGTCGCGGCCGCTCTGGTATATCGCGGTGCGGGTGTTCGACGGCGCGCTGCCGCAGAGTCTGCTGGCCGTGGCGCTCGCGATATCGCTTTGCCGGCGCGATGAGAGTGAAGGCGCGCGCAAGCCGCTGCTCTTTCAATTAAGCCTAGTGCTGGCGGTGCTGGCTTTCTTTTCGGTCGCCAGTTCCAAGCGCGACGACTACATTCTGCCCGCGATGCCTTCGCTGGCGATTCTGTTCGCCGCGCTATTCACCGGCTCGGCGATCGTTCCGGAACGGGAGCGCGCGGCCTCGGCTCGCGTGCGTGATTTTACGGCGGCGATTATAGCAGCCGTATCGATCGCGACGGTCGCGGGCTCCCTGGTTGCCGCGCATCAGCCGCATCTGACCGCGGAGCTTTCGGTGCGGCTGCGATCCAGCGATGCTGATTTTCTTGCGCTGTTTCTCGGCGGGATGCGCCGGCTGTCGCCGCCGTTTGCGGTGTTCGCCGTCCTCTCGAGCGCGGGCGCCATCTGCGTCTTTGCCGGCCTGCTGGTTCATCGGCCGCTGTGGTCCGGCGTGGGGTTGGCGGCGATAGCGATAGCCGGTTCGTCGCTCTTCGCCGGCACGCTCAAGCCCGCCTCCGCGCGCATGCGCTCGATGAAGACGTTTGCGAGTCAGGTTCAGCGCCGAATCGGCGACGCGCCGCTTTACGTCGCACATGGCCACGACTACGAGTTGTCCTTCTACTACGGCCGCGGAATCTGGGGCCTCGACCTGGCCGCGCCCGCTGTTTTACGCGCCGATTTGGCCGCCGATCGCCCGGTGTACGTCGTCGCCCGTCCGCGCGAACTCACGCAGGTGGCCTCTGCGCTCCGCGATCGGATGAAACTCGTGATGCAGTCCGGGCTCGCCGGCGGCGACGGCCCGCCGGCGCTATACGAATTGGCGCCGGGTGCGTTGAATTACGGCTCGCCTGCGGCTGAACGGCGATGAACCGCGGCGAAGCCTGCGCAAGAGCTGCGGCGCGTTGCTTCCTTGAGAAGTGTCGGGTCCGAGAATTCTAGGCCTTGGCGCTCGGCCGCGAAGACACCGCCTCGTACCATCGCGCCAGGTTCTTCTGCTCCGGCGCTATCCGCAGCTTGACCAGGCGGGCGAAATCGATCGCCACCAGGGCCGTGATGTCCGCGATCGTGTAGCGCTCGCCGGCGATGAACTTGCTGTTCGCGAGGAAGCCGTCAACCGTCCCGAACATCTTTTCTGCGGCTTGCCGGCAGACCTCTCCGTACTCGGGCACCTGCGGGATGCGTCCCTTGAAGAAATCCGAGGTGTTGCGAAACGCCCCGCTCGTCATCGCGAACAGGTACAGTTCCATTCGCCGCTGCCACATCTCGACCAGCGCCTTGTCACGCGCATCGAGTCCCATCAGGTGCGGTTCCGGATGGATTTCCTCGAAGTAGCGGCAGATCGCGACCGTCTCGGCGAGCATCGTGCCGTCGTCGAGTTGCAGCACCGGGACTCCGCCGAACGGATTGATCTTGAGGAACTCCGCGCCGTGATTCTGCGCCTTGGCGAGATCGATCTGTTCGTCGGGGACCTGGATGCCTTTTTCGGCAAGGAAGATTCGCACGCGCCGCGGATTGGGCGCCATCTTGTACTCGTAAAGCTTCATCGTCGTCTCCCCTTGCCGAAGCCGGCTTAAATCGCCGCGAAATCGCTGCGGGATGCTAGCAATGGCCGCGCTTCGATGACAACCGGCGCGGGCGGCGGTTTGCCCGCTTCAATGGGCGGAGTTATTGTCATTGCGATGCCGATTTACGAGTACGAATGCGCGGCTTGCACGAAGATAAGCTCGCACGTCGTGATGGGCTCGCGGCGGCGGGAACGGGTCATCTGTCCTGCGTGCAGTGCGGCGCGGCTTAAGCGCGTGATGTCGTCGTTTGCCGTGGTTTCGAGCGAAGCTACGCGTCTCGCCGAGTTCGATACGTCGAAGCCGCGCGACGAATCGTTCTATCGCGATTCGCGCAACGTCGGCCTATGGGCGAAGAAGCGCGCCAAGGAAATGGGTGCCGACCTCGGATCGAAATTCGAGGAGACGGTCGAAAAGGCGCGCAGCGGCAAACTGATCAAGGAAATGCAATAAACGGGTCCCGCGCCGCGTGCGGTTTCGCGGATGCGCTCATGGAGTTCGGAAGGACTGCGCGGAACACGAAAAGGTTCGGCAGAGGGAAGAAATGGACGAAAAAGACCGCCTCGGCGAGAAGCTTCGCGACGTCGAACATGCGCGCGAAGAGCAATGGGCGCATCAGCGCGACCAGGAACTGCTCGAGAAACTGCGCAAAAAGGGTGAGGCGGCGTTATGTCCGCAGTGCGGCAAGCCGCTAGTGGCGGAGACGCGCGCGCGAGTCGCGATGATGGCGTGCGCGGACAAGCACGGCGCATGGCTGCGCGCCGAAGTGCTCGAGCCTCTCCTCAAGCGTTTGCAGTGATCGCATCACGTTGGCGGTCGCGGCGGCTCGCGCGCTCGCGCCGCCCGCATCGTTCAGCGCTCGCGTGGCTGCGCGGGCCGGGGGAAATGAGATGAAGCTCGCAACCTTTACTCATCAGGGAAACACGCGAATCGGCGTCGTGGTTGAGGACGCGGTGGTCGATCTGGCCGCGGCGGCACCGGAGTTGCCGCGCGAGATGGCGGCGCTGCTGGCGGCCGGCGCCGGCGCGATGGATCGCGCGCGGGCAACGGTGGCCGCGGGTAAAAGCCGGATTCCGCTTGGCCAGGTCAGCCTCGAAGCGCCGATTCGGCGTCCGCCGGAATTCCTCGCGATCGGCCTCAACTACGCCGACCATATTGGAGAAACTGGGCGCGAGCGTCCGACCTTTCCGATCTTTTTCAACAAGCAGATCACCTGCGTCAACGGACCCTACGATCCAATTCATCGGCCGCGCGCGTCCGAGGCGCTCGACTACGAAGGCGAGCTCGGCTTTGTAATCGGCCGGCGCTGCCGCCACGTGCCGCGCGATCGTGCGCACGAGGTTATCGCCGGCTATATGATCATCAACGACGTGAGCGTGCGCGACTGGCAGCGCAAGTCGGCTACCATGACGCTCGGCAAGTCCTGGGACACGCATGGTCCGACCGGTCCGTGGATCGTGACGCCAGACGAAATCGGCGACCCCCACGCGCTCGAGCTGCGCACGCTGGTCAACGGCGAGGTGCGCCAGCACTCGAACACACGGCATCTGATTTTCGACTGCTTCTCGATCATCGAGACGCTCTCGACCGTGTGCACGCTCGAGCCGGGCCTGATCGTCTCGACCGGAACCCCGTCGGGCGTGGCCCTGGCGATGAAGCCGCCGCGCTGGCTTCGGGCCGGCGACGTGGTGCGGATCGAGATCGAGAAAATCGGGCATATCGAAAATCGCGTGATCGAAGAGCCCGCCGGCACCGCGGTGATTTGAGCCATGGAAAAACCGGCAGAGACGGCCTATCCGATCGAAGAGACGATGCGGCGGCGATGGAGTCCTCGAGCGTTCTCCGAGCGCCCGGTCGAGCCGGAGAAACTCGCGAGCATGTTCGAGGCGGCGCGCTGGTCGGCCTCCTGCTACAACGAACAGCCGTGGAGCTTTATCGTGGCCACGCGCGACGACGCGGCCGAGTTCGCGCGTCTGCTTGGCTGCCTGGTCGAAGGCAATCAGGCCTGGGTTGCCAGTGCGCCGGTGTTGATGGTGTCGGTGGCGCGGTTGAATTTCCTCCAGAACGGCAAGCCGAACCGCCACGCGATCCATGACGTCGGGCTCGCGACCGCGCAGATGATTCTGCAGGGGATGGCGATGGGCCTGTTCGCGCATCCGATGGCTGGCTTTTACCCCGACAAGGTGCGCGAGCTCTATGGCGTGCCCGAGGGTTATGAGCCGGTCGCCGCGATCGCGGCCGGCTACCCGGGCGATCCGGCGGCGCTTTCCGAATCGCTTCGTCAGCGCGAGCTTGCGCCGCGCGTGCGCAAGCCGCAAGCGGAATTCGTGATGCGCGGGCGATTCCGCGCCTCCTGATCGGCCCCATGTTGACAGGCTGAGTTGACAGCCTGATCTTCGCCAACTAGATGAGGATCATCGAGTAGCCGCGCGCGCTCAGTGGCGCAGGTCGCCGCGCGCGGCCGCACATGTAAAGTCTATGTACTTTCAGTTCGGCGTCGCCCTTGCCCTCACCATCCTGGCGCTTGGCGTCTCGGCGCTGCTGATCGGTCTGCAGAAACTGCTCGCGCCGAGCAATCCGCACGCGCGCAAGCTGATGGCCTACGAGTGTGGCGAACCGCCCACCGGCCGCGCCTGGATAAACTTCAACGTTCGCTTTTACCTGATCGCGCTGGTTTTCGTGATCTTCGAGGTCGAGGTGGCGTTCATCTATCCGGTCGCGGCCGTGTTCTCCGAGTGGGTGCGCCACGGTCAGCGGCTCTTTGCGCTCGCCGAGCTGCTCATCTTTCTGCTGATCCTCCTGGTCGGACTGGCCTACGTGTGGGTCAAGCACGACCTCGAATGGGTAAAGCAGGTCCCGGCAAGCAACCCTCGGGCCGAAAGCGTAGACTGATAGCAGGAAGGTCCTGAAAAATGCCTTTGCTGAACAGCCTGCCCGACTATGTTCTGACCACCAAGACCGATGAGCTGATCAACTGGATGCGCAAGTCGAGCATCTGGTACATGCTGTTCGGGCTCGCCTGCTGCGCGATCGAGCTGATGCATACCGGCGGTCCACGCGCCGATATCGAGCGCTTTGGCGCGACGCCGCGCGCCTCCGCGCGCCAGTCCGACCTGATGATCATCGCGGGCACGCTGACGCTCAAGATGGCGCTGCGGACGCGGCTGCTTTACGACCAGATGCCCGATCCCAAGTACGTAATCTCGATGGGCAGCTGCTCGAACTGCGGCGGCCTGTTCCAGCTCGCTTACTCGGTGTGCGACGGAGTCGACAAGGTAATCCCGGTGGACGTTTACGTGCCGGGATGCCCGCCGCGCCCCGAAGCACTGACCGAGGGCCTGCTGAAGCTGCAGGAGAAGATCATGACCGAGCGCTGGCTCGCCAAGGCGCCCGGCGCCAACGGAGAGGCCGCTTAGCCGCCGTCAACGATGGAGCCGCTCCAGATATATGAGCGACTCAAGGGGCGCTTCGGCGAGCGGATTCTGGAGACTGTAGAGAAAAAGCCCGATCCCTTTGCCGTCGTCGATCCGGCCGCGCTCCTCGAAATCTGCCGCTATTTGCGCGAGGAGCCGGAGCTTGTGATGGATTGCCTGTCGAACGAGACCGGCGTCGATTACAAGGACCGCGTCGAAGTCGTCTATCATCTGTTCTCGTATAGCTATCGCCACGGCGCGGTGCTCAAGGTCAGGCTCCCGCGCGAAGAGCCGCGCGTCGCGACCGTCGAGAGCATCTGGAAGTCCGCCAACTGGATGGAACGCGAGATTTTCGACCTGGTGGGCGTCAACTTCGAGGGCCATAGCGATCTCCGCCGCATCCTGATGCCCGAGGATTGGCCCGGCCATCCGCTGCGCAAGGATTTCGTCGAGCCGCAGGAATATCACGGCATCTCGACCGTGCGCGAAAGTCCGATCGTCCGCCTCGATCAACTCAAGGACCAGCACAAGAAAAAATGAACGATACTGCCGAACCAACGCTGCGCACCGAGGAAATGACCCTCAACATGGGGCCGCAGCATCCCTCGACCCACGGGGTCTTGCGCTTCGTGATCCGCGCCGACGGCGAGGTGATGCGCGAGGCGGTGCCCGATGTCGGTTACCTCCATCGGTCGATCGAAAAGATCGCCGAGAAGGTCGGCTATCACGGCTTCATGCCTTACACCGACCGCGTCGATTACGTGTGCGCGATGTTCACCAACCAGGGCTGGGGGATGGCGTGCGAGAGGCTCGCCAATATCGAAGTCCCGCGCCGCGGCGAGTACTGCCGGGTGATTGCGACGGAGTTCAACCGGATCGCGTCGCATCTGCTGACCGTCGGCCTGATGGGAATGGATATCGGCGCGATGACGCCGTTTCTGCATGCGCTGCGCGAGCGCGAGATGATAAACGATCTGATCGAGGAGCTGTGCGGCGCGCGGCTGACTTTCAACTACATGCGGATCGGCGGCGTGGCGTGGGACCTGCCGCCGGGCTGGCGCGAGAAGGCGCTCGCCTATCTTGACCATCTCGACCCGATCCTCGAAGAATACAACGCGCTCTTCTCCTACAACAAGATTTGTATCCAGCGCCTGGCCAACGTCGCGCCGATCAGCGCCGCGGAGGCGATAAACTACAACCTCGTCGGTCCCAACCTCCGCGCCTGCGGACTCAAATGGGACGTGCGCAAGGACATGCCCTATTCGGTCTATCCCGAGTTCGAGTTCGACGTTCCCATCGGCCACGGCGAGTGGGGGACGATCGGCGACTCGATGGACCGCTACATGATGCGGATCTACGAGATGCGCGAATCGTCGAAGATCCTGCGCCAGGCGCTCACCCGGATGCCCGACGGTCCGGTGCTGGCCAAGGTGGTGCGTAATCTGCGGCCGCCGGCCGGCGAGTGCCAGGTGCGAGTGGAAAGCGCGCGCGGCGACCAGGGCTGGTACGTCGTCAGCGACGGCACCGGCTATCCGTGGCGGGTCCACGTCCGCACCGGCTCGTTCGCGGCGATGGGAATCATCCAGAAACTCAGCCGCGGACTGATGATCGCGGACCTCGTGGTGCTGATCGCGAGCCTCGACGTTATCGCGCCGGAGATCGATCGCTAGGACGCCGATGCAGAAGTGGATCGACAGCCTGATCGCGGCCGGCGAGTTCGGCAAAAATCCGCCGCGCGATCTCGTCTATGCGGCCTTCATCTTCGTGCTGAGCGCGGTGGTCTTTCTGGGCGTGGCCTTTCCCTTCGCCGGAATCGTAAGCTGGGTCGAGCGCCGCGTATGGGCGCGGATCCAATCCCGGGTCGGCCCCAACCGCGTCGGCCCCAATGGCTCGCTGCAATGGCTCGCCGACGGCGCCAAGCACGTGCTCAAGGAAGACGTCATTCCAGACGAGGCCGACGCGCGCCTGTTCAAGCTGGCGCCCTACCTGGTGGTGCTCGGCTTCGTCCTGCCGTGGGCGGTGATGCCGTTTTCCTCGGCGCTCATCCTGGCCGACCTCAACGTCGGCATCCTCTACTTCACCGCGGTGACCGCGTTGACGGTGGTCGGTGTGCTGATGGCCGGATGGGCGTCGGACAACAAGTGGTCGCTGATCGGCGGAATCCGCTCGGCGGCGCAGATTATCAGCTACGAGATTCCCGCCGGGATGTCGATTTTCCCGGTGGTGTTGATTACCGGCACGCTCTCGATGCAGGGGATCATCCGGGCCCAGGAATGGGAGCCTTACCACTGGTTTCTGTTTTCGAATCCGTTCTGCTTTGTCGCGGCGATCGTGCTTTACGTCTCGGCTCTCGCCGAAGGCAATCGCACGCCCTTCGATCTGCCGGAGGCCGAGTCCGAACTGGTTGCCGGGTTTGCGACCGAGTACAGCGGGATGCGCTATCTGCTTTTCTTCTTCGCCGAGTGGGGCAACATGTTCATCGCCGGCGCGCTCATCACGACCTTGTATCTCGGCGGATGGCAGGCGCCGCGGGTGAGCACGAGCCCGGTCGTGATGAACCTGCTCGAATTGTTGAGCTTCAACGTCAAGGTGCTGTTTCTGGTCTTTACCTCGATGTGGGTGCGGGGCACGCTGCCGCGGGTGCGAATCGACCAGATGATGTCGCTCTGCTGGAAGTACTTAGTGCCGATCGCCTTCATCAACATGATTGGTACCGCAATCTGGGTGGCAATCTGGCCCGAGGGCAATCCGGCCGCGGGCTATGTGATGTTCGCGTTGGGCGTGGCGATCGCCGTGCTCTTCATCCAGCGGGTGATGTACTATCTCAAGCGCTCGCGGATGGAGATGTATCTGCATCCCACTATATGAACGCAATGAACGATATGAACGATCCTGACCGTGCGCGAGGTTGACGAACGGAACGAGATGGGTGCGGCAAGCGAATACTTTCGCCATATCAAAGACGCGGTCGTCACCATCTTTGACGGCATGGCGGTGAGCGCATCGCATCTGATCCGGCGGCCCTACACGATTCAATA
>DASXMQ010000099.1:0-2793 GCA_036495625.1 Binataceae bacterium (SeqCode) | reverse complement strand
GGACGCGCACCACCGCGACGACCGCGTCGAGCGCGCTACCGCCGGCACGCAGGATGTCCGCGCCGGCCGCGACTGCGGCAAGCATCCCGCGCCGGCGCTCAGGGCGCTCGGAGGCCGGACCGCGGCCGCCGGCGCCGCCGTGCGCGGCGAGCGCCGGTGCTATGCGCGCATGTTCCACGTCAGTTGGCCGGAGACTTGACCGCAGAGTCGGCCCGAGAATCGGGCGGACGATGCGCCCAGATAAAGAGCCGACGGAAGTTAAAAATCAAAGAGCCGCGCGTGCCATACGCCTGCTCAAGGCGCGCGGTCAGAGCCTCGACGAAAGGCTCCCGCGTTGCGGCCTCGAGCCGATTGACATAGCGGCGCAGCACGGTTGCCCGGCACCATTCGACGATCTCGACTGGCGAGCCCATCGGGTGATGGTACGTCCGATAATAACAATCGATTCCGGCGAACCCGATCCCGGCGAGCATGCGACGATAATCCTCGGGCGGCGCAACCGTGGCCGAGGGCGGCCTGACCCCCGCGAGGGCAGCGCGCCATGGATCCTCGCTCGCCATCGCGCTCAGCGTCACCTGCGCGGTCTCGTGATCGTTGGCGGGCACCTGGACGACGAGCCGTCCACCGGGCTCAAGCGCCGCGAAGCAGCGCGTCAAGATCTCGCGATGCTCCGTGGTCCACTGCAGTGCCGCGTTGGAGAAGATCATCGAGTACTCGCGAGGATGCTCCTCTCGGGCGTTGAACTGGCGGATATCGCCAGGGGCAAAGTCGAGCCGCGCGCGCAGCGCCGGTTCCAGCTCTTCGCGCATCTTGAGAGCGCGATCGATCATCGCGGGCGACGAGTCGATCCCGAGCGTCGCGGCACCCGGATAACGGCGCGCAAGCTCCGCGGTGTTCTCGCCAGTGCCGCAGCCCAGATCGACGATGCGGACGCATTCCGCGGCATGCGTGTCGGCGTTGCCGGTTTTGAGCCGCGCCAGGATCTCCCTGAAGGGCTCGTCACGATAGCTGCGAAATCTGTGGTAAAGGTCGGGATCCCAGTCGTTCATGGCGGCGCGCCCAAGGGCAGCATAGGGCGCGCTGTCTTATCGAACAAGGCGCGCACCCGAGCGAACGGGCGCGCGCGGGAGGGGCGTGCCGGCGCGGTGCTGACTCGCGCAGCGGGCTCAGTAGCCGAGTGCCGGGTCCACCTGGTTGAGCAACGGCTCGCCGGCGGCGAAGCGCCGCAGGTTGTCGGCAAAGAGTTCGCAGCAGGTTTCGACGTAACCTCGGAAAGAGCCCGACATGTGAGGCGTAAGGATGGTGTTCTCCATGCTCCAGAGAGGACTGTCCGCCTCCAGCGGTTCGCGCTCGAAGACGTCGAGGCCGGCGCCGCCGAGCCGGCCCGCGCGCAGCGCTTCGATCAGCGCGCCCTGGTCGACGACCTCGCCACGCCCGACGTTGACTAGGTACGCGTGCGGCTTCATCGCGGCGAGCTCCCGCTCGCCGATAAAACCGCGCGTCGCTTCGGTGAGCGGCAGGGTGACCGTGACGTAGTCGCACTCGGCGAGCATCTCCACGCGCTCGCCCGGGCCGTAAAAGCGCTCCGGGATGTTGCCGTCGGGATCGCCGAGTCCGGATGGCGTCCATCCTTCGTCGCGGCGCGCGGCCGGATTGCGTTTGAGTGCGATCACCCGCATCCCCAGCGCCCGCCCCAGACGCGCCGTCTCGCGCCCGATCGAACCGTAGCCGATGACGCCGAGCGTATGGCCGCGCATCGCCTCAACCATCGACATGAAATCGCCCGAGCGGCGCCATTCGCGATTCATCTGCGCGCGGATGAGCAGGTGCAGCTTGTGTGCAAACGCGAGCATCGAGGCGATCGTGTACTCGGCTATCGGAGCGGAGTGGATTCCGCTGGAGGTGGTCAGCGCGACACCGGCGCCCACCTGCCCCTTGAGCGCATGATCGGCCCCGGCGCTCAGCAGCTGAATCCATCCGAGGCCGGGCGCGATTCGCATCGTTTCGGGCGGGACGCGGAAGGTGAAAAGCACGTCGCCGCCGTTGGCCGAGCGCAGCAGTTCGGCCATCTCCTCGATTGTGCGGCATTGCCGATCGACGATTTCGGCGCCGGGAGCGGTTCGCTCGACGAGCGCGCGCTGCGGCGGCCGCAGTCCCACGGTGCTGACGATTTTCATCGCGCTGCCACTTTGACACGCTCCGTTCGCGCCCATCAAGCGCGCCGCGACCCGGCTTGAGGCGAGATTCGACGCGACTTATCATCGTCAAGGGCGCCGCGCCGATCCGGCTTGCGACCCGACCTTACGACGATGGACTTTGGCCGCCTCGCTCTTTGTTCAACGCTTGCCGCGCTCTTCCTGTGCGCAAGACCGGCGCTTGCGCAGCGCCAGGACGCCTCCAAAAGCATCCCGGCCGGCGGCGACCAGACGCTCGTGTTGCCGCCGGCGGCGGCGCCGGTTCCGGCGCCGGCGCAGCCGAAAGCCGAAGCGCCCCGACCCACCGAAAAAGCTCCGGCCGAGCAGCCTCCGGCCGACCAGGAAGCGCCGGAACCTGAACTCGGCTCCGACAACGCTCCGCTGCCCGCGGATTTGCCCTCAAGCGAAAATCACGGACCGCGCCCGTACCTCGGGATCACGGTGCTGTACGCGGTTACGACCCGCGACGGACAAAAGGTCAGCGGACTGGAAGTGATGGACGTTGACGAGAATAGCCCGGCTGCGCGCGCGGGACTCAGGGGACGCACGCCGATGACCACAACCGGCGCGACTGGCGCTACCGTGGGGGAATTGCTTG
>DASXMQ010000098.1:0-14113 GCA_036495625.1 Binataceae bacterium (SeqCode) | reverse complement strand
ATCAGAATTCCAGTGCCTGTGGAATCATCGAGCTCTTCACGCAACTTGAAAAACTCCAAAACTGTGCCCTCCGGCGGCATGAGAAGTAAACCGTCCCGACGGATCGACACCTGACTAAGATTCGGAAGGCTCACTCCACGGCCAGCTCTTGGACTTATCTCACGCTGGCGGTCGAACTGTAGGGCTGCCCATCCTGATTTTGGTAATTGAACCTCGCCTCGCGGACACAAAGAGACGCTATCTACCGCGACCATCCACTGACCGGATTCTTGCATTGCTCCTCATCTCTCCTTGATTCTCCGAAAGCATGCGCCGGCGACTAGCGCCTTCTCAGGGGACGTGACCTCGCGAATTCACAAGCCTGCCTTCGCAGATTTAAGCTTACGACGAGCCACATTTTTCTAATCCGCGACCGGCCAATTTGGCACGGAAACGCCCCTCCAAGCCTTCGACCGCCGCCGCGACGCTTCCCGACCTCGCCCGAGGCCACTAAGACGCCTGAGAATTTACCGCAAAATTATTGGCGGCGATTCCTGCGCGCGAACCCTTCGGTTTTCTGGTCGCCTCTGCTAGATGGCAGGCATGCTCGCCGAATGGGACAGCTTCTATGTAATCGTTGGCTCAGCTGCGGGCGCCCTAATCGGACTGCAGTTCGTCGTTATGACGCTCATTGCCGAGAGGCCACTACGCGCAGCGGAGGCCAGCGCAGCATTTTCGACGCCGACGATCGTTCATTTCGGCAGCGTTTTGCTTTTGTCAGCACTTCTACGCGCTCCATGGCAAGCGATCATCCTCGCCGCAGTTCTGTGGGGCCTCATGGGCGTTGGTGGAGTAGCATACGCGGTGATCGTAGCTCGACGCATGCGAGCGCAAACAGTATACCAACCAGAGTTCGAGGACTGGTTATTTCACCTTCTGTTGCCTTTGGCGGCGTACGCGATGCTCGCGCTATCGGCATTCGCGGCTTCCTCCCACACGCGCGAGGCCCTGTTTGGCGTTGGGGCTGCGGCGCTGCTGTTGCTGTTCGTCGGAATTCACAACGCCTGGGATACTGTCGTCTATCATGTATTTGTCAACAAAGGTGATACATCCGGCAGATGACACTCGAAATATTAGTAAACCGCTGAACATGGACACCGCGATAGCATGAGGAGTCTCATGGCAGACGCAGAAAGCCCGAAGGCCGTGGTTTTGGAGTTCTACAAATTGGCCCTTGAACAGTTGCGTCCGAAGGATGCTTTCGAAAAGTACGCCACTCCAGATTTTGTTGAACATAGCGTAGATATTGAGGGCGGAACTCGGCAGGCGGCCATTACTTTTCTCGAGGGTCTCATTAGAAGGTTTCCTGCACCCAAATGGAAAATCGTCCGCTCGGCCGCGGAAGGAGATCTCGCTTTCCTGCACGTCCATGTGACCCCCGCTCCCGGCGAGCGTGGTGTTGCTATCGTCGAGATCTTTCGAGTCCGGGACGGCAAAATCACTGAACACTGGGACGTCATCCAGCCTGTTCCCGAGAAGCCAGTGAACAGCAACTCTATGTTCTAGGAACGCGGTCGCTGGACTTCGCAGGCGCTCCTAACGGGCGCTCGAAATGTTATGTCCTCTCGGAGCGGAGCAGTGCTCCCGCTCGCCAGAGCCAATATGAGCCTTAGAACGTTCCGAGCCGCTACCCACCCCGTCCGACGCGCTCAGGATTTTTTATAAAAATCCCAGGGGCCAAATCCGGCCATTCCTGAAGGCCATGACAGGTGGCCTAGGGCGGCGCTTCCGAATGAGCGCGCTGGGCCGGTTGCTCAGCCTTTACCCATCCTGCTGAGTATCGACTTCCGGCCCACGCCGCATCTTGCAAAGTGCGCCGCCAGCCGCTCGGGAAGCGATCTCAGCTTCTGGCAGTCCGGGCAGACGACGGTCGGCCGCCCGACGCGTCTCCTGACGCTTTCACTGCTTTTGTTGGACGTTCTATCCGCGGCGTCATTCGAGAGAATGATAGCCACGCCAATCAGCACCCTTGGCTACCGCATTTGCACCTGGTTAGGTGCCCATCTTGTTAATTCTCACGTTCAGCCGAAGATCGCAGGAAATCGCAGCAAATCGCCATCTTTTCGACGTCAAAGGCAGAAATATATCAAATTGTATGTTGTGTCATGTTAAAATATGTGGGGGAGCCGGCAAGGGAGCGATCGCGGTGACGGAGGCGGTAGCGGACGTTTTCACCCTCGGTTTGGCTGAGGTTGTCACCACGCCCGCCGAAGGCGCGACGCGCAACGAGAAGCATACTGTGACCATGTGCTATGACGAGAGCGAAAAACTGGTCGCGCGGAACGAATCCGAATAGGAAAACCGCGAAGAGGTAGTTTTTATAAAAATCCCTAGGTGGCAGATCGGGGTATTCTCGTGCTACACGGCCACGCATGAAGCGTCAAATCGCCGCTGCGCCTACGGCTGACGATTCGTGTCAGAGACCCCAATGTTCAAATCAGGGTAAGCCGCGCTTTTTGAAACGCGGCGGGCAAGCCCTACAACTCCTTCTCTGCGATGAATGTTTCACGGGACTCCCTGCTTTCCAATTGCGCGAACTTTTTCTACGATCCGGCGTCCCTCTTAAAGTCGGCGCACGCTGAGCCGCGTTGCTTACCCTTGACCCATCCTGCCAGATATCGACCCTCCGGCCCACGCCGCATCTGGCAAAGTGCACCGCCAGCCGCTCAGGCGGCGATATCAGCTCCCGGCGCCTCGGACACCGTACCCGTCGCCCTATTAGCCGAGTTGTGCGCTCGATCGCACAGATCGTCACTTCGTTGAAGATGACACACGAATGGCGACCGCCACTCTGGCCTAAAGCCCGACATGGGAGTAGCAGGAAGATTGGATGCGAATACATTCGGAGGAAAAAACGATGGCCTCATACGTCATTCTGTCTCACTACACGCACCAAGGGATTGAGCACGTCAAGCAGAGCCCGGACCGGGTCGATGCGCTGAAGAAAATCTTCAACAAGCATGGCGCGAAGATAAAGGACTTCTACGCGTTGCTCGGTCAGTACGATTCGCTCCTCATTGTCGATGCGCCCAACGACGAAACGGTCGCCAAACTTTGCCTGCACGTCGCTGAGCAGGGCAACGTACGGATTGAGACACACCGCGCGTTCACCGAGACAGAATTTCGCAAGCTGCTGTCAGACATCGACTAATCACGGCTGCGCCGTGGCTCCTAAAGGGCGGAAGGCCTGTACTTGCGAGTGCGGAGCGTTGCTGCGGGCGGTTGAGCCAGCCCTATGGCGCCCCTTTGGATTTGTGAAAGCATTACCGAGAGAAGGGGACCCACGCGGATTTCGCGACCGCGATTTTGGGTGGTAGAGCCCCCCCCCGCCGATTTGGGTCCCATCGGAAGGGATGGTCACGGGCCGGGAGGGTCGCCCCCGCGCTGGCCGCTCAGGCTCGACGGCGCACGGTGATCATGATGGCGACGTTCCGGCGGCGCGCGGCGCTCGACTTCGGCCGCGAGCTCGACGGCGTGAATCGTGAGCGCGACCGGGCCGCGGCGCTCGATGCGGGCTCGACGCTGGCCGCGGAAGACGGCACGGCGCCCGCTCGACGGGCCGCTCTGGCGCTCCGCTCGGCGCGGACGCGATCGAGGGCGCGGGCTCGATGGCTTGGCGGCGACGCGGCGAACGTGCGCAGGCACGTCCGGAGCTCAACGTAACGGATGGAGGCGGCGGGCGGCGACGTGAAAGGAGCAAAGCGCGCAGCGGATTAGTAATTCATCGTGGCGATGTACGTGGTGACGATGAGTTTCCTGACCCTCGCGCTGCATAGTGGATTCAATCCGATGCTGCGGCCGGCGATCATGCTGCTCTGGATCGTGGGCGGCGTAAGCCTGTTCCTGATGTATCAGACGGGACGAAACCGCTCGCGTTCCGTCAATCCCTCCGATCCGCCCTCCGCCTCTTCGCCCGAGGGCGCAAAGAGCCCTGAATATCCTAAAGGCGTCCCGCCGGAACTGATCGCCAATCTCGACGTGCAGAAGCTTATCGAATGGGCACGCGCTCATGGCGCGTCGGTTAACGTCACGCGGCACGATGAATCCGCCGGCCCCGCCGCCTTGCATCTGCGGACGGCGAAGATTGGCCTGAAGCTTGGGAAAGCAGCGCAACCGCAGACTGGTAGCGTTGAGCAGACGGCCGAGGCTTCGCCGGGTATGGCCTCCGAGCGGGAGCTTCAGAACGTCGACGTTCAGAAGCTGTCCGAGTACGTCCAGACGCACGGCGCCATGCCGGCCGATCCAGAGGCGCTCAAAGACCTCGAGAACGCCGTCGCCACGAAGGTTGTCTCCGTCCTGGGCGGATCGTGACCTGGGCCGCGTTCATCATAATTTTCGCTGCGCTCGCCGCCGCCGCCGTGGCTTCTTATACGCTCAATAGTGTTCCAAAACCCCATTGAGAGGGGCCATAAGTTAAAGGAGCACGCAGGAGGTAGGGCTGATCGGGGGCACGTGACGCTCCAACGGACTCGGCTTTACATGCCGGTGACCCCTCTGATAAAGTCGCCGTTTAAACTATAAGGAAAAGGGAAAAGTAAGAGACTCCTGATGCCCCTTGCAGCCGTCCGCAAGCTGGAAATTGTCCAGACCAACGCCCGCTCGCCCAAGGACAGCGGCTCGCCCGAAGTTCAGGTGGCCCTGTTCAGCGCGCGTATCGAGCAACTGACCGAGCATCTGAAGACCCACGCGAAGGACCATCACTCGCGGCGCGGACTTCTGCGCCTGGTCGGCAAGCGCCGCCGGCTCCTGGACTACCTGCGTTCGTGCGACGTCGCACGTTACCGGGCGCTGATCGAACGGCTGGGCATCCGGAGATAGGCCGAACAAGCTTCGAGCCGCGCGGCCGCACGGTGCGGAGGCGCGGGCCCGGACCGGTAGTGCGCCGGCTTCGGGTGTGAGTCGTTCGAGCGCCGGCGTGGCGCGAGCAAAGCGGCCCTGCCTCCTCCCTCAGGTGTGAATCGGATGTATCGAAAACTCGAACTGGATTTTTCCGGCCGCAAGCTGTCGCTTGAAACCGGCAGGCTCGCCAAGCAGGCGCATGGCGCGGTCCTGGCGCAATACGGCGAGACCGTGGTGCTGGCGACCGTAGTGTCGGCCTACGACGCCCGCCCCAATATCGATTTTTTGCCGCTCACGGTGGACTACCAGGAGCGGACCTTCGCCGCCGGCAAAATCCCCGGCGGCTTTTTCAAGCGCGAGGGCCGTCCCTCCGAAAAGGAAATCCTGACCTCCCGGATCATCGACCGCTCGATGCGCCCGCTGTTCCCCAAGGGCTACGACCGCGAAACCCAGATTGTCGTAACCGTGCTCTCGGCCGACCGCGACAACGACCCGGACATGCTTTCGCTTATCGCCGCGTCCGCTGCGCTCGAGATCTCCGACATTCCGCATAATGGGCCGGTCGCGGCGGTGCGGATGGGCCGGATCGACGGCAAGCTCGTCGCCAATCCGACCGCCGAAGAGCTCGAGCAGAGCGACATCTCGATGGTAGTCGCGGCCAAGCCCGACTCGATCGTGATGCTCGAGGGCGGGGCGAGGATCGTTGATGAGGAGCCGGTTCTCGAGGCGCTGTTCACCGCGCACGAGATGCTCAATCCGATCTTCGAGCTTCAGAACGAGCTGCGCCGCCTCGCCGGCAAGCCCAAGCGCGAGTTCAAGCCCAAGGTGCTCGACCCGGCGATCCTCGAATCGGCGCGCAGGCGGATGGCGTCCGAGCTGGAAACGGCGCTCGCGATCGCGAGCAAGAAGGAGCGCGGGGCGGCTGTCTATGCCCTCTCCGACAAGACCGTGGCCGAGCTGACCGGGCAATTTCCCGACCGCGAAAAGGACCTCCACGAGGCGTGTGAGAAGGTTGTCCGCGAGCGCGTCCGCCGCGCGATCATCGAGCAGGACCGGCGGATCGACGATCGCAAATCGACCGATATCCGTCCGATCAGCGCGCAAGTGCAGCTCCTGCCGCGCACGCATGGCTCGGCCATGTTCACCCGCGGCGAGACCCAAGCGCTCGCGACGGTCACGCTCGGCACCTCGCAGGACGAGCAGAAGATCGACGCGTTGATGGGCGAGCGCTACAAGAAGTTCATGCTGCATTACAACTTCCCGCCGTTCAGCACCGGCGAGGTCAAGTTCCTGCGCGGCCCGGGGCGGCGCGAGATCGGCCACGGCGCACTCGCCGAGCGCGCGCTGGTGCCCGTGCTGCCGCCCGAAGAGGACTTCCCGTACACCATCCGCGTCGTCTCCGAAGTGTTGGAGTCCAACGGCAGCTCGTCGATGGCCACGGTATGCGGCGGCAGCCTCGCGCTGATGGACGCCGGCGTGCCGATCCGCTCGGCGGTCGCCGGGATCGCGATGGGCCTGGTCAAGGAAGGCGAGCAGGTCCGCGTGCTCACAGACATCCTGGGCGACGAAGACCATCTTGGCGACATGGACTTCAAGGTCGCCGGCACCAACAGCGGCATCACCGCGATCCAGATGGACAACAAGGTCGGCGGCGTGACCCGCGAGGTGATGCGCCAGGCGCTGCATCAGGCGCGCGACGCGCGCTTGTTCGTGTTGAGCGTGATGGAGAAGGCGCTCGAGACCCCGCGCACCGAGGTCTCGATGTACGCGCCGCGCATCGTCACGATCCACGTCAAGCCTGACAAAATCCGCGAGATCATCGGCCCCGGCGGCAAGAACATCCGCGCGCTGGTCGAGGAGACCGGCTGCAAGATCGACATCGAGGACGATGGCACCGTGGTGATCGCTTCGGCCGACGCCGCGGCGATCGACAAAGCGATAGCGTCGATCCAGGCGATCACCGCCGAGCCCGAAGTCGGGCGCATCTACAAGGGCCGCGTGCGCAAGGTGGTGGAATTCGGCGCCTTTGTCGAGATTATGCCCGGCACCGACGGCCTGCTGCATATCTCGCAGCTTTCCAACGAGCGCGTGCGCGCGGTCGAGGACGTGGTTCACGAAGGCGACGAGATCTACGTCAAGGTGCTGGAGGTCGGGCGCGACGGGAAGATCCGGCTCTCGCTGCGCGAGGCGCTCGAGGAGATGGCGAAGAAGAAGGCAAACTGAACGCGGCGCTGAAGCGGCGCTCCAACAATGAAGGTGCGATGATTCCGCGATGATGTACAAGGACGTACTCCCCAACGGCCTGCGCGTGCTCAGCGAACCGATGCCGGCCGTGGTCTCGTCCACTATCGGAATCTGGGTCGAGAACGGATCGCGCTACGAGATCCCTTCGCAGAACGGGGTCTCGCATTTCATCGAACACCTGTTGTTCAAAGGCACGCGCCGGCGCACCGCGGCGCAGATCGCCGAAGAGATCGACGCGGTCGGCGGCGTGCTCAACGCGTTCACCGGCAAGGAATACACCTGCTACTACGCCAAGGTGCTCGGCGCCGACCTGCCGATGACCACCGAGCTGCTCGCCGACATTTTCCTGGATTCGGTTTTCGAAGCGGAAGAGATCGATCGCGAACGCCAGGTCGTGCTGCAGGAGATCTCGCAGGCCGAGGACACTCCCGACGATTTCATCCACGACCTGTTCAATCTGAAATTCTGGGAAGGCCATCCGCTGGCGCTGCCGATTTTCGGCTCGGTCGCAACTGTAAACGCGATCGACCGCGAGCTGCTGGTCTCCTTCATGGCCGAGCGCTACCGCGCGGGGCGGGTGTTCATCGCGGCGGCCGGGATGGTCGATCACAAGCGGCTGGTCGACGATTGCCAGCGGCTGTTCGGCGGAATTTCGGGCGACGGCCGCGGCGAACCGATCGCGCCACCGCTCGACCGCAGCGTGATCCTCAACCAGGAGAAAACCCTCGAACAGGCCCACATCTGCATCGGCGGGCCGGGAATCAGCCAGGCCTCGCCGCTGCGCTACGCGAGCTACGTTCTCAACACGGCGCTGGGCGGCGGGATGTCCTCGCGGCTCTTCCAGGAAGTGCGCGAGCGCCGCGGCCGGGTTTACAGCATCTACTCCTTCATGTCGTCGTTTATCGATTCGGGCTATCTCGGGATTTATGCCGGTACCAATCCGGAATGGGTCGAAGAGGTGCTCGAGGTCACGATGGGCGAGGTCGGCAAAATTGCGCGCGTCGGACTGACCGACGAGGAGCTGGCGCGCGCCAAGAGCCAGATCAAAGGCAACATGCTGCTCGGCATGGAATCGACCGAGAGCCGGATGAACCGGGTCGCGCGCAATGAGATCTATTTCAGCCGCGAGATTCCGCTAGAAGAGCTGGCGCGCGAGATCGACAAGGTGACTCACGACGAGGTGCTGGAACTCGCCGCGAAGTCGTTCCTGTCCGACAAGATGGCGCTCGTGCTGCTCGGCGATCTGAAGGGGCGCAAGTTCGGCCCCGAGGTGTTTTCCGAGCTCAAATAGTTTTTCCGCACCTGCCGTATATTATTTGGGCGGCCTCACCAGGTCGCGGAAGACGACTTTGTAACCAAGCTTGTTGATCGGCTTGTCAGACCGGCATTGGAAAGTGCTGGTCGGATCGTCGTACGGGTAGCTGTACGCCGTCGGGCACGCGCGTTTGAGGTTGACCAGAAACGGCTGGATCTGGCTCGCCCAGGTCGTATTGTTGTTCCCAGCGCACTGGTTGTCTGCGGGCGGCCAGTATTCGGACAAAATATTCGCGCTGTCGGTTGCGCATCCGCAGCAGGTGGTCGGATATGTCGTGGTGTTATAGCACGACGCTCCGTTGCCGGCGCTGGAGCTGCCGCGGATTGTGCAGCCGGCAAGCGACGCCAGGTTGGTTGAACTCGAGCCATCGCCGTCGGTGATAGCGGCGCCGCAGTTGAAGGGACCGACTACGTCGTTCTGGTTGGCGCAGAAGTCGTCGAGCGTCCACCATCCGGCAAACGCTCCGCATTGCTGCAGATAGGTCTGGTTTGGACCGATTCCCGGGATGAACTGCGTGCCGCAGTAGCCGTGACCGGAGCAGTCGCTCTCCGCATCGCATTGACAGTAGCTATTGCCGTTCCCGCCAGAAAGGCAGTGCGGCTGATCGGTGCCGGTGCAATCGCTGTCGGTCGCACAGGTTTTGATGCAAGCGCCGGGCGATCCGCTGCAAGTATATCCCGTTTGGCAGTCGCTACTTGAGAAGCACTGGTTTGAACTGTGCAGCAGCAGGGTAGTGTAGTCGGTAGTGCTGGTGGTGCTGGGATAGGGCACCTGCTTGACGTACTTGCCGAAATTCCAATTGCAGTCCTTGGCTGCATCGGGAGCCGCCAAAGCCCCGGGGACCTTGCACCAATACGGTTTCGGGACGGCGCCGGGCGTTGCCGTGGGCGCTGGTATGGGGAGCATCCTTTCGGCCAGGTTGGCGCCGTTTATAAGGGTGATATCGTAAAAGTCGGGGGCTGTGCGCTGCAGCGTGAATTCTGCGATCGTCGCCGGATTTTGCCCGCCGACGCCGGCCGCGCAATTCGAACGTGGCTGCGCTCCGCAATCTCCGGTGGCGCAACTGGTCCCATCGGGTTTGCAACCGGTTCGCGCGAAAATTCCTCCACTCCACCATACCGCCGAGGGAATCGTCGTGCTGTTCCAGTTGACCGACGCCGAAGCCACGCAAAACGTGGCGCTCTGCGACGGAGGAAGTTTCCAATTGAAAGGAGAAGGACTCTTCGGTTCCGGAAGAACGAAATAGCACTCGTTCACGCTGGTGTTGCATCTTGCGGTCGGGCCGCAGTCTGCGTCGCTGGCGCACTGACAATTCAGGCCGGCGTTGGTATCCGGCCCTATGGGCTGCGCCGTGGACGGACACGCGAGCGCACCGTTGTCGGTTCCGCACTGGCACGCGCCCGTCGAGGGATTGATAGTTGAAGGATTAGCCAGACATGATTCGGTATCACTCACGACGCACACCGATCTCAGTGCTCCTCCGCCCCCTGCAATCCAGATTGGTTGAGTCGAGCCATTCGTGACCGTGAGCTCTCTCTTGGCCGCCTCGCATTCCTGGGCGCCGGCGGAAAAATTCATTGCCGACAGTCCGACCAGGGCAAGCAAGGTGATAACTATCGATCGATATATTTGTGACAATGAGATAGCCTCCGCGGCCAGGTTGTCCGCGATCTTATGAATTCAGATTTCGACGAGCTGTTTGCAAGAAGCTGAGAAAATAGAAGACGATAGGATTGTCCATGTGCTTCATCCACCGCCGCACCGCCTCTGCGGGCTCGATGCCGCGCATCGGAGCCTGCAAGCTCTTACCAGATCTTCGACTCGTCTGAAAGGTGGAGTCGGGGAATTATTAATTCCGGCGCAAGCTTCGAGCATCGCACAGTTTACTTTTGTCGATAATACGCAGTCATTGGCGTCCTTGTTTATTCTGCGATTAGCAAGTTGATTTTGCAGTCCCAATCCGCCAGCCGGCGACCGCTCCCGCGCCAGCGGCACTCGATGCGCTTGCGTACGGTCGTCGAAGCCCTCTAGCGTTGCGCCATCGGCGCGGGAGCCGGCTCGATGCCACCATCGCTCGCCCATCGCCAACCTCCACTGCTCGGTCTGACCGCATTCGATCGGTCGGTGGCCGCGATGGTCCTCGTCATCAAGGCGATCGTGCTCCTCTTCGGCGCGCTTGCTTTCCAGGTATATAACGGCGAACGGGTGCGCACGCTCACCCAACTGCTCGCGATCTGGAACCGATGGGACGGCGGGCAGTACCAGATGATCGCGCAAAAGGGCTATGCCGCCGCCGGCGACCAACGCCTGGCGCTGGCATTTTTCCCGCTCTACCCGTGGCTGACCCGGATGACCGCCGTGGTCGTGCACGACGTGATGTTGAGCGCGTTTCTCGTCTCCACGATAGCCTCGGTCGCCCTGGGCGTGACGATGGCGCGGCTTTTCGCGATCGATTACTCGCGGCATCTGGCGCGCCGCGCCGTATGGTTCATGTTCATATTTCCGACCTCGTATTTTCTGCACATCGGTTATTCCGAAAGCTTGTTCCTGGCGCTGGTCGCGGCTTCCTTTCTGGCCGCGCGGCGCGAACGATGGATGGCCGCGGGCCTGCTCGGCGCGCTGGCCGTCCTCACTCACGATAACGGCATCCTGCTGGTTCCGGCGCTTGGCGCCGATGCGGTATGGGAACTCTGGCAGACGCGCCGCTTCAACCGGAGATGGCTCTGGATCGGCGTAGTGCCACTCGGCCTTGCGGTTTACCTGCTGGTCAACTACGAGGTCACGGGCGACCCGCTCGCCTTCTTTCACCTGGAACGCGAGCATTGGTCCAATACGCTCACCGCGCCGTGGCGCGGCATCGCCGTTAGCCTCGCCGTCGCGGGCTACCCGGACGCGTCGCAGGCCGCGATGATCGGAACGCAGGTCGTCCTCTTTCTGGCGATTGGCCTCGCGGGGACAATTGCCGCCGCTTTTTTTCTGCGGCCGTCGTATGCGGTGTGGATGGCGCTCAACTGGCTGCTGTTCGCGAGTCAATCGTGGGACATCAGCGCGCCGCGTCTCGTGCTGGCGATGTTTCCACTGTTCATCCTGTTGGCGCAGTTGGCGCGCCGCCGCGTCTGGGACGCCACGATCACGGTCTGGTCGCTCTTGTGGCTCGGGCTTTTCGTTGGCGAATTCGTCTGCAGTCGTTGGGCATATTGAGCGGGCATATTGAGCGGGCACGTTGAGCGCGCTGTCTGTGGACGGCTCGACGCGCGCGGTTTGCGTCCGCGCGCCCGCACGAATAACTCTGACGTTGCAACGGACCAAGCTGACTGAAATGACGAGCCCGGTGGTCAAGGTCAGGCGCGTGAGAGCCTCTTCAACGGCGCTGCCGCGCTATCAGAGCGCGCAGGCGGCAGGGATGGATCTCGTTGCAGATATTGAAGTATCGCTTCAGATTACACCGATGGGCCGTGCCGCGGTAACGACCGGAATAGCCGTGGAAATCCCTGCGGGCTTCGAGGGACAGGTGCGGCCGCGAAGCGGACGGGCGCTTCAGGAGGGGCTCGCGCTGATCAATTCGCCCGGCACGATCGACGCCGACTATCGCGGTGAAATTAAAGTATTGCTTGTAAACCTGGGCGACGCGCCGATCACGATCAGGCCGGGCGACCGTATCGCTCAGCTCGTGATCGCGCCCGTCGCGCGCGCCGAACTGGTCGAAGTCGACGAGCTCGAATCAAGTTCGCGCGGCGGCGGCGGCTTCGGGCATACTGGAAGATAGCGGCGCGCGCGCTTGGTTCCCGCAGCGCGATGCCTTCGGCATAAAACCTAAAGATGAGACGAGAGCCGAAACATTCCTACCCGTCCACCCGCGGCCGCAAGGCTGCCGCCGGCAGGACGCCTCGCGGCGCGCAGGATAGCGCGGCGCGAGAGGCCGAAATCGACGCTCGCAAAACCCCGGCATCTGGCTCCGGCGCCGCCAATGCGGCCGAGCTCGATGCCTCATTGATGGCGGTTACTCCGATCGATGGGCGCTACCGCTCGCGCACGCGAAAGCTCGCCGGCTACTTCAGCGAGTTCGCGCTGATCCGCTATCGCGTGCGGGTCGAAATCGAATGGCTCATCGCGCTGGCGGAAAACCCGGCAATCGAGGCGTTCTCGCTCGGCGCCGGCGCGGTTCCGAAGCTGCGCGCGCTGTATGCGGATTTCGCGCTCGCCGACGCCCGGCGGGTCAAGGAGCTCGAGCGCACGACGAATCACGACGTCAAGGCGATCGAGTATTTTCTTGCGGAAAAGATCGCGGTTGCCGGCCTGAACGTGCCGCCCGGGATGATCCATTTCGCATGTACCTCGGAGGACATCAACAATCTCGCTTACGCCCTCATCCTCAAGGAGTTCTGCGAAGGCGAGCTCGCGTCTGCGCTGGATGGAATCATCGCCACGCTGGGCGCGATGGCGCGGCGATGGCGCGCGGTCGCGATGATCGCGCGCACGCACGGCCAGGCCGCAACGCCGACCACGATGGGCAAGGAGCTGGCGGTTTTCGCGGCGCGGCTCGAGCGCCAGCGCTGCGCGCTCGGCCGGCAGGAGTATCTCGGCAAATTCAACGGCGCGGTCGGCAACTTCAACGCCCATCAGGCCGCCGTGCCCGAGGCCGACTGGATCGAGACGTCGCGCCGTTTCGTCGAATCGATGGGCCTCGTGTGGAATCCGCTCACGACCCAAATCGAAAGCCACGACTTTATCGCTGAGCTGTTCGACCTGATGGCGCGCATCGATACCATCCTGCTCGGCTTCGCCCGCGACATGTGGGGATATATCGCGCTCGGCTACTTCGGCCAGCGCACGGTCAAGGGCGAAGTCGGCTCCTCGGTGATGCCGCACAAGGTCAATCCGATCGACTTCGAGAATTGCGAGGGCAACCTGGGCGTCGCCACGGCGCTGTTCCAGCATTTGGCGGTCAAGCTGCCGGTTTCGCGCTGGCAGCGCGACCTGAGCGACAGTACGGCGATGCGCGCGATGGGCGCCGCGTTCGGCCATCTGATGGCCGCGCTCGACGCGCTCGGGCGCGGCCTTGGCCGCGTCGAGCTGAATCCCGCGCGGATCGCCGCGGAGGTCGAGGCCGAAGGCGCATGGGAGGTGCTGGCCGAGGCGGTGCAGACCGTGATGCGCCGGCAGGGGCTGGAAGATCCCTATGAACGGCTGAAGGAGCTGACCCGCGGGCGCGCGATCGACCGTCAGGCGATGCGCGGGTTTATCGCGGGGCTCAAGCTGCCGGCCGAGGTCAAGGCCCGGCTTGAGAAGCTGGAGCCGCGTGGTTACGTTGGACTTGCCGCCGAACTGGTTGAGCGCTTCGCGCCCGGCAAATCCGGAAATCAGATGTAAAACGGAGTCGTGGTTGTGTATAAGCGCCGCGCTCTGTGAACAAAGCTCTGGCCCAAAAGTTTGTCGCGCGCGCGCCGGTCGGCTAGTTCATTGTTTATCGACCGTTCATGAAATTGTGATTTCCCCTAAACGGAGAGATGCCGTGGAAGAGGCCCCGCAGAAGCTCGAAATGATTTACGAGGGCAAGGCGAAAAAGCTCTATACGACCGCCGACCCCGACCTGGTAATCGCGTACTTCAAGGACGACGCGACCGCGTTCAACGCCAAGAAGCGCGGCACGATCGAGGACAAGGGCGTGATGAACAA
>DASXMQ010000097.1:0-2082 GCA_036495625.1 Binataceae bacterium (SeqCode) | reverse complement strand
CCTGACCTTCCGCCTGACGCCAATCGTGTCGAAAGATCAGCTCGAAGTCCGCGTCGGGTTCAAGCGCGATCCTGCCCTGGTGACTTACATGCCGCGGCAAATCTGATGCCAGACAAGCCTGATTCGAGGCAGTCTGAGTCGGTCTGATTCCCAACTGCGCTCGGAATGACAGCCTCGAGATCTGAGCTGAAACTTATTTCCAGGGCACCACACTAGTCGCCGTCGGTGTCCGTTGGATGCGCCGTAACGCCCGCGGCGGACCCGGCGCGATGCGAGCACTCGAACATCCCGGCGCCGGTGTTGTCGCCGATCCGAAAGCGCGCGAAACCGAGCGAGGTCAGAATTCGGCTCTGCGCGGGTCCCGGACGCGACAGCATAACGAAGCTATCGACTTCTCCGTCCAGCGCGAGCGAGGCTCCGCCGCGCTCCCGGCGCAGCAGCGCGGTGATTCGGCGTGGCGGGTGCCGCGAAGACGTCCGCGCAACTCTAAGCCGATGCAGGTCCGAATCGGTCCATCGTTCCCGATCCAAAAGCCGCGCTTGCGCTGCTTCGGAGCCCTCGCTGTCGATAAGCGAGCGCGCTTCGACGGCGCGGACCGGCATTTCCTCGTCCATGACGGCCCACATCATCCGCCGTTCCCTGAAGGCGGCGTTGCCGATCGCGATAAGCGAGCGCCCCGCGCGCGCGACGGCGCTCAGCTCCTTCGTTTCGCGGCCGATCGAGAAATGGCCGCTGACGCTGCCGAAGATGCTCGCGCCGGCGCCTTCGCGCCGCGTAATCGATTCGATTGGCGTCTCGGCCGGCGCTCCCGGATGAGCATGCATCGCCGGCCACGCTTCAAACTCTACGTGCAGCTCCATCGATTCCTGCAGCGCCGCCCGCGCGAGTGCGCGCTCGACGCTCAAGTAAGCGGTGCCGTCGTCAACCACCACCGCCGGCCCGGCAAAATCGAAACACAAGCGGCCATCGCGCACGCAGAGCGCGAGTGGGCCGCGCCTGAGACCCTCGGCTGTGCGCTCGACGCGTCCTTCGGCGGTAAACAGCGCGATGCGTTGGCGCCCCGCAATCGCCATCACGCGCGCGCCCGCCGCGCCAGCGCCGAGATCGAAGCTTGCCATAACGCCGATCCGCGCAGCCGGATCGTAAAACTCGAGTCCCACTCGCAGCGGGCCGGCGACTGGCGTTTGCGTTTTTTGCCGAAGCGGCGCCGGCGGAGTTTCGGCGGTGCGAATGATCTGGATACGCCGCGGGCGTTCGGCGCCGTTGGTATGACATCGAGCGTGAAACCCGTCGCATCGCGCGAACGACCCGGCGATCGCGGCGATGGTCTCCGCGCGCAAGCGCCCGGGCAGCCGCAGCGCCACCGAAAGCTCCAATTGCACCGCTTCCAGCGCGCCGCGCGCGCTCAGCGCGGCAAGGCGGCGCAGCACGCCCATCTGGCTCGACGCGTGGCGCTCGGTGAAAGCCTGCAGAAGATTGTCGGCGCCGGCGCCCGGATAACGCAGGCCGAAGGTGGGCTCGATGCCGCTGCGCGCGAGCGCCTCGACGAAATCGAGCAGCGGACCGTTGATGAAGCCTTCGCTTGCGGAGACATGGGCGCTCCGCCCCGGCAGCAGCCCGCCGGCGGCCGACTTGGCTCCGATTCCGACGTCAACGCGCGGTTCGATCACGTTCCATCCGTGAATCAGCAGCACCACCGCGCGTCCGTGTTGCGCGGCGATGCGCTCGAGGCGCGTGGCGATAAGCTCGAGCATCCACGGAGCGTCGCTCATCACCTGGCTCAGCCGGTTGAGGTCGAGCCGGTTGCGATCCATCCCCGCATTGATGATCGCGCCGGCGCCGAGACGGTCTGCCAGTTCGCGTGTGATCTCGGCGGTGTGCAGATCGTTGACCTTGGGATTAACCGTGGCCCGCGCCGCGGGCCCGGCGTGTCCGCCATGCGGCGCGATGAGGAACACGGGCGTGTCGCCGTCGATCTCTTTGAGCCATCGAGGGCGCCTTGCAGCGGCGGTCGCGTCGAATGGAATCGCGCCGTGCACCGGTGCTGCCAGGGACTTCGCCATCACCCGTCGCGCCGGTAGC
>DASXMQ010000096.1:0-3143 GCA_036495625.1 Binataceae bacterium (SeqCode) | reverse complement strand
CGCCGGCGAGGTGAGGTTCCGCGAGGCCAAGGAAAAATTCGTCAGCCAGTGGGAGCGCGATTTCTTTGTCAATGCGCTCAGGACGAGCGGCGGCAATATCTCGCGCGCCGCCGAGCGGGCCGGGATGTACCGGCAGAACTTTCAGCAAAAGATGCGCGAGCTGGGAATCACGGTCGACGACCTCGGTCTAGAGGACGAATGAAGGCGATTCAAACCGAACTCGCGCCTGCGCGATGGAGACAAATATGAGCGAGACAACGGATTTCCATTCCCACGACGACGGCACTCTTCGGATTTCGCCCCCGGCGCTCGCCGGACTGCTGCTCGCAGGCTTGCTGCTCCTGCATCTGCTCGGCGGCGGCCGTCATCGGTTCGTCCACCCGCATGAGTTGCTGGGCCTGCTGACGGTCGCCGCGGGCGTGGGACTTTCATCGTACGCTGCTGCGCTCTTCGGTGCGCGTGCGACCACGAAGAATCCGCACGGAGAGCCGACGGCATTCATCACCGAAGGACCCTACACCTTCACGCGCAACCCGATGTACCTAGGTCTGGCAGCGGCGCTGCTCGGCTTCGCGCTGTTCTTCGGTTCGCCCGCGATGCTGCTCGCGCCCGTGCTCTTTTACCTGGCGATCGACCGGATGCTGATCCCGCATGAAGAGGCGACGATGGAGCGCCTGTTCGGCGAAGAGTACCTCGACTACAAGCGCCGCGTCCGGCGCTGGCTCTAGAGCGGCCCGGCAGACGCGCCGCGGCACGCGCGCAAAAAGGAGAAACTGGCGATGTTCATTTCTAGATTGAAAAGCCTCATCGGCGGAAAGTTCAGCCGCTGGCTCAAATCGCGCGAAGCGCACGACCCCGAAGCGGTTTACGAGGCCGCGATTTCAGACCGGATCCGGCGCTACCAGCAGCTCAAGACCGCGGCCGCCGGCGCGATCTATATGCGTAACAAGCTCGAGCGCGAGCTCAAGGAAAAGTCCGCCGAGCTGGCCGAGGTCGCAGAGCAGGCCGGGCAAGCCGCCGATCTCAACGAGGACCAGTGCGCGCTGATTCTGATTCGCCGCAAGCACGAGATCGAAGCCGACTGCGAGCGCGTCAAGGAGGAGTTTGCGCAGCTCACGCTCGAGGTCGAGGACGCAAAGAAAAATCTCGCCGGCTTCAAGAGCGAAATCGACAAGCTTAAAACGGAGAAAGTCAGGATGCTCGCGCGGCTGCGCAATGCGCAGGCGCGCATTCGCGTCGAGCGGGCGCTCGAAGGGCTCGCCTACGACGAAGACCTGCGCGCCTTGCAGGAGGTGCGCGAGTCGATTCAGCAGATGCTCACGCGCTCAGGCGTGAATCGCGAACTTCACGGCGCCGAGATCGATCAGAAGCTCGAGGAGATTCGCCGCCGCAACGCCGAAGCGAAGGTCCAGACTGAGCTCGACGAGCTGAAGCGCAGCCGCCGCCCGCCACTCGTCCCGATGGACGTGTTCACAGGCGGCGTGCACGCAAACGGCCAGGGCGCCGGCGCGGCCCAGACGCGCGGCTGAAGGCCGCGCGGTTATCGCGCGTCCGCGGCTAAGGCTTCGCGCCGGCGAGCGCACGCGCCGCGTCGGAGACCGAGTTGACGATGAACTGATAGCCGGTGCATCGGCACAGGTTGCCGGAAATCCCGTGGCGGATCGCCGTCTCGTCCGGATTCGGATTGTCGCGCAGCAATTGCAACGCCGACATCACCATTCCGGGCGTGCAGTAACCGCATTGCAGGCCGTGGTTGCGCACGAAGGACTCCTGCAGCGGATGCAGATGATGGATGTCCGAGGCCAGCGACTCGATCGTGTCCACAGAGCATCCGTCAAGGTCGGCGGCGAGCACCGAGCAGCTCTTGACCGTGCGCCCGTCGAGCATCACCGTGCACGCGCCGCAGCTTCCGGTGCCGCAGCCGATATGCGTGCCGGTAAGCCCGATCACTTCGCGCAAGAGGTCAGCCAGGACCATCCGGTTGTCCATCTCGACGCGCCGCTGCTGCCCGTTGACCGAGACCGAGACCGCCGTTCGCAGCGCTCCGCCGATCGCGCCGCCCGCGACTTTGCGCGGCGTCGATGTGGAAGGCGCGGCTTTTCTGCCGGCCTCGGGCGTCTGCTGCGAGGGCGCGCGCCCGGCGGCTGCCGACAGCGCGCGGCCGGCGAAGAGCGCGGCCATCTCGCGGCGGTATTCGGCGCTGGCGTTTAGATCCGCGGGGGCGTCCGTGCAGGCGGCGTGCACGCGCCGGGCCACGGCTTCGAGCGCCTCGGCGCTCGCGCCGCGCGCGAGTTCCGCGCTCACGTCGAGCACGACGGGCGTCGGACCGACGCCGCCGATCGCGATTCGCGCGCTCCTCTCGCCCAGGATTGCCGCCGCGTTGACGATCGCAAAATTGCCTTCGACGCGATGGAGCCGCGTATAGGCGCCGCGCGCCGCGCCGAGCTTGGGCACCAGTACTTCGGTCAGGATCTCGTCGGGCCCAAGCGCCGTCTCCATCAGGTTGGTAAAGAATTTGTCCGCGGCTATCTCGCGCTCGCCCTTTTTGCTGCGCACGATCATGCGCGCGCCGGCCGCACTCAGCACCGGGCTGTAATCCGCCGCCGGATCGGCGTGGGCGAGGCTGCCGCCCATAGTGCCGCGGTTGCGCACCTGCACGTCGCCGATGAAGGCGGCCGCCTCGGCCAGCACCGCGCAGTGGCGCGCGACGAGCGGGTCGCGCTGGACTTCGTGATGGCGCGTGCCGGCGCCAATCCGCAGCACGTCGCGATCTTCGCGCACGTAGCCGCGGCCCTCGATACGGTTTGCTCAGCACGACGCGCGGGCGCACCAGCCCAAGCGCCATCATTGGCATCAGGCTCATCCCGCCTGAGAGCAGCTTCACGTCGCCGCCGCCGTCGGCGAGCAGCGCCAGTGCGTCCTCGAGCTTGTCCGGCGAGCGAAATTCAAATTCCTCGAAGATCATCGCGCGGCGCCTCCTCCGTTGGCCGAACGTTTCGGCGCCGTCTTGATCGCGCGCCGCAGACGCTCGGGCGAAAGCGGCATCTCGAGCAGCCGCAGGTCGAGTTCCGGCAGCGCGTTTTCTACCGCGCTGCAGATCGCGCCGAGGATGGCGGCAACGCCCGATTCTCCCACGCCCTTGG
>DASXMQ010000095.1:0-8724 GCA_036495625.1 Binataceae bacterium (SeqCode) | reverse complement strand
CGCCCACGGTGAGGAGGCCGAAGGCGGCGCCGCGGCTGACGCGCGGCGACATGTCGCGGGTAAGGCCTCCGAGGGCGCCCCACATCAGCCCGGCGGTCAGATTCATCGCGCCGCGAATCAGCACGAAGGACCAGAAGCCTGTTATCAGCAGGTTGGCAAAGGTCAACGCGATAATGATCGCGAGGCACAAGTCTATGACGATAATGCGGCCGTGACGATCCGCGAGCGGTCCGCCGATCATCGCCGACCCGCCCGACAGCAGCACCGCGAAAAGTAAAAAACCGGTGAAGTCTTCCAGGCTGAAGTGCAGCGCCCGAATCCACAGCGGCAGGAGCGGCGCGAACTGGAATTCGTAAAACGAGACAATGGTCGCGAGCACCGTGAGCAGCAGCATCGCCCAGCGATGCGCGCCGACCGGATAGGTCTCGAGCGTGCGATGGGTCGCGACGTATCCCTTGAGGCCTCCCGCTGCGGAAACGGCTGCGCTCGCCATGGCCTTTGGTCCCCCCTGCGGCTTGCGCCGGCGCGCGGCGCCGGTCGGCAAGCACAGAGTGCGTTAATTGATCGTCGGACGGCAAGCGCTTCAGCGGACGCTGGAACTCTGCGCACCCGCGCCGTTCAGGAGCGCGCCGCTGGCCCCCAAGGCCTCCAGCGAAAACCCGGCGAACCGCGAATCCGCCCGTCGTAGCGGCGCCCACATCGCTTCGGGATCGAAACGGCGCTCGCCGCCGTCGATCGCGTTGAGCAGACGGGTGAAAATCTCGCCGTCGCTGAGCCATCCCGGCGCCGGCTCGATCGCCTGATAGATGCGTTGCACGCGCCCGCCATGATTGATGAACGAGCCGTCCTTTTCAGCGAAGGTGGTAGAAGGAAACACCACCGCGGCCGTGCCCAGGCGCGGGTCGAGCCTCGAGCTTTGCACGATCAGCAGTTCGAGCCGCCCCAGCATCGCCGCGAGCGCCGCGCTGCGTTCGGGCGCAAGCGTGTCGAGCAAATCCTCGCCGCAAAGATACAGTCCTTTGATTTGGCCGCCTTCCAGAGCCCGAGTTAACTCCCCGAGCCCGTCGTCGTCGCCGTTCACCAGGCCGAGCTCGCGCACGCCGCGCGCGTTGGGTGCTTTTTCCGCCTTGATCAGGAAATCGTCGGACGCACCCCTGCGCACGGCCATCGCAGCCTTGCCCGCGCCGGCAGCGCGCAGCAGTTCCCCGAAGCGGAAATTCTCCTCGAGCGTCAGATGGGGCGACACGACCGCCCCGAGCGCGCCATCTCCGTGGCGTGCCTTGAGCGCGGCGAGCGCGGCCGCCGCCTTTGCGATCGCGTCCTGCCACGTCGCGGGGGCCAGGGCTCCATTCCCGGCGGCCATCGGCGAGCGCAGGCGCTCGGGGGCATCGACCGGCTTGTATTCCAGGCGCCCGGGGTCGCACATCCAGGTGTCGTTGACCGCATCGTTGCGCCGCGGAATCAGCCGCCAGATGCGGTTGCGATGCTCCGAAACCATGATGTTGCAGCCGTTGGAGCAGCCGGGACAGACGCTGGCGGTTTCCTGCAGAAACCAGACGCGGATGCGATGATGGAAGTCCTTGCTTTCGAGCGCGCCGACCGGGCAGATGTCGGCGGTGCAGATCGAATAGTCGTTGTCGAGGCGGCGATCGTAGATGTCGAGCACCGAGCGGTCGCCGAGGTTGAAGACCGCGAGCTCGCCGGTCTTGCTGATCTCGCGGCAAAAGCGCACGCAACGCCGGCACAGGATGCATCGCTCCTGGTCGAGCAGCATGCGCTCGCCGATATCGATGCGTTTCTGATGCTTGCGGCGCGGCTCGAGCGTTCGCGCATGACGGCTCCCAAACCGCATCGCGTAATTCTGCAGCCAGCACTCGCCGGCCTTGTCGCAGATCGGGCAGTCCAGCGGATGGTTTACGAGCAGGAGTTCGAGCACGCCGCGGCGCGCCAGCGCGACTTCCGGATCCGCCGTGTGCACCACCATCCCGTCGCGCACCTGGGTGTTGCACGAGATCTGCAGCTTCGGCATCCCCTCGATCTTGACCTGACACAGCCGGCAACTGCCGTCGATGCTGAGCTTGGGGTGATAGCAATAGTGCGGAAGGTCGAGCCCCGCATCGAGCATCGCCTGCAAAAGAGGCGTGCCCTCGGGCGCCTCGAGCGGGCGGCCGTCGACCGTGAGCTTCACGGTCTTCGGGGCGCTGGGAGCGCTGGGCGCGTGGGCCGGCGAGGGGCTAGTCGAGCTTGCGTCCGCTGCCATGGAGGGTGGACCAGAGTTGTGGCTGACGTTCGTTCTGGACGCGGAACTGCAGCTTGATCAGTCCATCCAGCACGGCCTCGGGCCGCGGCGGACATCCGGGAATGTAGAGATCCACAGGGATGATGCGGTCGATACCCTGGAGGACGGCATAATTGTCGTAGGGGCCGCCCGAACTGGTGCAGGCGCCGAATGAGACCACCCATTTCGGCTCCGCCATCTGCTCCCACACGCGGCGCAGAATCGGGGCCTGGCGCTGGGTGATGGTGCCGACGACGAACAGCAGATCGGCCTGGCGCGGAGTGAAGCGCGGCAGCGCGGCGCCGAAGCGGTCGATGTCGTAGCGCGGGCCCGCGACCGAAAAATATTCCATTCCGCAGCACGCGGTGACGAACGGGTAGGTGAAAAAGGAATACTTGCGGGCCCACTGCACGGCGTCGTGCAGGCGCGTCAACGCGAAGCTTTCGGGGAAAGCCGCGCTTTCGTCGTTGAGCGAGTGCCGCGCGATCGCGCCGCGCACCATGAAGGCCGAAAATCTGCGTCGCCGGTCAGCCATGTCGAAGATTCCTGTGTCACCGCCTCAGACCATACTTTCGCGAAACGGCGGTCGAGGGCAAGGCCGGACCGGTTAAGATCGAGCATGGAATTTACGATCGAGCATGGAATCGGAAACGGTGCGCGCGCCGGTCGGGCGGCGCCGCGCGCGCTATTGGCCGCGGCTGCGCTTTTCGCGCTCGGCCAACTCGAGGTCGGAGTCGACCATCATCTCGACCAGTTGCTGGAAATTCACTCGCGGCTTCCATCCGAGCGCACGCCGCGCCTTGGAAGCGTCGCCCTGCAGCAGGTCAACCTCGGCCGGCCGCAGATAGCGGGGGTCGGTCTGGATGTACTTGTGCCAATCGAGCTGCAGCCGATCGAACACGCGCTCGAGGAACTCCTGCACCGAATGGGTTTCGCCGGTGGCGACCACGTAGTCGTCAGGCTGGTCGCGTTGCAGCATCGTCCACATCGCCTCGACGTAGTCGCCTGCAAAACCCCAGTCGCGGCGCGCGTCGAGGTTGCCGAGCGCGAGGCTGTCCTGCAGGCCCAGCTTGATCCGGGTGGCGCTGCGGGTGATCTTGCGGGTGACGAAATTCTCACCGCGCCGCGGCGATTCGTGGTTGAACAGGATGCCATTGGCGGCGAACAGCCCGTACGCCTCGCGGTAATTGATCGTCTGCCAGTGCGCGTAAACCTTCGCGCAGGCATAGGGGCTCCGCGGATGAAACGGCGTCGTCTCGCGCTGCGGCACTTCAGCCACCCGCCCGAACATCTCCGAGGAACCCGCCTGGTAGTAGCGCGCCGCGCGCCCGTGGCGCTTGTTGTGATCGCGCAGCGCCTCCAGCAGCCGGAGCGCGCCCAAGCCGACCACGTCGGCAGTGTATTCGGGCTGATCGAAAGAGATGCGCACGTGCGACTGGGCGGCCAGATTGTAAACTTCGTCGGGCCGTACCTGTTCTACGATCGCACGCAGACCCGTGCCGTCGCCCAGGTCGCCGTAGTGCAGCTGAAGGGGCGAAGCGCCGTGGCCGAAACCCTTGCGCATATGATCGATACGCCCGGTGGCGAAGCTCGAGGTCCGGCGCACGACGCCGTGCACTTCGTAACTCTGCTTGATTAGAAATTCCGCGAGGTACGAGCCGTCTTGTCCGGTAATCCCGGTTATCAGCGCAACTTTGGCCATCGGCGTTCCTGTATTCCTGCGGCGCCGGTTCAGTCGCCGCGCACGAGGCGATGAGAATCGCTGTCGAAGTGCTGGGTCGAGAATTCGAACAATTCGGCATCCTCCAGCGCTTCCATTTGATGCACCAGTCCCTGCGGAACGTCCATGCATTCGCCGGCGACGAGTTCGAACTCTTCGATGGCCTCGGCCTCGGGCGACTCCTTGACCCGGACCTTAAGCCGGCCCGTGCGCAGGTAAAACGACTCGTTTTTGATCTTGTGGAAGTGCAGCGAGCAACGCTTGCCCTTCTGGATTTCGAGGATCTTGCCGCAGTAGAGATCGCCGTTGACAATCCAGACTTCGCGTCCCCAGCCCTTGGGCACGATCTTCACTGGTTTTCGCGCGCGGTTCATAACCTTTCCCAAATTCTCTTTATAGCCCCGGTCCGTCGCGCCCTGGCATGCGCCTAAACACGGTACCCGGCTGCTCTGTCCTCTCTACAATGCCAGAAGATAACAAGACACACTACCTTCGGGACTGCGTAGGCCGAACAACGGCCGATCGGCAACTGCGATGTTCCAGTCTCGGACAATCCTCTTACGCCCCGCTTATGTCTCTTATGCGCCGCTTATGCGGTCGAGGGCCGGACGACGGCGGGCGCCGCGGACTCCGCGACCACGTCCTTGCCGGCGCCGTTGCCGCTGGCGTTGGCCAGCCCGGCAACGAACTCGTTGACCTCGATGGAGAAGCGCTGGAGCGGCAAATGATGGGCATCGGCAAAGGCTTTGACTATCGCCAGCCGGTCCTCGCTGATACCGTCCGCCGCGATCAGCATCCAGTGAAACCCGGTGGCCAGGTAGATTCGCGGCAAATCGTCAAGCGGGCCCAGCACCTGATGGCCATGGACCAGCTTGCCTTCCTTGAACGCGTCGTCGTCGACGAAGCCGACCAACCGCGTCCTGCGATCGCTGCCGCTGAAGATGTAGCGCACGGCGGCCTCGCCCATCCGCCCGGCGCCCACAATCAGAACGCGCTCGGTCGGCAGCGCGAACAGCGCGAGCGCGCGCCGCTGGATCTGAAATGACATCCGCGTGAACACCAGCAGGTTGAACAACAGCACGACGTACAGAACGGCAACCGATCCCGAGACCTCCAGGCGAATGAACAGCGAGACGAGCGCGACCAGGACGCCGGCCAGCAGCGAGCCGTTGGCAAAACGGATGATGTCCGCGATGCCCGCATAGCGCCAGATGCCGCGGTAAACGCCGGTGAGCGCAAAGGCGATATAGGTAGCGGCGAAAAAGACCGGCGTGCTGGTCATCATCGAGAAAATCAGCGCGTCGGTCAGTTTGAAGTCGCGCCGCAGCAGGCAGGCTCCGAAGTAAGCCGCCGGGATGAGCGCGAAGTCGAGCACCGCCTCCGCCAGGCGCCGCTTGTAGCCGAGGCTCAGGATGTAGCGCGCGAGACCTTGCAAATAGCCGTAGGCGATGCCCGGCGCGCGATCCTCGAAAGTCAAATCGACCATGAACAGGCCAATGACTCCGATTCCTGCGATGGCGAAGGGGAGCGCGCTCAGCAAATAGGCGTGCGAGAGCAGGGTCTGGCCCGCCGCCAGCAGCGCGCCCGCCGCGGCCAGCATCCAACTCACGGCGACCGCACGCGGCACGGTCAAGCCGAGCATCAACAGACGATGATGCGAATGGTCCAGGCCGCGGCGCGAGATCGGATTTCCGGTGGCCAACCGCGACATCGTCACGATCGAGGTGTCCAGCAGCGGCACCAGCATTACCAGCACCGGAAAGACCGCGCAGGAAAGATGCGAATTGCTCTGCAGCCCGGCCCCCCGGAGCGCCAGCGCTCCGAGCATAAAACCCATCGGCAACGCGCCGCTGTCGCCCATGAAAATCGAGCCGGGGTAGAAGTTGAAGAACAGGAAGCCGCCGAGCGCCGCGCCCGCCGCCAGCGCCGCACAAGCGAGCCCGGCGTCACGGAACCACCATGCGACGACCCCTATGGCGCCCGTCGCTGCAATGCCGACCCCGGCGGCCAATCCGTCGAGGCCGTCAATCAGGTTGAAGGCGTTGATCACCGCGACCATGAAAAAGCCGGCGAGGGCAAGGTTGACCGACGCCCATCGCGTGACCTCGGGCGCAACCGGCGCCGCCCAGAGAAAAAACGCGACCACCATCAGCTGCGCGAGCAATTTGCGTGACGCCGTGAGCGCGACCGCATCGTCCATGACGCCGACCGCCAACAACGCCACCATCCCGGCCGTCAGCCATAGCGGCAACTCCCCCACAAGGCCGAGCGCCGCAATCACCGCGAACACGATCGCGATGCCGCCGAGCACCGGCGTCGGCTCCGGATGGCCGGACTCCTCGCAGGGCGAAGCCACGAGGTTGAAACGCAAGGCAAGCGCCCTGGCCGCGGGCGTCAACGCAACGACCAGCGCGAAGGCCGACGCGGCACAAATGGCGAGCTTCTGGGTGGCGTTCATTGGGCCAATTCAGCCGATCACAATGCTCAATTCAGGGAGAAAAAGAGCAGCTTTGGCAGAACATGCAAAGTTGCCCACCGCACCAATACTCCGCATAAATGAGCGCTCTATCGCAAGGAAGGAAATAGCAGCGAGGCGTCGGTGCACGTTTTAGACGCATATAAGAGGCTTCAATATAGCTGAAGCTATTATATGACGCAATGCGGTCCGTGGGCGAGCCGAAGGGGCTGCCCCCTCACCGGTCTCTTTTCGGCCGGCAATAGGCGCGGTCAGAGGCGTCCTGGGCGAGCGGGAATGGATGCCCTAGTCAGGGCGCAGATCGTCGGCTAGCGCTTCTGTCAGTGGAGTTTGGACGAGGGCGTGCGCAGCCAGATGCGGATGGTCCACTTCGACCGCGACTTTGCCTGCGGCCGCCAGATCGCCAAACCGGGCGGCATTCGCACCCAGCGGAAAGGCGATGAACTGGACCGCGCTTATCTGATCCGGCGACATTTGTCGTTCATCGAAGCGCGCGCCGATGCGCTGTCCGTCAAGAACGATCCAGATATGGCGTTCGAGTCCGAGCAGGCGCGGAAGCTCAGCGTCGCGTTCGGCCGGGTCAGCATACTCGATGAGCAGGGTGGCGGCGAGTTCGCCGGGGCGCGGGAGGAGTTCGTTATAGTTTTCGACCTCGGCGTCGATCGCGGCGTCCTCGAAGATGCGCTCGGTGCGCAGAATTTCCTGGATTTGGTACCAGATGGTCTGGCGGTTTTCGAACAGCAGCGTGAGATGTGGGCCGACCGCGAGGCGCCGCCGCGCCTTTTCGGCGATGCAGAGCGGGCGAAGCAGGGCGCGCACGCGGTCATAGGTCGTAAGCGGCAGAATTTCGTGCGGGGTTATCGGCTTCACGGGCGTGACTCCTGCGCTACTCTTCGGCGGCGGGCGGCTCCGGCGGCGGCACGGGCCGCGCGAAGCCGTCGGCCTCGTAAGCGCGCGCCAGGATTTCGACCGGGTTGAGTGGGCGCACGCCGATCGCCTGCTCGATCTGGATCGCGGCGAGCGGACAGTCCGTGGCCAGCACTTCGGCCTCGGCGTCCTTCATTCCGTCGAACGCCTTTGCGCCCCACTTCATCGAGAGTTCGAAGTACTCCTTTTTCATCGCCCAGGTGCCGTCGTGCGCCGTGCACGCGTCGACTGTCACGACCTCGGCGCCGGGGATCGAGCGCACGAGATCGCGCGAGCGCAGGCCGATGTTCTGGGCTTTGAGATGACAGGGCACGTGATACGCGACCTTGCCCGGCGTGGTGCGAAAATCGCGATCGAATTTGCCCTCGCGCCTGAGCGCGTAGAGCAATTCGTGCGGGTCGGCGACCGCCGCAGCGAATTCGCGCGCCTCGGCGCTGTCGAGCAGCTTCGGGTATTCAGCGCGCATCATCAGCGAGCAGGTCGGATTGATCGCGGCGACGCGGTAGCCCTGGCGCACCAGCGGCAGCATCGAGTCCACGTTGGCGCGCGCGAGTTTCTGTGCGAAAGCCACCTCGCCGCCGTCGAGCGCCGGCATCCCGCAGCAGTTCTGCCCGGGCGACGCGATCGCGCATCGATTGCGCGCTAGCACCGAGACCAGCGCTCGTCCGGGAGCGGGATTGTAATAGTTGACGAAGCAGGTGTGGAAAATCGCGACCTTGGCCGCGGGCTCCGGCGGCGCAGGGGGAAGGCCCGTGCGCTTGAGCCACGCCTCGAAGGTTTCCTCGGCGAACTCGGGCAATTGCTTGGCGCGCGAGATGCCGAGCAGTTTCTCCATCATCGCACGCTGGAAGGGACTGCGGCAGGCCCAGTTGGCGAGCTTCGGAACGATGCTGCCAAGCTTGCCCAGACGATCCGGATCACCCAGCATCTTCTCGCGCCTGGCGACGCCCTTCTCGCGGCCCTCAACTGCGCGCGCGCGCAGCATCAGGCGCGGAAAGTCGAGCTGGAACTCGTGGCCGTCATGCGGCGTATAGGGGCATCGCACCTCGCAGAGCTTACAGCCGTAGCACAGATCGACGACCCGGCGCCTTTGCGCCGCGCTCAGGCTCCGCACGTCGGCGTCTTTGGCGTCGAGCGCGTCAAACAACGCCGGGAACGAGGGGCACAGATTGAAACACAGCCTGCAACCCGCGCAGATGTCGAAGACGCGCTCGATTTCCTGGTCGAGTTTCGCGCGCTCCCAGTACCTGGGTTCGTTCGGATTATACGAAAGCGCGTCGGTCGGTTGGGACTTGATGCGTTCCATTTACATTAAACGCTTCT
>DASXMQ010000094.1:0-10859 GCA_036495625.1 Binataceae bacterium (SeqCode) | reverse complement strand
TGCTCGTAGCCAAGGATGTCGCGCGTGGTCTGGCCCGTGCGCTTGGCGACCTCGCTGGCTTTCTCGCCCGCCGACGCTTCTTCGGGCTCTGTCGCGGCCTCCTTGATGAGCGTCGGAAAATTCGCTCCGACCGTTCATCAGGAGGATGCCGCCAACGGCTTCGGAGATATCGAGATGTTTCCACTGATGATGGGGTGGAAATACGGAGACTTGAAGTGGCAGGGACAGTTCGGCGTTTATACGCCAACCGGCAGCTTCAAGAAAGGCGACCTCGCCAATATCGGCAGAAACTACTGGACCTTCGAACCGGGCGGGGCGGTCAGCTATCTGAGCAGCAGGTTCGGCCTGGAGGTCACCGCGTTTGCCGGGTTCGATTTCAACACCATGAATGACGCGACCGACTATCAGACCGGCGATCAGTTCCATCTCGACGGCGCGATCGCCGAGCATCTGCCGCTCTTCGGCGGCTTTGTCGGCGCCGGCGTCAACGGATACTTCTATCAGCAGATCACGGGCGACAGCGGCAGCGGCGCCAAGCTCGGCGGCTTCGAGGGAATGACCACGGGCATCGGGCCCGATTGCTCTTACGCATACCGGATCGGAGATTTCGATCTTGCCGGCGAAGTGAAGTGGCTGCCGGAACTGGGGGTGTCGAACCGGCTCGACGGCAACACCGTATGGTTCAAGCTCGGCGTGAGCTGGGGTCCGAAGCCGGAAGGTCCGCTTGAATCGATGTAGAGATATCAATAAGTATCTGGCCGCGAAAATAAGGCGACGGTTCAAAGCACAGAAAAGAGGAGCGAAACGATGGTCCGGGCAACGATGATTTTTCGGACAGCCATGCGGAACAAAATGCCGAAGTTCGCACTTTTGGCTCTGGCCCTGCTGGTGCCCTCAGCCGCGGGCGCGCAAAGCGGGCAGATGTACATCTACCCGCAAAAAGGCCAAACCCAGGAGCAGCAGGACAAGGATCGCTACTCGTGCCACACCTGGGCCGTTCAGCAAACCGGGTTCGATCCAAGCAGGACGTATCCGAGCAACCCCAACACGCTTGACCCGCAACCTTATCGGCCTTCGCAGCGTCACGTTTTGAAAGGCGCGGGGCGCGGCGCCGCTCTCGGAGCCGTCGGCGGCGCTATCACGGGAGATGCTGGCAAAGGAGCGGCCGCGGGCGCCGCGATGGGCGGTCTTGCCGGCGGATTCAGGCGGAGAGACGAGCGCAGGCAACAGCAGGCGGCGCAACAGCACGCGCAGCAATCGCAGGTCTCGCAAGCGGGGGCCGAATATCAGCGTGCGATGGCTGCATGTCTGGACGGCCGCGGCTACAGCGTAAAGTGAGCACACATAGCCGCCGCTGCGGAGCGGATATCTGCCGGATGCTCCACGGCGCGCTGCTCGCCATCGCCGCGATCGCGATCATCGCGATCGGCGCGGCGCGCGTCGGCGCGCAGGCGCTGGATCGGACCGCGCTGCCCTTACCCGATCCGAGTTATCCGCCAATCACGCAACTGGACGCGCGAAACGCCACGCCGCCGCCCCGGTTCGAGGTGAAAGCGCCGGCCGGCGCTCCGAACGTGCTCATCATCCTGATCGACGACATGGGCTTCGGGCAGCCGAGCACTTTCGGCGGGCCGATCAATATGCCGACCCTCGATCGTCTGGCCAAGGCAGGCTTGCGCTACAACGAGTTTCACGTAACCGCGCTTTGTTCGCCGACGCGCGCGGCATTGCTCACCGGGCGCAACCATCACATGGCCAATACCGGCGCGGTCATGGATGTCGCGACGGCCTTTCCCGGCAACACCGGCGTGCGCCCGAACAGCGTCGCGCCGCTGGCGGAGATTCTGCGTCTCAACGGCTACAGCACCGCCGCCTTCGGCAAATGGCATCAGACTCCGGGTTGGGAGGTGAGCCCGTCGGGTCCAACCACGCGTTGGCCCACGCGCGAGGGGTTCGACGAGTTTTACGGCTTCATGGGCGGCGAAACGAATCAATGGGCGCCGCTGCTGTATGACGGGATGACGCAGATCGAGACCCCGCACGACCCCAATTACCATTTCATGACCGACATGACCGACCATGCGATCGCATGGATGCGCTATCAGAAGGCGCTGACTCCCGATCGGCCATTTTTCATCTACTTTGCGCCCGGCGCAACGCATGCGCCGCATCACGTGCCCAAGAGCTGGATCGCCAAATACAAGGGCAGGTTCGACGCGGGATGGGACGTGATGCGCGAGCAGATCCTCGCTCGCCAAAAGAAGCTGGGCGTGGTGCCGCCGGACACCAAGCTCGCGCCGAAGCCGCAGGCGATCAAGGACTGGAGCACGCTGACGCCCGCCGAGAAGAAGCTTTTCGCGCGCCAGATGGAAGTCTACGCCGGCTTCGGCGAGATGGCTGATTACGAAATCGGCCGTCTCATCCAGGCCATCGGCGACATGGGCCAGCTACAGAATACCATCGTCTTCTACATCGCGGGCGACAATGGCTCGAGCGCCGAAGGCGGGATGAACGGCGTCTTCAACGAAAATACCTTTTTCAATGCAGTGCCGGAACCGATCGAAGCGCAGCTCAAGCATATCGATCAGCTTGGCGGGCCGATGGCCTATAGCCACTACGCGGCAGGATGGGCGGTTGCGGGCGACGCGCCCTTTACCTGGACCAAGCAGGTCGCGTCCAACTTCGGTGGTACCCGCGACGGGATGGTGGTGTACTGGCCGAAAGGGATCAAGGCCAAAGGCGAGTTGCGGTCCCAGTTCCATCACGTGATCGATGTCGGGCCGACCGTACTCGAAGTGGCCGGACTGCCTCAACCCAAAACCGTTGACGGCATAACTCAGATTCCGATGCAGGGCGTGAGCATGGCCTACACTTTCGATGACGCCCAGGCCAAAGGCAGGCATACGACGCAGTATTTCGAGATCGCCGGCAACCGCGCCATCTATCATGACGGATGGCTGGCGGGCACGGTTCATCGCGCGCCCTGGGAAAAGCAGCCCCGCGCGATGCTCGAAAACGATAAATGGGAGCTCTACGACACGGACAAGGACTTCAGCCTGGCCAACGACCTCGCCGCGGCCAATCCAGACAAATTAAAGCAGATGCAGGCGCTGTTCCTTCAGGAAGCCATCAAGAATCACGTTCTGCCGATTGACGATCGCGGCGTCGAGCGCCTGAACCCGGCGCTCGCCGGCCGGCCGGACCTGATGGCCGGACGCACCTCGCTAACGGTTTACAGCGGGATGACCGGCATGATGGAAAGCGCGTTCATCAACATCAAGAACCGCTCCTTCTCAATAACCGCCGACGTCGAGGTGCCGAAAAAGAACGCCAACGGCGTCATCATCTGCCAGGGCGGGCGCTTCGGCGGATGGACTCTATTCCTGAAAAGCGGCCGGCCTATGTTCACCTACAACTGGGTCGGGCTGAAGCGCTATACCGTGGCCGGAAAGCAGCCGATACTCGCGGGGAAGGCGACGATCCTGTTCGAGTTCGCCACCGACGGCGGCATGCTGGGCGCCGGCGGCACCGGCTCGATCTTCGTCGACGGCCCCCAGGTCGCATCCGGGCGAATCGACAGCACCAACGGTCTCATGTTTTCCGCCGATGAGGGAGCCGACGTCGGCGTCGACGAAGGGACGCCGGTCACCGAAGATTATGCCGGGCCCGACAGCCGGTTCACCGGCAAGATCAACCAGGTGACTATCGCGCTGAAACCCGTCGGCGCAGACATAAAGGACAGGGTGGACAAGGCTACGCAGCAGATGCTGATGGACAAGGCCGCCGAGGACTAACCGAAAACGGCCCGCCCGATCAACTCGACGGCTTGGCGAAGGTCGGGCGATGCATCGCGGCGGCCTGTTCGGCGATCTGCTCCAGCAACCTGGCCTCGGCCTTGCCGCGCGAGACGCATTGCACGTTGCGTGGCGGATGGAGCGCAACGTAGAGCGGCGCGCTGAACGTCGCTTGCACGCTGACGATGCTGGATTCGTGGCCTGCCGGCCTGATTTTGAAAAAGTAAACTGCAGTCGCGGCGCGGTCGGGCTCGGCGGCGTGCTTGCCGCCGATATCCTTGAGCTGGCCGCAGTCGGCCTCGGCGAGCGTGAACTGGTCGGTCTCGGTCTCGATAATGCCCTGGTTGGGGTCGTCGGCATTGACGCGCAACTTGTTCTCCTTGATTACGCTGTGCACGGCATCCCAGACCATGTCGTAGGGGCGGTCAATCGTGACTTCGTCCTTGCTCGGCGCCGGAGGCTTCTGAGTGGGCGGGTAAAAGCATCCGTTCGCTATCGCCGCGATCGCGAGCGCCGCGAGCGCCCATCGCCGCACGAACGCTTTGACGATGCTCGCGTATCCACCCGGGCGTTTCATTTTGGTTTCGCTGCCGACATTTCAGGCGCGTCCATTTCAGCCGACGAGGCCCGTCCGGTGCAACGTCTGTTGTAAGGGTTCGCCGATCGATGGCTCCCACGAGATGGGCCGATGTGGTACGCTCACGGCGGGCGGATGGCCGCGGCAGGCCGCGCTCACGGGGCTTTTAGCAATGTCTGGTCATTCCAAGTGGAGTTCGATCAAGCACAAGAAGGCTGCGCGCGATTCCAAGCGCGGCAAGCTTTTCACCAAGCTCATCAAGGAAATCACAATCGCGGCGCGCCTCGGCGGCGGCGACCTCAATTCCAATCCGCGCCTACGCACGGCGATCACCACCGCGCGCGGCCAATCGATGCCCAACGATAATATCGAGCGCGCGATCAAGAAGGGCACCGGCGAGCTCGGCGGCGGCCAGCTCGAGGAAGTGGCTTACGAGGGCTACGGTCCCGGCGGCGTCGCGATAATCGCCGACGTCCTGACCGACAACCGCAACCGCGTGGTCGCCGAGCTGCGCTTCATCCTTTCGCGTCACGGCGGCAACCTCGGCGAGTCGAATTGCGTTGCCTGGATGTTCAAGAAGCGCGGCGTGATCACCGTCGAGCGCGGCGCCATCGATGAGGACCGCCTGATGGAACTGGCGCTGGAAGCGGGCGCCGACGACGTGGTCGGCGACAGCGACACCTTCCAGGTGCTGACGGCGCCCGAGGCGTTCAGCGCCGTGCGCGACGCGCTCGAGGCGGCCAGGATTCCGATGGCCGGCGCCGAGGTGATGAAGACGCCCGAGAACACGGTTCGGGTCTCGGGTCATACGGCCGAGCAGGTGCTCAAGCTGATCGAAGAGCTCGAGGACCATGAAGAGGTCCAGGGCGTGGCTTCGAACTTCGATATCAGCGACGAGGAGATGGCGCAGTTCTCGGCGGCTTGAACTGAATGTTCTGCCTCGCGGGTAAGTGCGTCGCGCGAGGAGGTGGCGGGGATGCGGATTTTAGGGGTGGACCCGGGCAACGCGGTCACCGGGTTCGGCGTGGTCGAAGGCAGCGTTACCCATCCGACTCACATCGCGGCAGGTACGATTCGTCCGCCCTCCGGACTGCGCGGCGGCGAACGCCTCAAGACCATTCACGACCGTCTGCTCGAGATCATCGATCGCTATTCGCCGTCCGCGATGAGCCTCGAGCGCAGCTTCGTCGCGGTCAACGTGCAGAGCGCGTTTCGCCTGGGCGAGGCGCGGGCGACGGTGATGCTCGCGGCGGCGGCGCGCGGCATTGCGCTCTTCGAGTACACGCCCAACGAGGTCAAGCTGACGGTTGCCGGACACGGGCACGCCGACAAGGCCCAGGTCAAGTTCATGGTGCGCCGCGCGCTCGGCGCCGGCGAGGAGCTGGCGCTCGCCGACGACGCCTCCGACGCGCTGGCGATCGCGCTGTGCCATCTGTTCTGCGCTCGCGCGGCGGCGGTTCTCTCGGCGGCCGGCGCGGAGAAGCCGAAGATGCAGAGCCGCACGGAGACCGGCGCGAAATGATCGCCACGCTAAGCGGCAAGCTCAAGCATCGCGAGGCCGGCAGGGTCGTGGTCGAGACCGGAGGCGTTGGCTACGAGGTTTCGATCCCGCTTGCGACCTACTACCGCCTGCCCGGGCTGGGCGCGCAGGTCGCGCTCGAGATTCGCCAGGTCGTGCGCGAGGATTCGCTCACTCTCTACGGATTTTTCACCCGCGCGGAAAAGCAGGCGTTCGACCTGCTGATGCTGGTGCAGCACGTCGGACCGAAGCTCGCGCTCGCGATCCTCTCGGTGCTCTCGCCCGACGACCTGGTGAGCGCGATCGCGCGCGCGGACGTCGCGCGGCTCGACGCCGTGCCTGGCGTCGGCGCCAAGGTGGCCGAGCGCGTGGTGCGCGAGCTGCGCGACAAGACCGCCGAGCTCAAGCTGATCGCATCGGGGCCGGTCGAAGAGTTCGCCGGGGGCGCCAATGGCGCCTCCGAAGACGGCGCTTCCGAACTCGACGACGCCGTGTCGGCGCTGGTCAATCTCGGCTACAAGCCGCTGCCGGCGCGGCGCGCCGTGGACGCCGCGGCTGCGCGCGGCGGCGGCGCGAAACGCGAGCTCGAAGCGATCATCCGCGAGTCGCTCGCGGAGTTGGCCGGTGAAAGGTAAACCCCAAGCGGACGAGGCCGCGGCGCTGGTCGAGCCGGAGCGGCTCGCCGCGCCGGCACCGAGCGAGGAGGACCGCGCGCTCGACCTGTCGCTCCGCCCGCGCGCGCTCGGAGAGTTCGTCGGGCAGGAGCGCACGCGCAAGATCCTCGGCATGTCGATCGAAGCGGCGCGCCAGCGCGGCGAGGTCCTCGATCACGTGCTCTTTTCGGGGCCGCCCGGGCTCGGCAAGACCTCGCTCGCGCATATCATCGCGCGCGAGCGCAAGGTCAGCATGCGCGCGACCTCGGGACCGGCGATCGAGCGCGCCGGCGACCTCGCCGCGATCGTAAGCGGGCTCGAGGAAGGCGACGTCCTGTTCATCGACGAGATTCATCGCCTCGCCCGCGTGGTCGAGGAGGTGCTCTACCCGGCGATGGAGGACTTCGAGCTCAATATCGTGGTGGGCAAGGGGATGGGTGCGCGCACGATGCCGCTCGCGGTCAAGCCGTTCACGCTGGTCGGCGCGACCACGCGCTCGGGACTCTTGAGCGCGCCGCTGCGCGACCGCTTTGGCCAGCACTTTCACCTGGACTTCTACAGCCGCGACGAACTGACCGAAATCGTCGCACGCTCGGCGCGATTGCTCGGCGTCCGGATCGAGGAGGATGGCACGCGCGAGATCGCGGGGCGCGCGCGCGGCACGCCGCGCGTCGCCAACCGTCTCCTGCGCCGCGTGCGCGACTTCGCCCAGGTCAGCGCCGCCGCGACGGTGACCCGTGAGGTTGCGATCCGCGCGCTCGAGCTGCTCGAGATAGACGCGTGCGGCTTCGACCGGATGGACCGTGCGATCCTGGCTGCGATTATCGACAAGTTCGACGGCGGTCCGGTCGGAGTCGAGAGCCTGGCGGCGGCGGTGGGCGAGGAGGCCGACACGATAGGCGAAGTTTACGAGCCCTACCTGCTGCAGGATGGTTTCATCGCGCGCACGGCGCGCGGCCGCGTCGCCACCCCGCGCGCCTATAGCCATCTCGGCCGCGGCCGCCGCGGCACGCTGCTCTAGTGTGATGTCCCGCGAATAACTTGCATATTCGGAGAAGCGTGAGCGTGTCATTCCGAGCCCGGGATTCCTCGCTGCGCTCGGAATGACAGCCTCGAGATCCTGGGATGAAATTTATTTCCAGGACACCGCATTAGATTGCGCGCTGTTCTCTTATGTCGCGGCGAGCGCGCCTCTGGAAGCGCTGCAGGGCGGTTTTATGGCGGCGGCCGGCGAGTGTTCTGGCGCGGCGGCTTGCCGCCGCCGTTTCGATTTTTGCCGCGGCGGCCATCGATCACCCTGGAGCCGAAGCGCAGAATGAGCTGACGCACCGCCAGCGCGCCCGCGATCACCACGATGAGGCGAATGATAGTGGACCAGTCGAGCGGACCTCCGCCGAATACTCCTCCGTTCATCTGCGACAGCTCCAACTCTGCCGCGCGCCGCTTGAGCGGCGCGTGCTTCTCGGATCGTGCGCAAGCATTCTAATCACGCGTCAGTTCGGTTAAAAAGGGGTTATGGGGATCGCGGACGGAGGACGTGCGGCACTGGCCGCGATTCTGATTTCGGCGGCGGCCTGGGGCGGAGGATGTATTTCACCGGCGGCGGTCAATCCGCCGATCGTGAATACCACACCCCTGGGAGTCGCGATGCGGCCGGCCAAGCCGCCGGATTGTCCGATGCCGATTCTCGACGCGATGCCGCTTGCCGACCACCAGCAGCTGGCGCTGGTCGATGCGTGGGGAGACCTTGCCGTAAAGGACGATGACTTGCTGGCTCAGATCAAGCGCCAGGCCTGCCAGGTCGGCGCTGATGCTGTCGTTCTGACCTCGCAGCAGACGCAACATGAGGGCGATCTTCGCGTGGGCGCCGCGCCCGGGCGCTTCGGCAGTATAGGCCCTGGCTCGGAGGCAAACGTTGAGCAAGGCGCGCACATCGGGATCGATCCCGAGGGTGGCGGAAAGACGCATCATGCGGTCGTCGGCGAGCCGGGCCATCCCGGGCGCTTCATGGGCGGTATCGCGATCGTCTACACCAAGGGTGGGGCGGCGGCCGGGACGGCTTCTAACGGCAATCGGTAGAAGCGGCTGTTGACCCCTGAATAAATAGCAAGGCTTCATAAAGACACACCCGATTGACGATCTGATCAGCGTCAGCTAATACTCGAATCGTACATTTCAGCAGTGCTTGGGACCGGTTGAGGCGATCCGCCGGTCCGTGCGGAGGTCCTGTATGGACAAATCTACCGCTATTCGGGTGTTGCCCGGCAGCGTCGTGATCTTTCGGGGCCGGCGACACCAGGTGATGAGCGCCAAGGCTGGCGCGCAAAGCGAGGCGCCATTCTTTCGTCTGCGCGCACTTGACGACGGTGCGCTGACCGGGCTTATCAGCCACCGGATGATCGAGGCAGCGGAAGAGGAGAAGCAGCACTGAGACTGTCGCGCCGGCCTCGGATGCCGCCGACGGATCAAGCTGAGCCGCCACGCTACGAATACCCGGAAGTTGCAAGAGCTTTCGTCATCGGCCGTGATGAGAGGATGGAGCCGGCCGCGCTGAAGACGCGTTCGCGCGAGGCGCCGAGCTGGGATTGCACCCAAGCCCACAGGGGGCCGCGCGGAATTGAGCGACGTCCGCAGGGAGAGGCGATGACCGCGGCGGATTATAGGGAACGCGCGACCCGGTTCCTCGAAAATTTTAACCACCCCGATCCACGGATTTTCGAGGAGCTCGTCACCGACGACTTCAGATTCGAGATGATCACGACGATGAAGGAGTTCGCGCCCGTGCGCGGCAAGGCGGAGTTTGCGCGGGCTGAGACCGAGCGCCTTCTGGCGCTCTTTCCGGACGGCTTGAAGATGAAGCTCGGTGCTATCGTCTGCGAGCCTCCACACGTGGCGGTCCAGGCCTCTTGCGATACGGTTGCGATGAACGGCCGGCGCTACGTGCAGCGTTATCACTTCTATCTGCGCTTCGAGGGCAGTCTGATCGCCGAAGGGCTCGAATTTAACGACACCAACCTCGTGCGCGAAGTATTTTTGACCTGACCCGGAAATGACCCGGCTGGTGTCTCAAAGCACTGAGACATCGCTTCCGATCTCTGGCGGCCGCGATCGCGGTCGAGCACCGTTCATCAATCGAATGGTCGGTTTTGCGACTCTCGTCATCGGCTTATGCCGCCAAAGGCGCGGCGGATGGATCGGGAGCGGGCAGATCCTGTCCGCGCCCGAGACTTTCCATGATGCCTGGCGACAAAATCGGGCGCGGCCCGGGAGTTGCGCTGTCACCTGCATGGAGGGCGTGAAGGTGAACAGTCAAATCGAAGTCGATCTCGGGCTGACAAAGGTGAGCGAAGATGCGCTCGCGATGCTTGAGGGGATAAGCCGAATCACCAATCTGCCGCCGAGCCTGTTCAGCGGACTTTTGGATGCGCTTGCCGCGGAGCATCTCCGCCGCTTCGGCGCTCGGGTGGGCGCAACCTCCGTGTTCAGGGTGCCGAGCAGGACGGTCGATCCGGACGACTTATGGCATTCGCTCCGGATGCTCGGAAACTGGCTCAGCTACAAGGACGAGGCCTCGCATGACGACCCGGACACGGCGGCGGCTAGCGAAGTTATTGCGCGGATGTGGCTGGCGATGCGCGGCGCGTTGATCGTGGCGACGGAAGGCGAGCCGCCCTACGAGGCCGCCAACTGAAAAGCCGCGCCCTCCTCATCTGTCCGACCGAAGCAAAAACGAAACGTCCCTCTCCGGCCCGGTGTGGACCCAAAACAGAGTCTTTCTTATCCCGCCGGGGATGACCTACGAGGTCGTCAGCACGGAATCGACGCCGCTCGCGAACGTGCTCACGTTGTTTCCGAGCACCAGATAGACCCCATAGACCACTACGGCGATAGCCGAAAGAACCAGCACGTATTCCGTCATGGTCTGAGCATCAAGCTTACTGATAAAGATCTCACGCGTACGCACGAAACGCTGGAGTACGAATTTCATGGATAGCCCTCCATTCGCGTCAATATCCAAAACAGTGTGTAGGCCAAGTTTAGATGAAAATACGAGGCGAGCCAAGATCTTTGCTGGAGAGTTTTCTATTTGGATGCTCTCAGGTAGTTAGCTTATACAACGTTACGATGGCTGCATATAAATGTTTCTAAAGTGAAACTAAAGTGCCTAAAATGCACTTTACGTCGTTTGACGGCTGGTAAAAATAGCCTAAGAATCCTGCGTTTCTCTATTTTAAAGCCCGTGGCGTTGCTTTTGCTTAGGTGATTCTGCAGGAAAGAGCCAAGGCTACCCGTGTGACGTCTAGGCTCCATGCAGA
>DASXMQ010000093.1:0-2109 GCA_036495625.1 Binataceae bacterium (SeqCode) | reverse complement strand
CCAGACGACATCGATCTCGGCTCCGCCCTCGATGGGCGAAGCGGTGAGATAGCCGCGCACGAGGTAGCGCGCCTTGGCGGGCGCGGCCACCGCGATCCGGCGCGCCGACGCCGCCGCATCGAAGCTCTGGCGAAACCGGGTGGAGAGATCGGCCGGGGGGCCGTCGACCGAGGCGATGGAGACCGTGGGCCCCGCCATATTGGCGTCGTCGCGCATGACGAACTGGGCGCTCGCATCTGCGCTCGGCGCGGTGGCGGCGACATCGTTGCAGGCGCTTAAGCCCGCGCACGCCGACAGCAAAACGAGACCCGCGACGAACGCCTTGACCGGGTCCTTGATGGTTGAACTCACGCTTGGACCCGACTCCCGCTCCCCGACCCGTTTGGCCCCCGCGAAGCAAGGTTAATAATCCGTTAACCAGTTCGCGCCAACAGCTAGCCGCAAACGCCGTTAACGTCCAGCGGACGGCTGCTTCCCGCTTGCTGTCATCCTCGACGGCCGTGAAGCGGCCGATCGGGGATCCAAGCTTCGCGCCTTCCCGCGTAATCCCTCGATTCCCGGTCGGACCTCCGGTCCGCCGGGAATGACAAGGACGCGCCGCCGCCGCTATTCCCACCGCAGCCGCTTGCGCCTAGATAAACCCCTCATGAGCGGCGCGTCGAAAATCTTTCCCCCGGGCGAAGCGCCCGCTGCCGAGGCGCGTGAAGAAGCCGCGCTCGCGCGCGAGCTCGCGCCCGACGCCACCCCCCTCGAGATGGCCCTCGACGAACCGCCGGCGGACCCTTCGCGCGTCGCCCGCGGCGCCGAGGCGATCCGCGCGTTCTGGCGCCATGCGCCGATGGGGCCCGGCGTCTACCGCATGATCGGGTCAGAGGGCGAAGTGCTCTATGTCGGCAAGGCGCGCTCGATCAAGAAGCGCATCGCCGCCTATATGGCGCCGGAGCGCCAGCCGAGCCGCATCGCGCGCATGGTGGCGCAAACCCATTCGATGGTTTTCATCACCACCGAGTCGGACGCCGAGGCTCTGCTGCTCGAGGCCAATTTCATCAAGCAACTCAAGCCCCGCTACAACGTGACGCTGCGCGACGACAAGAGCTTCCCCTATATCCTCATCTGCACCGGACATCCGGCGGCAAGACTCATCAAGCACCGCGGCGCGCGCGCTCTCGCCGGCGATTATTTCGGCCCGTTCGCGAGCGCTGGCGCGGTTTTCCGCACCTTGAACGCGCTGCAGCGGGCGTTTCTCCTGCGCACCTGCTCCGACAGTTTTTACGCCCATCGAACTCGGCCGTGCCTGCTCTACCAGATCAAGCGCTGCTCGGCGCCGTGCACCGGCGAAATCACAATCCCGGACTACGCGAAACTGGTGGGGGAGGCGCGCGACTTCCTCTCCGGCCGCAGCCGCGCGATCAAGAGCAGACTCGCGCACGCAATGAGCGAGGCCGCGACCGCGCTCGATTTCGAAAGCGCGGCGCGGCTGCGCGACCGCATCAGCGCGCTCTCCGCGATCCAGGGCGACCAGAGCGTCAACCCTCGTTCGATCGCCGAAGCCGATGTTTTCGCGGTCACCGAGGAGGCGGGGCAGTTCTGCGTCGAAGTGTTCTTCTTCCGCACCTATCAGAACTGGGGCAATCGCGCCTATTTCCCGCGCGCCGACCGGGCCCTCTCGCCCGAGGAGGTTCTCGACGCATTCCTCGCGCAATTCTACCTCGACCGCCCTGCGCCCCGCCTCGTGCTCTTGAGCCATCAGGTTCCGAGCGCCGAAACCTTGTGCCAGGTCTTGAGCGCGCGCGTTGGACATCGCATCGCGATCGGCGCGCCGCGGCGGGGCGAGAAGAAGGATCTGGTCGAGGCCGCGTTGCGCAACGCGCGCGAGGCGCTCTCGCGCAAGCTCGCCGAATCGGCGACCCAGGAGAAGCTGATCTCTGCGCTCAGCCAGGCCTTCGGCGTCGGTCACCCGATCCGGCGCGTCGAGATCTATGACAACTCGCACATCATGGGGACGAACGCGATTGGCGCCATGGTGGTCGCCGGCCCGGAAGGCTTCGTCAAGAACCAGTACCGCACGTTCAACATCAAGAGCGTGGATCTCACGCCCGGCGACGACTA
>DASXMQ010000092.1:0-17382 GCA_036495625.1 Binataceae bacterium (SeqCode) | reverse complement strand
GCGGCCGCCCCCGAGAGATAAGCGGAACTGATAGTGCCCTGTCGTTTTATCGGAGCGCGAGAGCAAAGTAAATTGGCCGGACCGCGGTTACCAACAGCGTCCCGGACCGTGGAAAAGTGGCCCGTTCCGTCCCGGCCCTGCGCGCAAAAAACACCAAGTCAACGAACAAAGGGCGAACAATGCTTGCCGCTAGTCGTTCGGCATCGCGGCCAGCACGCCGCGCGCGAGATCCATGAACGCGCGGCTTGCCGGATGCTCGGGGTCTTTCAGCACGATCGGAATCCCCGCGTCGCCGGCCTCGCGCACCTCGAGATGGATCGGGATCTGCGCCAGCACGCGCGTGCCCTCCTCCATCGCGAGCTTTCCTCCGCCGCCCGCGCCGAACAGCTCGTCGCGCTCGCCGCAGTCGGGGCAGACGAAGCAGCTCATGTTCTCGACCACACCGATAATCGGGCAGTGCAGCTGATGGAGCATCTGCACCGCCCGCGTCGCGTCGAGCAGCGCGACGTCCTGCGGCGTGGTGACGATCACCGCACCGTCGAGTGCGACCTGCTGCGCCAGGGTGAGCTGTGCGTCGCCAGTTCCCGGCGGCAGATCGACGATCAGAAAATCCTGCGTGCCCCACAGCGTGTCCTTGAGAAACTGGCGCACCGCGCCCATCACCATCGGGCCGCGCCAGATGACCGGCGACTTCTCGGTCAGAAAGAAGCCCATCGAGATTAGTTTCACTCCATAGCGCTCGACCGGGTAAAAGTTCTGGCCGCCGGCCGCGCGCGGCCGCTCCTCCTCCACCCCGAACATCATTGGGACGGACGGGCCGTAGATGTCGGCGTCCATCAGTCCCACCGACATCCCGAGCCGCTTGAGCGCCAGCGCAAGGTTCACGGCGACGGTCGATTTGCCGACTCCGCCCTTGCCGCTCAGCACCGCAACCACGTAGCGCGTGCCCTCCAGGCGCACGCGGCCGGTCTTCTCGCCCAGCTCGGCCTCGAGCTTGCGCAGCTTGAGTTCTACCCGCGCGACGCCCAGGTCGCGCTTGAGCGCGGTGCTGATGGCGCCGGCGAGATCGTGCATCAGGCGATCGTCCTCTGTCGCCTTGCGCAGGATCACCGCAAAGCCGCCAGCGGATTCCAGCGGTTCGACGGCCTCGACTATTCCCAGCGAAACGACGTCAGCGGCGTAGCCGGGGTAGCTCACGCGCCCGAGCGCCTCGAGCACTGCGTCAACGGTTATCTGCCTCGCCACAGGGCGATTATTTCAGAAGCCGCGGCGCGCGCGAAGCGTACTTGATGTGTTAGGACGTAGAGGCCTGCTCGGATCGATATCGCGAAGCCCCGCATTCGGAGGTTAATGCCAGTGAAGCGCACATTTTCAATCGTAAATCTGACAGCTATCGCGCTGACAGCCATCGTGCTGACGGCCGTCGCGGGTAGCCTGACCTTTAGGACCCCGGGTGCCGCAGCCCAGTCCTTCACGTCGGGGAACCAGCAGGGTCCACCATCCGAGACCGCACCCGCTCAGCACGATGGCGGCGGGAACATGGGCATGGGGCGGGGAATGATGAACGGAGCGCCCATCTGGAGAGGTCAGAACATGTGGGGCGGCCCGAACATGATGTACGGTCCCGGCATGATGGGCGGTGAGAACATGGGCCGTGAGATGCACGCGATGCCGATGATGCCCACTTGCGGCCAGGGGATGGGGCCGGGACCGATGATGCTGATGCGACAGGGGCCGATGGGGAAGATGCTTATGCGAGGAATGATGGGCTCCGCCAAGGACCTGAAGATGGCCGCAAAGATGATGGAAATGCGCGCCGACATGATGAAGGCGAGCGCGGAGGTCATGGAGAAATACGCCAACGAGATGGACGCCGGAAAATAAGCCCGGGAAATAAGCTCGCGTCGTGCCGGCCGGCGAGAATCGAAGCGCCAGGTTCTCGGGGCGCCTCCTGCTTCAGGGGGCGTCCCGGCTCATTGTGCGCGTGACGAATTCGAGCCGATTGCCGAAAGGGTCGCGCACGAAAAACCGCTCCTGGCCGGGAAAGCGATTACCGGCGAGGATTTCGACTCCCGCCGCAACGAGGCGCTTGCGCAGCGCCTCGAGGTCCGAGACGTGGAACGCAGGATGACGCCGCGAGGCGCGGTTTTCCGCCGTCGCGCCGGCGCCGGTGATGATGTGCAGCTGCTGAGCGGGGCCGCATCGCAGCCATGCTCCCGGGCGTCCGTTGTCGGTGTTGGCCGGACGGTCGAGAGGCGTGAGGCCGAGCAGGTCAACATAGAAGTGCAGCGCGTTGGTCAGCGCCTCGCCACCCTCGTCAATCTGAATCGTTACGTGATCGAGTCCGACGATGAAGCTCATCGCGCACCTCCGATCGGCAAGGCTATGGGCGGCGCAGATCCTGGATCACTTCGCGCACCACGCCGCGATCGCTCTCGCCGCGGATCGGAATTTCGAAATCAAGCCGGTTGACCCCCGCAAACCGCTTCTTCATCACCGCAGCGATATCGCGGAAAGTGCCGACCGCGGCGAACGCGTGCACCATCTCCTCGCTCACCAGGTGCGGCATCTCGCGCCATTTCTGCTGTATGGAGAGCCGATGAAGCTGCTCGGCCCGGTCGGCCCATCCGTCGAGCTCGAAGCTCGCGCGGTACGATCGCGTCGAACCGTAAAACGCGATCGTCTCCTTCATCTTTTCGACCGCGCGCGCCAGTGAATCGGCGTCAGGCGCGGTGCAGAGAAATCCGCCGCCGGAAATCTGAAAGTTCTCCCATTCGGCCGCAGGCCGACCCGATTTCGCAAAGCCCTTGCGCAGATTGGGGAAGGCAATTTCGTCGAGATAGCGTCGCGTGCAGATGCCGTGCAGACGCACGCCGTCGCATACCTCGCCCGCGACTTGCAGCATGTGCTCCTGCACCGCGGCGATCAGCACCGGGATACGCGGATGCTTGAGCGGCGGCGGCGCGAAATTGGGCGTCATCAGCGAAAGATTGTAATGCTCGCTCCTGAAATCGAGCGGCGCGCCGGTCTGCCAACTGTTCCAGCACGCGCGCATCGCTCCGACGTAATCCTTCATCCGCTGCGCCGGCTTGGTGAACGGCATCCCGAAGCGCCGCGTGATATGGCCCTTGACCTGCGATCCCAGCCCGAGCACCAGCCTCCCGCCACTCATCCGCTGAAGATCCCATGCGGTGTATGCGGTCGCGGCCGGGCTCTTGGTGAACGCGAGCGCTATGCCGGTGCCGAGTTCAACCGAGGACGGCTCCTGCGCGGCGATCGCGAGCATCAGGTACGGGTCGTGCTGCACCTCGACCGCAACGACCGTGTCGTAGCCGAGCGCGCCGGCCTCGCGCACTTGCGTACCGAGCGTCGTCCAATCCGGCTCGGGCTTGCCGCCCGCGCCCATCTCGGGCGTGTAGGCGGCGCCAAGATTCAGCATCCGCTCGATTTTGATCTGCGCCATCGCGCGACTCGCCTAAGTCGCAATCCCCGGCGCCGGGAAGCGCCGGCACATCTCGGTGACCTCGCCGTTTATCCGCGCCAGTGCGGCCTCGTCGTCGGTGCTCGCAATCGCCTGATCGATCCATCGCGCAATCTGGCGTATCTCGCTCTCGCCCATCCCGCGCGAGGTCACGGCCGGCGTGCCCAGGCGCAGGCCGCTTGGGCTGAAGGGTTTGCGCGGATCGTAGGGAACGGTGTTGTAGTTGCAGACGATTCCCGCGCGGTCGAGCGCCTGCGCTCCCTTCTTGCCGATCACCTTGCGGTTGGTGAGATCGATCAGGATTAGATGATTGTCGGTGCCGCCCGATACCAGGTTGAAGCCGCGCGCGAGCAGTTCGTCGGCCATCGCCTTGGCGTTGCGCACGATCTGATGGCCGTACTCCTTGAAAGCCGGGGTCGCCGCCTCCTTGAGCGCCACGCCGATCGCCGCGGTGGTGTGATTGTGCGGACCGCCCTGCAGGCCGGGGAAGACCGCCTTGTCGATTTTCTCCGCGAACTCGTTGCGGCAGAAGATCATCGCGCCGCGCGGGCCGCGCAGCGTCTTGTGCGTGGTCGTGGTGACGACGTCGGCCCAGGGCACGGCGTCGGGATGCGCGCCGGCGACGATCAGCCCCGCGATGTGCGAGATGTCGGCGAGCATGAACGCGCCGACCTCCTTGGCGATCTCGCCAAAAATCTTGAAGTCGAACTGTCGCGGATAGGCGGTCGCGCCGGTGATGATGATCTTCGGCCGTTCCTTCTTCGCCAGATCGCGCACCGCGTCGTAGTCGATTCGCTGACTCTCGCGATCGACCTGGTAATGCACCGAGCGCCAGAATATTCCTGTCGCACTGACGCTCCACCCGTGGGTCAGATGGCCGCCGTGCGGCAGCGCGAGGCCCATCAGCGTGTCGCCCGGCTTGAGCAACGCGAGAAACACGGCCAGGTTTGCCGGCGATCCCGAGTAGGGCTGCACGTTGACGTGCTCGGCGCCGAAGAGCGCGCGGGCGCGGTCGGCGACGATGGTTTCGATCCGATCGATGTAGCGCTGGCCCTCGTAGTAGCGCCGTCCCGGATAGCCCTCGGAGTACTTGTTGGTGAGGATCGAGCCGGTCGCCTCGAGCACCGCTTTCGAGACGTAGTTCTCCGAGGGGATGAGCCGCACGGAATCGATCTCATAGCGCTCTTCGGCGCGGATCAGATCGTAAACTTCCGGATCTGTATGTTTAAGCGCGTCCATTGTTCTGCCGCCGTCTGCGTTATTTGTCGCTGATTCAATGCAGGCCCATTTCAGTGCAGGCCCATCTCAATTCAGGTCTTGTTCAATGAAGGTCTCCCGGCGTCATCCGCTTGATCCACGCCCGGTAGTTTCCTTCATAGCCGACGGCGCGCTGGCGCTCGCGCACCCGGCGCATCACTTCCTCCACCTGCTCCAGCCCAAGGCGCGGGCGCGATTTCATCGCGTCGGCAATCCGCTCGCCCTGTTGATCCGCCTCCCTACGTGCGCCCTCGGCAAGCGGCACGTCGTCGCCGTTGAGCCCCAGGTAGCTCTCGGCCACGTGGATGCCGATGAACGTGCCGCTTTCGAGCGAGTCTTTGATATTACCTTTGCCGGTCAGCACGTTGCCCGCCGCGTACACGGCCGTGGGTCCGTCGTCGAGCAGGCCAACGCTGGCGTTGATATACGCGTAAACCTCGCCCTTCGCCGGGATGCCAGGGATCATCTCCGGGATGCTGCCGATGGAGCTGATGACGAGCGGCGTGTGCACCGGAGCGACCGAATCAGGAACAGTCCGCACCTGTCCGTCGGCGACCTCGGTGCGGCTCATCTGCAGGCCAACCAATCGGTCGTTCTCGACAATAAGCCCGGTCGGCACGCGCAGCGGTTCGAACTCGAACAGGTACTTGCGTTGCGCCTTCTCGAGAATCTTGGCGCGCGCCGCGCGCATCGCTTCCGCTCGTTTGGGCGGCGCGTCGGGCGCGATGTCGGAGAGCGGCATGTCGAGGACGCGGCGGCGATAATAGAGCTTGCACGGCGCGACGCCGAGGTCGCCGTAGCTGAGCTTGTGCGCGGCGAGCACCGGTTCGAGGCCCTCGCGTTCAAGCCGCAGCATGTCCTCCTCGATTCCTCGCGCGCGCATCGCCCTGAGCGCGGTTTCGATCTGTAGAACCTTGACCACGTCGATCGAGGCCAGGCCGCCGCCAATCACCATCGTGGCGGGGGGAAGATCGTAGCGCGGTCCGTCGTATGCCTTCTCGGGGCAGTGGTTAAACCAGTAGATGAGCCGGTTCTGATAGACCAGGCCGCGGTCGATATACCGGTCCGCGCCTTCGACCGCGAGCGGACGGTCGCGCCACGCACCATGCGCCAGCACGATCGCGCTGAGGCCCCAACGCTGGCGCAGGTCGTCGTAGGTTATGTCCGCGCCCATCCGGGTCAGCGGCACGAAATCGATGTTGGGATGGTCGAGGCGGCGGTTTATTTCCTCGTACTCATCGCGGCGCTGCTTGACGTGCCATCGCGGCAGCCCGTCCTCGATCTTGCCGTATGGACGGGGGTTCTGCTCGATGACGACAACCTGGGCACCGCGCTTGGCCAAAATGCTTGCGATTTCAGCACCTGCGGTCGCCGCACCAACTACGGCGACGACGTGCCGGCGTGTTCCTGTGGTCATGGATTCAGTCATGGGGCGTGAATCTTAGCGTTGAGCGGCAGAATGGAAAAGAGCTTCGCGGCGGCCGCGGCGCATCCGCTACCAATCTTGTAACACAGGCCCGCGGCCTGAATGAACCGGCGATGCGGAGGCAATCGAAGCAGCGCTCGTGCGGTTCATCTTGCGTGCGGCGGAGGCTCGTGGTTGTCTGTTGGGTTGTCTGGATGGCGCGGCGCTGACGCGCATGACCTGAGGCCTGTCACAGCAGTGGCTACGCATAGTTCGATAATCGCAAAGTGGGCCCTCTTCATCACAGTGGGCGTGATGTCCCTGCTCGCGGGATGTTATGTCGGCTTCTGGGGCACGAGCTCCCATTGGAGTACCGAGGACGCCTCCCTGGGCGAAGAGCACGTGGTAAATTACCCCGTTCACGACACCTATCTCCTGACTCAGGACGCGCTCCGCGGCGACGGCATCCTCTACGAGACCGGACCCGAGAATTCGCTGCAAACGCTGTGGCGCAATGCCGATACCAAGGTCGGTTTCTTCGAAAACATGACCGGAGTGCAACCTCGCTATCGCTATGAAATTCAGATCACCCCGGAAGGCAGCAACAAGAGCAAGATCGTCGTCAATGTCCACACCGAAGGCATTCCGGACAACGAGATAGCCAACTACAAGGCCAGCAAGCGCTTCGCGCTGTTCGGCGAGATCGACGAGCTGGCGGCGAAGTATCCGCCCTCTCCGAGCACTCCCGCATCCGGCGGGGTAAATTTCACCCTTTTGCCCCACGAAGACCTGAAAGGGCTCGCCAAGCGCGTGACCGGCAGCGAGGACAACTGGCAGCAGATAGCAAAAGACAACAGCCTCAAATCGCCGACGGACGTGACGCCCTTTCAGAGCATCTGGGTCGCCGGCACTCTGCTCAAGCAGGCTCCTGGCACCTCGAGCAGAGCCGGCTCTATCGAATAGCGCGCGCTATCGCGCAATCGGCCGGCGGAATCGGATCGGGGACGCTTTTAGAGACGCGGTCGGTACGGATCACTCGCCGGTCTGAACCGGCTCGCTTTCGTCATATTCCGGACACAATCCGGTGGGACTTACGGCCGCAACTACGCTAAGAAACTGCTCGAAAGTCATCTGAAGGTTGAGAAAGCCGCCCTGACAGAAAACCCAGCCATAGTAGTCCAGGATTTCATCCGGGATCATCAGGGGCAGCCGCGGCGGACTCGAAACAATCGGAAAGCGGCGCGGCGAGTCCAGCCGGGGCAGACCGTCGTCCACGACCCTTCCCCGCTCATCCATCACAACGCTGGCTTCTCGCAATGAGACGGTACTGTCGTTGGCGCGCAGCACGGACGGTGCCGCTCCTGATTTGCTTGCGGGACGCATCATCAGCATCTTATTCGGGTTTTAGGTCGTTGCCAAGCATGCTGTAACGCGTCCAGCGGTCCGATGACTTGAGCCGTAACCGATCGGTTAGCCTGCAAAAGGTTGGAAAGTAATGATTTCACACCTTCACGCGATCATCTTGGGAGCAGTCCAGGGACTCGCTGAATTCCTCCCCATCTCCAGCTCCGCCCATCTGATAATCGTCCCATGGCTGTTCAGATGGCAGGATCCAGGCCTCGCCTTCGACGTCGCCTTGCATCTCGGCACCCTGCTGGCACTGCTTGTCTATTACTGGGAGGATTGGATCGCGATGGCGCGGTCGTTCGCCCCCGGAGGCCAGGCGGCGCAACGACGCCTTCTGCTGCTGATAATCGTCGCCTCGGTTCCAGGAGCGATCATGGGTCTGCTTTTCGAGAAGCAGGCCGAATCGACTTTTCGCTCTCCGCTGCTGATAGCGATCGCGATGATCACGCTCGCGATTCTGTTGTGGTGGTTTGACCGGGTTTCGCCCGAGAAGCGAAAGATGAGCGAAATGACGTATTGGGATGCGCTGGCGATCGGGTTCAGTCAGGCGCTGGCGCTCATTCCGGGCGTGTCCCGTTCTGGCGCGACTATCACGATGGCGCGGGCGGTCAAAATCGACCGCGGCGATTCCGCCAATTTCTCCTTCCTGATGGCGACGCCAATCATCGCCGGCGCCGGCCTGGTCGAAGCTCGCAAGATCATCCACGAAGGCCTGGACCTGTCGGTCGCGTTGGGCTTCGTCTCCGCCGCAGTCTTTGGCCTGATCGCAATCGTCTTCCTGATTCGCTACGTCCGCATGCACGACTACGCGGTGTTCGTAGTCTATCGGCTGGCGGTCGCGGCGCTGGTCATCGCCGTCTTCTTCGCCCGTGGCTGAGAGCCGCCGCTTCGGGATGGCGATGGCAGCGTTGTGCACGGTCGCAGCCGCCACGCAGCCGGCCCTGATGCGCTTTGGCGCGACGCGGATCGACCCGATGCTGTTCGCCGCCGGATGCGCCGTTGTCGCGACGATCTGCGTCCTGCCGGTGGTGTATGCGCGCGGCGAGCTGGGGACGCTGGTCGGCCGGCGCTACCGGATGCGGTTGCTTGCGATCTCGATAATCGGCACGGTGGTGACGACGCTCACCCTGGTCTTTGGTCTCCGCAGGATCGACGCTGTTGCCGGAACCCTGCTGCTGCAGAGCGAACCGATCTATTCTCTTCTGCTGGCGACGCTGTTCGCGGGCGAACGACCGACGCCTCGCCAACTCGCCGCTACCGCGATCATCGTCGGCGGCATCGCTTCGGCGGTCGGCGCGTCTGGCGGCGCGTATTCGCCGGCGTGGGCGGCGATGCTGGTCGGGATGACGCCGTTTTTCTGGCAGGCCTCGCACGTGCTGTCGCTGCCGGCGATGCCGCCGCTGTCGCCCCTCTGCATGACGGCGGGCCGCTACGGCTACGCCTCGATCGTCCTCACCGCAGCGCTCCTTTTGGCCAATCCGCATGCGCTGGTGCAACTGCGCGAGCCGGTCGCGATTGGCGTGATCGCCGCGACGGGAATCGTCTGCTATTTCCTCGCCTCGCTCGCCTGGTACGCGGCGATCAGCCGGCTATCGCTGGCATGGACCACCGCCCTGGTCATCCCGGGTATCCCGCTGCTCTCGATCCTGTGTGCGATTTTCTTTCTGGGCGAGCATGCTACCCGGCGCGACATTATCGGCATCGGTGTCGCAGTCTCCGGCGTGCTCCTGCTCGTGCTTGGCGCCGAAGGCGCCCGCCACAAGGCTGCAACTCCCGCCGAAATCGCAGAGGCGGCCGAGGCCATACACCAGCCGATGAATTGACCCCTCAGCCGCGACTGAGCGAGCCGCGAATTTTCTGCTTCGGCTCGCCCGGCCTCGCCTGCGGCGGTTTGACTAACAATTCCGGCTGGTCTTTAGTTGCGAAGTCCGATGATTATCGCTGAGCGGACGACAAATCACGAATGCGCCGCCGGTCGCGGCGCCGACAAGCATAGAGGAAACGACGATGGCCCGACTGGTGGAACACGAGCGCAACTCTCCCTACGAAATCCCCGAAGGCACTGAACTGCCGGTGTATATTTGTGCCTGCGGACTCTCGAAGAACAAGCCGTTTTGCGACGGCTCGCACAAGCGCACCCGCGACGAAGAAGCCTCGGCGACGTACTGCTACGACGAGGCCGGGCGAATCAAGGTGCAGAAGCAATACTGACGCCGCGCCGCCCGCCGGCGCGCAGCTCAGCCACGGCGCCCGAACACACCTACCCTTACCCTCGCTCGACCGCGCCGGCGTTCTCGAGCCGAGGCCGCGTGCAGGTGCGCGCGCAAGGCTGTCGCGCCGCCCATCGGCGCAAGCGCGCCCCCATGGCGCGCATCGGCGAGCCGGATGCTCGGGAAACCGCGCAGCCGTATCGGAGTTGGATGCGCGGGAATCCCCGCGCATCCGGCTGCCGATGGCGCCGTGCGCCGCCCAATTCTCGCCCGCGCCGCCCGCCCACAGCCGCGATGCTTCCGCCCCCCTGAATCTGTATCCTTATCGCGATGGACGACGCGGCCTCGAGCGCCACCCGGCCCGTACTGCCCTCCGAAGCACCACCGCCTGCGCCATCCGCTGTGCCGCCGGACGGCGCAACGGTTGGCGCAGGCGGCCTCGCATGGTTCAGCGACCTCGCTGAACCGCCGCTCGCAATTCTCGCCCTCACCCTGGCCGGGGTGGCGCTGTTCGTGGTGAATCTCGGCGGCTACCCGTTCTATACCAAGGGCGAGCCGCGCGAGGCGGTCACGGTTTTCAACATGCTGCACGGCGGCGGCTTCATCCTGCCGCTGCGCGCGGGCGTCGAGATCCCGTCCAAGCCGCTCCTGATGCACTGGCTGGCGGCGATCGTATCGATGCTCGCCGGCGGCGTCAGCGAATGGACTGTCCGCATGCCTTCGGCGCTGTTCGCGATCGGCGGGATGCTCGTGGCTTACCTTTACGTGCGCCGCCTGTTCGACGAGCGGATCGGCTTTCTCGCGGCGCTCATCCTCGGCACCACCGTCCAGTATCTCCAGGCCGGAAGCGGTGCGCGGGTGGACATGACGCTCACCTTCTTTCTCGAAATCGCCTTCTTCGAATTCATCATGATCGCCGAAGGACTGACGGAGCGGAGGATGACGCTCTATTTCGCGATCGCGATGGCCGTGCTGAGCAAAGGGCCGGTGGGCCTGGTCTTGCCGGGGTTGGTCGCCTTGGTGTGGATCGCGGTCGAACGCCGTTGGGAGGTGCTGCGGGAGATGCGCCTCGTGCGCGGCGCGGCGCTGGTCGCGCTGCTCGCCGGCGGATGGTACGTGGCGGCGGCGCTGACGGGCGGTAGCGCGTTCGTGCACAAGCAGCTGCTGGCCGAGAATCTCTTCCGCCTGGTGCGCGATAACGCGTTCCGCGTGGGCCACATCCACACCTATTACTACATGGAAGGGGCGCTGGTGGCCGGATTCATGCCCTGGACGCCCCTCATCCTGATCCTTCTCGTGCAGGCAGCGCGCCGTCCGCGGCCGATGGAGCCGCGCCTGGCCTACCTGATGACATGGTTTGTGGTGGTGCTGCTCTTCTACAATCTGCCACAGAGCAAGCGCGGGGTTTATCTGCTCGCGCTCTATCCCGCGCTGGCCACGATGCTGGCTATATACGTCGAGGCGGCGGCCCGCGCGGCCGACGTGTCGTCCGGCTGGATTCGCTGGCTCTCGCATCTGGCTGCGGTCTTCTTCGTGATCGTCGGCTTCGACGAACTGCTCGGCCTGGGGATGCTCGCCTTCGCGCCTCGCGCGCTCGAGCTTCTGCTTCGCAGCCTGGTCATCACCAACTACGATTTCGTTCCGCAGCTTGAGCTTGCGGCCGCCGCCCATCCGTTCGTCGGCATGGCGCTCGGTGCGGCGATGATCGCGATCGGCGTCTTGTCCGTGCGCTGCCGCCTGGGTGCCGAGAGCCTGTGCATCACGGTCGCGGGCGGAACGATCTGCCTGGCGCTTTTGGCCAACATCTTCGTCGTGCCGGCGCTGGCCAACGCGCTTACGCTGAAACCGTTCACGCGGGACGCGATGGAGATCGTCGGGACGCGCAGCGTCGGGTATATGGGCGCGCTCAACTACGACGTCGCATACTACAGCCAGCGCAATCTTCCGGTGGTGTCCATCTGGAGCGGACCGCGGCCCGACTTTTTGATCGCCTGGCGTGAGGAGTTTCTGCGGCTGCCGCCCGCGATTCGCGCGCAGTTCCGCGCCGTCCTGCTGAGCCATCCAACCGAACTCGACGGCAGCGGCGGGATGGTCCTGTTGCGATGCGAACCCGGCTCTCTGCCGAAAGTGCCCGAGCCGCCCGGCGTCGAGCCGCCGCCCAAGACCGAACCGCCCGAATTCGACGTCTGAAACCGCGGACGCCCGACGATGGCGACGGACACGGACAACTTCTGGGCGCTCGAGCGCGCGAATCGGCGCTGGGTCGCGCGCCTGGTTGCCTCGCAGATCCGAGTTGGATACTCAGATGAGCGGCAACTCAGTCGCCAACTCTCGCCCACAAAAATTCTGAGCGGCAGAAAATTCTGGGCTCCTCTCCCTCAGTTTTGAGGGCGGGTGGAGTGGCGGTCGAAGTGTGAGGTCCCGGGCGCAGGACGCCTACTGCGCTTGGCTGCCCGGCGGGGCGCCGCCTCGATCGGCATCGGACGCTCGCGCCGCGCCGATTCCGGTTCCATCCTGCGGACCGGTCGCGACCGTGTGCTCGACGTTGAGCTCCACCGTCATTATCTGGCTCGTCGCGTTGCTGCGGTACATCCCCTTGAGCGGCGGCACGTCGGCATAGTCGCGCCCGACGGCGACTCGCACGTGGCGCTCGTCGGTGCGATAGCGATGAGTCGGATCGAAGCCGATCCATCCCGCGCGCGGCAGCCAGGCTTCGATCCATGCATGGCTCGCCTGCTCACCGAGCGACGCGGCGCCGGCGGACGCGACCGCGGGCGCGAGATAGCCCGATACGTAGCGGGCGGGCACGCCCGCCAGGCGCAGCAGTCCGATCGTCAGATGCGCGAAATCCTGGCATACGCCGCTGCCCGTCTTCAGGATGTCATCCACGCTCGAGTGCACGTGGGTGCTCGCCTTCTGGTAGTCGAACTGGTCGCGCACCCAGGCCACGATGCGCGCGACGTAGGAGCCTACGTCCTCGGTATCGCCCGGCCGCGCCATCCAGAACAGCTTCTGCAGCCGCTCGCTGAACGGAACGTAGCAACTGGGATTGAGAAACTCGCAGTAGTCTCTCAGATGGGCTTCGTCGTCGCGGAGAAAATCGCGGAACATCATCTCCGGCCCGGGCTCCGCCAGCGTGTCAGGGCGCTCGACCAGCGAGTGCGCGACGATCGTCAGTTCGCGATGCGGTGCGCTTACCGACACCGAATGCGCGTGATTGCCGAAGAAGTCGCGGTAGGTAATCACGCTCGCGGGCTGATCGACACTCAGCTCGAACGAAAGGCATCGCTGTCCTGCGTCGTCGAGCGGCCGCAGTCGCAGTTCGTTGTGCGAGTCGTGCGCCGGCTGGTCGTAAGCGTACCGGGTCCTGTGGCTTATCCGCAGCAGCATCGATTTCGACCTTACTCGAGCGACATGTAGCGATCGAACACGTGGTCGGACAATCTTGCACAACCCGCTTCGACGCCGATCAGAAACTCGTGCAGTCCGCTCTGGATGGTCGCGGCGGCCGAACCCTGGAGCCTCGCGAGCAAATTCGCGCACGGCTGGATTTCGGGCGCGCGCTCGCCTTCCCGCGACGCGATCCGCCCGAGCGCCTCCGCCGTCTGTTCGATCGAAAACCGCATCGAGCGCGGAAACGCGGGATCGAAAACCAGGATTTCGACCACTCGATTGACCTGGATCGCGTTGCCGTAGCTCTTGCGAAAGGCCTCGAACGCCGAAGCGCTGCGCAGCACGGCCGCCCACTGGCGGAGATCCGCGGGACCGCCGATGTCCTCCAGGCGCGGCAGCAGGTAGTGATACTTCACATCGAGCAGCCGCGACACGTTGTCCGGCCGCTCGAGCATCGTGCCGAGCGCGAACAAATCGTAAGTCAGATCGCGCGGCATCGTGTTCACGACGATTCCTTCGATGGTGTAGAAGTGGCGCTGCAGCTCGCCGAAGAACGCCGAGACGCCCGAGGCGGCGAGCGTCTGCGCCGACCATACGCGAGTCTCCAGGTAGAGCCGATTCACCGCCACCCACAGCTCCGACGAGATCAGATGGCGCAGCGGACTCAGGTTGGCGCGCACCGAATCGATGCAGCTCCGGATCGAGGACGGGTTCTCCTGGTCGAAGACGAAGAAGTCGATGACCGACGCTTCGGTGGCATGGGTATGCTTGGTCGCGAACAACTCCTGCTCGGCGGTGATGCGGACCAGCGGCTCCCATGGCTCGAGGTCGCGCGGCGGGACCTCGAGCAGCAGATGATAGTTGACGTCGACCAGACGCGCGCGCCATTGCGCGCGCTCGAGGTAACGCGCCGCCCAAAACAGTGAACCTGCGATGCGCCGGAGCACTATTCTTCCAACACCCAGGTGTCCTTGCTGCCGCCGCCCTGCGACGAGTTGACAATGAGCGAGCCCTCGCGCAGCGCCACCCGCGTGAGTCCTCCGGCAAGCACCCGCGGCTTCTGCCCAAGCAGCACGAAGGGCCGCAGATCGACGTGGCGCGCCGCCAGCGTGGGTTTGCCGTCGGTGGACGATCCGACCAGGGTCGGATGCACCGAGAGCGGAAAGACCGGCTGCGCGATGAAGCCGGCGGGCGCCGCCTCGATGCGCTTGCGCGCCTCGGCCAGCTCCGCGTCCGTCGCGTGCGGGCCGATCACCACGCCGTAGCCGCCCGAGGCGCCGGTGGGTTTGACCACATAGCGGTCGAGATCGCGCAGCACGCGCTGCCTCACGTCCGGATCGCGCAACAGGTAGGTCTCGACGATCGGCAGCAGCGGTTTCTCGCCGAGGTAGTAGCGGATGATCTCCGGTGTGTAAGCGAAGACGCCCTTGTCGTCGGCGACGCCGGTGCCGATCGCGTTGGCCAGCGTCGCATTGCCTGCGCGCAGCACGGCGGTCAGGCCCGCGACGCCGAGCAGCGAATCGGGACGAAAAACCACGGGGTCGAGGAAGTCGTCGTCGATGCGGCGGTAGAGCACGTCGATCCGGCGAAGCCCGTGCACCGTCTTCATGAAAAGTTTGTGGTCCACACATACCAGGTCGCGTCCTTCGACCAGCTCGATGCCCATCTGCTGCGAGAGGAACACGTGCTCGAAGAACGCCGAATTGAACGGCCCCGGCGTCAGCAGCGCGACGGTTGGGTCGCTGATGCCAGCCGGCGCAAGCTCGCGCAGGCATGCGAGCAGGTACGCCGGGTAGTTCTCGACGCTGCTCACGCGCAGACCGCGAATCAGCTCGGGCATCAGGCGCGTCATGATCCGCCGGTTCTCGATCACGTACGAAACTCCGGACGGCGTGCGAACGTTGTCCTCGAGCACGTGAAAGCGCCCGTCGGCGCCGCGCACCAGGTCGATTCCTGCAACCGTGACGTAAACTCCGCAGGGCGACATGACGCCGACGGCGGAATGGCGGAACTGCGGCGACCCGATGATCAGATCGCGCGGAATCACTCCGTCCTTGATAATCTGCGCCTCGCAATAGATGTCGGCGACGAACGCGTTGAGCGCCCGCGCGCGCTGAATCAGTCCGGCTTCGAGGCCGGCCCAGACCTCGGCCGAGATGATGCGCGGGATCGGATCGAAGGGGAAAATTCGCTCCCCGCCCTCATGGTCGCCGTAAACATTGAAGGTCACGCCCATCGTCTGGAACATCCGATGCGCGCGCTCTCCGAGTTCGGCGAGCCGGCGGGATTCCAGCGCCAGCAGGTAGGCGATGACCCGCGCGCACTCGGGCCGCGGGCGCCCATCGGCGTCGAACATCTCGTTGATCGGCACGGGCGTGCGGTCCTGTGCCTGCCAACCGGGCACCGCAATGCCCGCCTGCTGTGCATCCATCGCGTCCACCTCGCGCGAGCGCCCATGGTTTCGTGCGTCTCGCACGAAAAGCGGGCTTCAACAGCAAGGAGCATGCCCTGCCGTGTCGAGGCTTACGCGAGGAGGATTGCTATGAAAGGCGCGCGCGCCGAAGTTCCGAAATCTTGCGCGTCAGGCGCGGAAGCACGTCGGCGGAACCTCCGCGCAGGCTCAGATCGCAAAGCCGGGTGATCTCGGATTCGTAGAGATTCACTTCGATCAAAAGGCCACCGCGCTCCTTCACCTCTAGCGCGAAGCCGGCCGCCGGATAAACCGTCGCCGAGGTGCCGCCGAGGATAACCAGGTCGGAGCGCGCCGAATGCTCGGCGCATTGGCGCAGCGCGTCGGCCGGGATGGGCTCGCCGAACGCGACCGTGTCGGCCTTCAGCATCCCGCTGCACTTCGGACACGGCGGCGGCAGTACCTTGAGGCTGATCTCTTCGGCCTTGAAACGCGCACCGCACGCAAGGCATCGGATGAGCTTCCAGTTGCCGTGAATCTCGGACAGCGCCTCGTGCCCGGCCTGGCGATGGAGGTCGTCGACGTTTTGCGTGATAAGAAAGCGCAGCACACCCATCTGCTCGAGCTCGACGAAGGCGTAGTGTCCGGAGTTGGGCTTGGCGATCTTGAGCGGCGCGAACAGTTCGTCGTCCTGGCGCTTGATCCGATCTTCCCATCCCTTCTTGGGATCGGCGAGGAAAATCTGGTAGCCGTTCATCGGCGGCTCGCCGTACTTGGTCCAGAGTCCCCCCGGACCGCGAAACGGCGGGATGCCGCTCTCGACCGACATCCCCGCGCCCGTAAGCGCGATCGGATACGTCGCGGCCAGCAGCATCTCGGCCGCCTGCCTTATCTGTTTGTCGGATGCGCGTTCGGTCTCTTTCGCCATCGAACCAGTATGGTTCCCGTGCGCCGCGCGCGGCGGCGCACGCTTCGACACGAGCCTAGCACAATCGTATCGCGAGCCTTCAAGCGAATTCGACGCGTCCTCGGCGTCGGGGCGGTTTGACGATACGCAGGCGCGCGCGCTAGGGAGAACGATGGACGCTTCGGCGCCGCTCAGGGTGATCGAGGCCGGCGGCGACCGCGCCCGCATGGAGCAGGCGTGGGCGCTGCGCCGGCGCGTCTTTATCGAAGAGCAGCACGTGCCCGAGGAGATCGAGCTCGACGCCGACGACGCGCGGGCGATCCACGCGCTCGCGCTCGAGGGCGAGCGGCCCGTCGGCTGCGGCCGGATGCTGGAGCGCGACGGCTACGTCAAGATCGGGCGGATGGCGGTGCTGGCCGACCGTCGCCGCGCCGGAGTCGGCCGCCGGCTGCTCGCGTTCCTGGTCGAGCGCGCGCGCCACAGCGGGTTCAAGCGCGCCGTTCTCGACGCCCAACTTCACGCCGAAGGCTTCTACCTCAAGCAGGGCTTCACGCCCGCCGGCGAGGTGTTCGAGGAAGCCGGCATTATGCATCGCAGGATGGAACGCGCGCTGTAGAGCATGGGAAACCCGTTAAAATCGACCGACTCGCGCGTAACTTATGCCGCGGCGCGCACTATTGGCTGTTACGGCGGTGATAAGGACGTAACGATTATGGATGACGGCAAACCGACGAAGCCCGATGGATTACGGCAAACCGCAGCCCGACGATATGAACCGCGGGCGCACGGACGCAAGTGACTAGCGCGACGGCATCCGCTGCAGCTCGTAAGGATCTTTCGACGCATGAGGCGCCGCTTGACTCCCGATTCAGCGGACGGCGAAAGATCCTTACGAGCTGCAGCGGATGCCGT
>DASXMQ010000091.1:0-57656 GCA_036495625.1 Binataceae bacterium (SeqCode) | reverse complement strand
GGATGACACCAGAGGACACCCGCTGCGCGTCCAAAGCGTCAGCGTCATCGCAGGCGTCTGGTGAAGGAAATTGCGCGGGATTGTGCATCGCCGAGCGCGACCGTCGGCCCAGTCGGATGAACAACTTGCGCTCGGGGACGTTGAACTCGCGCGCGATCTCGGCGGGGGTGTCGCGCCAGCGCTCGTCAGCGCTGGTCGGCAACGGCGGCGGCCGCGCGCGCTTCGCGCGCGGCCGCCGCAGACGCCGCCATAGACGGTAGATGCGGGTACAGCTTGTACACCATCAGGTAAACCACGACGCCCGTCACCGACACGTACATCCAGATCGGCCACGCCCATCGCGCGATTTTCCGATGGCGTGCGAAGCGGCCGCGCAGCGCGCGGCCGAGCGTGATGAGGGCGAGCGGCACGATCGCGGCCGCCAGCGCGATATGCGTCGATAGGATCGTGAAATAGACCGGCCTTATCAGTCCGCGGCCGCCGAAGCGCACGTCGCCCACGTGATAGTGGTAGATGCAATACGAGATGAAGAAGGCGACCGAGACGGCGAACGCACTCAGCATGCATGCGCGATGGACGCGCACGTGATGGCGGCGGATCGCGATATAGCCACCGAGCAGCAGGATCGCGGCGCTCGCATTGAGAACGGCGTCGAGCGGAGCGAGCGCGTCGTAGGAAAACATCGGGCGATTAATCGTTAGATCGAATCGGCGGACCGCGATTGACGGCCCGCCGATTCGATCAGTTTGGTGTTCGCGATAGCGCCCTTCAGGCCGATGCGCGGCCGTGACGCAGCAGGCGTCCAGGGAGCGGGCCGTCCGGCGTAACCGCGTCGCGTCCATGCTCGCGGATGACCGTTCCGTTGACGATCACCGCGTCGATTCCGTAGGCGTCGGCGATGAGGCGGTCCGCGCCGGAAGGAAGGTCATTGACCCGACGTAGCCGCGAGCATCCGATTTTGTCCGGGTCGAAGACCACCACGTCGCCCGCGAGTCCGGGGGCGAGCCGTCCGCGATCGCTCAGCGCGAAGACCTCGGCCGGCCGCGCCGTCAGCATCCACACCGCGCGTTCGATCGGAATCGCCTTGCGCTCGCGCACCCAGTGGCCCATCAGGTAGGTCGAGAAGCAGGCGTCGCAAAGCTGGCTCGCATGGGCGCCGGCGTCGGAAAGCCCGACCACCGTGCCTTTGCCATTGAGCAGCGCGATCACCTCGTCTTCCTCGTAATTGAACAGCGCCATTCTGAAGCGCGCTTCGAGTTGGGTTTCGAGCCCGATATCGAGCATCAAGTCGATCGGGTCGATGCCGCGCGCGCGAGAGAGTTCGGCGAGATTGCTTTCTTCGAGTTCCGGATGGCCCGGATAGTACGAGACCCAGCTTCTCTCCCATCGATCGGCGAAGCGGCCCGCCGAATTGATTCCGGTCTTGGCCTTGAAGACCGCGCGGAATTCGGGGTCGGCGTAAATTTTCATCTTGCCGTCGAAGTCGGCTTCGGAAATCCGCTTGAAGACCGAGAGGCTCTCGAAGATGAAGGGCTCCTTGAGCGTCATCTCGAAGTTGAGCGGGCGGCACGCGACCTGCGGCACGATCTTCATGCCCTGTTCGGAAAGCTCTTGCGACTGGGCGAGCAGGCGGCGATGGCCGTCGTTGGATCCGGTCATTCCGGCGAGCAGCGCGGTCCAGGTGATCGTCCTGCCGGTCGCCTGGAAGAGGTCGGTGAACTCCTTGAGGAACAGTTCGCGGCCCACCGTGGCCTGAATTACGCCGCTCTTCTCCTCCGCGAGTACGCTCGCAAGCGCGGTTATCTCGCCGATTTCCGCCTTGCGGCTCGGCACCGGCTTGCCGCTGTAGCCGACGTGCGTGGGCGACTTGGAAGTCGCGAAACCGACCGCGCCGGCGCGGATGGCGCGCCGCACGATCTCGCGCATCTGCCCGATCTCGGCTTCGCTCGCCGGCCGTTCGACGGATTCCTCGCCCATCACGTAGAGCCGCGTCGGCGTATGCCCGATGAGCGCGCCGACGTTGATCGCCGAGCCGCGCTTTTCGATCGCGTCGAGGTACTGCTCGAAGGTCTCGAACGGCCACTCGTAACCGAGCCCGGCTTCCAGCGCGTCGAGGCTCATGCCTTCGACTTTCTCGAGCGTTCGCATGATGAGGCCGCGATGCTCGGGGCGGGTCGGCGCGACGCCGAAGCCGCAGTTGCCCATCACCACCGTGGTGACGCCGTGCCACGGTGAGATCGTCATCATGCGATCCCACAGGATCTGCGCGTCGTAGTGAGTGTGAATATCGACGAAGCCGGGAGCGACCACGCGGCCGCGCGCCTCGAGCGTCGCCGCGGCCTTGCCGGGCGCCTCGCCCACGGCGGCGATCCTGCCGTCCTTTAGCGCGACGTCGCCGCCGCGCGCTGGAGATCCGGTGCCGTCGATAATCGTACCGCCCGTTATCTTGAGGTCGTAGTCCATCTGATTCTCCTGCAGCTCCTTGCGCCGGTACGCCGCATGTTGGCGTCCGGCATATGGCTTGGGAATCCGGAAGGGAACTTAATCCAAGGCCAGTTATATCGCAGAGGCGAGCGGCCGATCCAGCGAACGCCTTTGCGAAGGCTTTTGCGAAGGCCTTTACGAAGGCTTTTGCCAAGACTTTTGCCGAGTCTTTTGCCGACATCCGCGCCGCATGCCCCGTCGCGTGCGAGTCGCGCGCGCTCACGCACGGGCGGCGCTGTTCGTTGTAAACTCAGCGGCCGTTTAGTAAAAGTTACGGCAGGAACGGAACAACGTCTGTATCCCAGGCTCCGCCCCGGAGCCTTCGCGAGGAAGGAAAATGCAGAAACCGATCATCTCGGCGGATTCGCATATCACCGAACCGCCAAACACCTACATCGACTTTATCGATCCCAGCTTCAGAGACCGCGCGCCGCATCTGGTGCATGACGAGCGCAAGGGCGACCTGTTCATGATCGACGGGATGTCGCGGCCGATCCCGATGGGCCTGATCGCCGCCGCCGGCAAGCCGGCCGAGGAACTGACCCTGCTCGGCATCAAGTTCGAAGAGTTGCATCGCGGCGGATGGGATCCCAACGCGCGGCTGGCCGACCAGGACCGCGACGGCGTCTCGGCGGAAATCATCTACCCGACGGTCGGGATGCTGCTCTGCAATCACAAGGACTACGACTACAAGAAGGCCTGCTTCGACGCCTACAACCAGTGGATCGCGAGCTACTGCGCGGCGCATCCCGACCGCCTGATCGGCACCGGGCAGACCGCGATGCGCTCGGTCGAAGAGGGTATCGCCGACCTCCAGCGCATCAAGGACCTCGGCCTCAAGGGCGTGATGATGCCGGGTAATCCGCAGGTCGAGGACTACGACAGTCCGATCTACGATCCGTTCTGGGAGGCGGCGATCGATTCCGGCCTGCCGCTCAGCTTTCACATCCTGACCAGCCGCGACGACGCGGTGGGCCGCGGCCGCGGGCCCAAGCTCAACAGCTTCATGTCGATCATCCGCGGCAACCAGGACATCATCGGGATGCTCATCTTCAGCGGCGTGTTCGAGCGCCATCCCAAGCTCAAGATCGTCTGCGTCGAGGCGGACGCGGGATGGGCGCCGCATTACATGTACCGGATGGATCACGCCTACGACCGTCATCGCTACTGGCTCACCGCCGGCACGATCTCGAAGCTGCCGAGCGAGTATTTCCGCGAAAACATCTATCTGACGTTCCAAGACGACTGGGTTGCGTTCAAGATGAAGGACCTGTGCAATTTCCGCCGCCTGATGTGGGCGAACGACTTTCCGCACAGCGATTCGACCTGGCCCTGGTCGCAGGAATTGCTCAAGAAACACACGGCGGGGCTCACCGAGGAGGAGAAGAACCAGATCCTCCACGATAACGTCGCCGAGCTTTACCAGTTGAGCGTATAATCGGCAGCCGGACGCTGCGTTCGGGGCGAGGCCGCCCGGGGAGAGCACTATGGCGAGTGTCACACAGTTGGGTTGCCTGGGCATCGGGGTGAGCGATCTTCCGCGATGGCAGCGCTTCGCCACCGACGTGCTCGGCCTGGAACTGAGCGGCGCCGAAGCGGACGGTTCGACCTTTCTGCGGATGGACGAGTATCACCATCGATTCATCCTTAAGCCGGGCGGCAATGACGACGTCAACTTCGTCGGATGGGAGGTTCGCGACCAGGCGGCGCTCGGCGAAATCGCCGCGCGGCTGAAGGCCGCCGGCGTCGAGGTCACCTCGGCGACCGCGGAGGAGGCGCGCGCGCGGCGCGTGGTCGAATACCTGAAGCTCAAGGACCCGAGCGGCATCCCGACCGAGATCTACTTTGGTCCGCTGATGACCTTCGAGCGGCCGTTCCAGTCGCCTCGGCCGCTCTCCGGATTCGTCACCGGCGAACTCGGGCTGGGGCATATCGTGGTGCGCGTGGACGACCCGGCCAAGAGTCTGCACTTCTATCGCGATCTGCTGGGCATGCGGGTCAGCGACTTCATCGACATGCAATCGCGCCGCGGCGGCGAGGGAGTGATCAGCCTGACCTTCATGCACTGCAACCCGCGCCATCATTCGATCGCCTTCGGCGCCATCCCGGCGCCCAGACGGCTGATGCACTTCATGATGCAGTGTCGCCACGTGGACGACGTGGGTTCGACCTACTATCTCTGCCAGGACCAGGGAGTGGAGATCTCGGGCACGCTGGGGCGCCACACCAACGATCACATGTTGTCATTCTACATGCGCACGCCGTCGGGCTTCGAGGTCGAGTACGGATGGGGCGCGCGGATCGTGGACGACGCGACCTGGCAGGTGCAAAAGCATCAGGCGCCGAGCATCTGGGGCCATCGCGGAAGTCTCGTGCCGGCCTCGCGCAAGCCCGCACCGGTATAGTACGCGGCGCGGCTTGCGCCGAAGCGCTCCGCCAGCGGGCCTCGGCGCCGCGCGCGCATCGCGCGCCGGGCTCAGACCCGCTGGTTGTATTGATTCATCGCGCGCTCGAGTCCGCTTGCGATAACCGTTTCGACCGCTTCGGCCGCGCGCTCGATCGAAGCCTTGAAGGCTTCGAGTTCCGCGCGGCCCATAGCATGGAGCACGTGCTCCTTGGCTTCCAGTCCCGGCGCCGGTCGTCCGATTCCCACCCGCACGCGCACGAACTCCGGCGTGCCCAGTACGGCGGCGATCGAGCGCACGCCGCGATTGCCGGCGTCGCCGCCGCCGCGCTTCAGCCGGATCTGCCGCGGTTCGAGATCGATTTCGTCGTGGACGACGATCAGACGTTCGGCCGGAATCTTGTAGTAGCCGAGGATCGCCGCGACGCATTCGCCGCTCAGGTTGTAGTAGGTCTGCGGCTTCACCAGGATCGCGCCGTCCGCGCCGATCCGCGCCTCGCCGCAGATTCCCTTGAACTTGCGCCGGTCGAGCCGCGCTCCGGATTTCTCGGCCAGCCGATCGATTACGCTGAAGCCGATGTTGTGGGCCGAGCGCTGGTACTGCTCGCCCGGATTGCCCAGGCCGGCGACGACCCAGCGCATCGCGCTCGTCGCTTCGGGCTTTTCGGACTGGCTCTCGGAGGCGGCGCGCGCGGAGCGAAAGCGCGAGAACATCTGTCCGAGCCGGCTCATCGCCGATGCCATCCCCGCCAGCGCGCGGCGCGCCCGCGCGATCAACTCCGCACGCGGCCGTTGCGGGGCGCCGCCGTCAGGGCCGCGGCGAGCGGCGCGAGCGCCTTGAACAGCGCGGCCATCTCGGCCGGCGTGCCGATCGAAATCCTCAGCGCGTCGGGCCACGCGCGAAAGAAGCGCACCAGCACCCCGCGTTTGCGCAGTCCCGCGGCCACCGGGCCGAGGTCGCGTCCGGGCATCCGCGCCAGCACGAAATTGGCCGCCGACGGCGGCACCGTGAATCCCATTTCGATCAGACGGCGCGCGGCCGCGGCGCGCGCGCGCTTGACCCGCTCGACATTGCGGCGCATCCAGGCGTCGTCGTCCAGCGCCGCGGCGCCCGCGGCGATCGCCACGCGGCTCAGGTTGTACGAATCCTTGACCTTGCCGAGCTGCTCGAGGATCCGGGGATGGGCGAAGCAGAGCCCAAGGCGCATCCCGGCCAGCGAATAGGATTTCGACAACGAGCGCAGCACTGTGACGTTCGGAAACCTTTTCACCAGGCCGAGCGCGTGATCCTCCGCGAAGTCAACGTAGGCCTCGTCGATCGCGAGCAGACGGCCGTCGAGCATCCGCGCTAGACGCGCGAGCGTGCGGCGCGGCGTGAGCGTGCCCGAAGGCGAATTCGGGTTGCATACGATCGTCAGCCGCGCGCGCGCGCGCACCAGCGCTTCAAGCGGCAGTTCGAAATCCGGCCCCCACGGCGGCGCAAGCACGCGCGCCTCCTGCACGGCAGCGAGCGTTTCGTAGAGCGAATAGGTCGGCGCGGGCCAGGCCGCGCGGTCACCGGGTCCGAGCGTCGCCCGAAAGAGCATCGCCAGCAGTTCGTCGGAGCCATTGCCCGCCATGATCATCCGCGGCGCAAAGCCGTAGCGGTGCGCCGCCGCCGCGATGAAATCGTCGGCTTGCGGCGCGGGATAGCGGCGCAGCGCCTGGCCGAGCATGGCGCGCGCCACGGCCCTGAGCACCCGCGGCGAGGGCGGGTAGGGGTTCTCGTTGGTGTTGAGTTTGACCAGGCGCTCGCCCGGCCGCGGCTGCTCGCCGGGCACGTAGGGCGCCATCCGGTGGATCGCCTTGCGAAACATCGCGCGCCTCTTTACTTGCGGCCGCGTCCGCCACGCGCTTGCCCCGCGCGCGGCGCGGTGCGCGGCGGCTTCGCCGCAGTCGATTCAAGCAGCCATCCGAGATAGGCCGCCGACCCGGCGCCTGGCGTGAGCGCGAGCATCTCGGGGACCTCGTAGCTGTGAAGCTCGATCAAACGCCGCTCGAGGCGCCGAAGAAGAGTCGCGCGGGTCTTGATGAGCAGGAGAAACTCGGGCTCCTCCTCGACCGCGCCGCGCCATCTATACACCGAACGGATCGGCCCCACGATATTGACGCACGCCGCGAGCCGCTCGCCGACCAGCCGGCGCGCGAGCGCCCGCGCCTCCTGTTCGCGGCCAGCGGTGGACAGCACGATTCTCGCCTGCGATGCGGACACAGCGCGTTACTCTAGCGGCCGGCGCGGAGCAGTCCAAGCCGCTGCAGCACTCCGGCAGTCGCCGGGCACGGCAGCGGCGAGGGGCGCGATGCGCCGGCGTGCCCGCGCGCGCTCGCGGCGCGGCCTTGCGCCTTCATCAGCGCAAGATGCGCAGCCAGCAGCGCGACATCGCTCATGCGATCGACGTCGTACCATGCCGGGCCAAGGGCGTAACGCGTCCGGCTGCGGCGCAGCCGCGCCAGCGTCTGGCGGAGCACGTTTTTGCGGCCCCATCGAATCGCGCGAAAAATATCCGGCAGCGGGCCGCGTACCCCGACCAGGTAGTATCCGCCGTCGAGGCTCGGCGCGATGACGACCGGCGCCTGCCCAAGCAGCGCAACGCTTCGCGCGAGCAGCGCGAGCGGTAGCGACGGCGTGTCGGTGCCGATAAGCGCCGCGCCGCCGGCGCAGTACGGTTCGAGCGCGCGCGCCATCTGTGCGCCGAGGCCGCCGCTACCCTGATCGACGAGCGCCGCGCCGAAGCGACGCGCGGTGCGGCGAAGCCAGGCGCTGTTCCCGGCGCCCCCGGGTGCGCTCGCGGCGATCACGATTCGCGCGGGGGCCAGCGCGCGGCACTTGCCGAGCGCGTCGTCGATGAAGGCGCGCGCCAGCGCGGCCGCGTTATCGGCGCCGAGGCGCGGGATGAGCCGGGTTTTGGTCTGGCCGGCGAGCGGCTCGCGGCAAAAGACGATCAGCGTGATGTCCCGGCTCGATCGATCCGCTGCCGGCGAGCGCCGGGCAGGGCGGGTGTTTTTGATCGGCGTCGCCGTGATGCTGCGTGCGCGCGTGCCGTGCGGCTCAGTTTGCGGTGCCGCCATTGTGACCGATCCCCTTCAGGATATTTAGCGGGACCTTGAGCACGTTGGTCAGGAAATACGCGACCGAGGTGATCGGCAGGGGAACGACGTGTGGATTGGAGAGCGGGCCGGTGACGTGAAAGTAGGCGGCGACAAAATGCTCGGAGGAAAGTCCCTCGCCGATTATGGGCACCTTGGCCACCAGCCAGTTGACTGTTTTGAACGGCACCATCCCCACCTGCATGTCGACGTGGCCGTCGCCGAGACGCATATGGCCGAGCGCCGAAATGTTCATGATCGGGCCGCGCAGCAGCAGGTTTTCGGAGTAGAAGTCGCCGTCGCTGCCTTTGAAGTCGGCGGTCAGCGTCTGGAACGGCACGCCGTTGATGCGCGGGTCGGGAACTTTGGCCGAAAGCCAGGTCTTGAGATCGAGGAAGCTCAGGATGCGTGAGAGCAGAGCGAACTTGTGCAGCACGCCATCGGTCACGTCGAAGGAAACGGAGCCGGCCATCGTGTTGAAGAAATCGGTATTGGAGTTGGCCCACAGGTCGCCCCTGGCCTTGAGCCGGCCGGACAGCGGAGGCGGCGTGTGCGGATCCGCGAGGCTGAAGAGCGGGCCGGCCTGCACCTGGTTAAGGCCGCCTTTGACATGAATCCAATCGTCGCGGCCGCGGCCGGAAAACTCCATGTCGGCGCGGCCCTCGAACATGATCGCACTGAAGTTGTGTACGCTCCAGTCGCCGTTCATCTCGCGGCTGAAGTCGCATCGCGCATGCGTCAGCGCAAGGCGCTCGAGCGTGGCCCGGGCGGCATCGATATGGCCGACCACCGGCACCGGGAAAAAATGGGCCGGCGGACTCGGCGCCCACGGCAGACGGATGAACTTCATCACTTCGAGGTCCAGCCGCCCCGCGTTGGCGACGATGCGGAGCACGGGATGTTCGAGGTCGGCGACGCCGAGCGAGAAATCGAAGGGGGCGTTTTGCAGCTTCGCCCCGATGATCGCGAGCAGCATGCCGCGCCCGTCGAGGCTGAGCGTTGCCGACTCGGCCACGATCGGCGCGCGCAAAAAGCCCAGTTGCACCTGGCCCGCGCCCATCGTGAGAAGGCCGTTGGCGCGGATGCCCTGGGGGCGGCTCGGCTCGCGCACGATCGTCAGCGTGCCGCCGAGCGGGCCGCGCGCCGCAAGATCCTGCGGGTCGACGACCAGCGGCAGCCACTGCTCCACTTCGATCTGATGCAACTCGACGGCGATCTGACGCAGGCCGATCCGGCCGCGGTTGAACGTCAGGCTCCCGGTAAGCGTCACCTCTCCCGGAACCTTGGGCTTGGCGACGGCGGCCATCATGCGGCTCATCTCGATAATCCCGGGCGAGACCGTCACGCTGCCGCCGACCAGCGCGATCGGCTGCGGCAGGTCTTTGTCGGTCAGGCGAATGGCGCTGGTGTCGATTTTCACCCTGTACGTCGCGGGCGGCGCCGGCGCCTCGGTATCGAGCGCGCCCGATCCGCTGATTTGCACCGGCGCGTTGCCGGACATCCCGTCGATATGTCCCGCCGCTCTGGCGGCCAACGCCGGAGAAAGCTGCAGCGCGACGGGATAGAGCTCATCGAGGTTGAGAGTCCCGGCTACCTTGACCTGGTAGCGCACCCGCCGATGGCCGGAGCGGAAATCGGCGCTGCCGCTCAGCCGCGGAAACGACGAATTGCCGAGCGCCGCCGATCCCTGCGAGAGCGTCACGCGGCCCTTCGCATACGCTATCTCGCCGTTAATTCCCGTGAACGCCGGCAGCGCCGCATGCGTCGGCAGCTTGAGGCCGACGTTTTCGAGGTGCAGCGAAAACTGCAGCGCATCGGAGAGCGCTCCCGCGCTCCAGCCGGTGTTTCTGAGCGCGCTCTGATACGTTGCTCCGACCATCGTCACTCGGCCGGCGACCGACGCCGCCGCAAGCCACGCGGGCGGCTTGGCCATCGCGCGCGCATTGTCGAGCTGCGTCTTGAGCACGGCCAGGTCGATCCGCAGGGGGCCGAGATGCGCGAGTATCGCGGCGCTGTCCTTGAACGGATCGCTGAGCGTCAGATCGCCCGACGCGACCGTGGTCGTCCCGATACGCGCTTCCATGCCCGCGAGCAGTATGCGTTCGGTGGAGACCGAGTAGATCGCTCTGAGCGAGCAGTTGCCGAGCTCGATCGGCTTGCTCAAGTGTGCGCCGGAGAAGCTCAGTTGGCCGACGGCAAGGTCGCCGCGGCCGTCAAGTTCGCCGGTGTCGTGCAACTGGAAAGTCGCTTCGCCGTGCGCGAGTCCGCTCACGGTCAAGCCGGCGACGGGCTGGCGATCGAGCCGACCGTTCCAGAACCAGAGCTCTCCGGTGGTCAGGGCCTCGGCGCTGGATAGACGGTTGGTGTCGATACTGAGCCGGCCGCTCGCCTGAAGGCCGCTCAGCGCCGTGTAAATGCGCGGCGCGAGGAAGCCGATATTCCAGGTCTTCGCGTGCCTGCGCCGCGGTGCGGCCGTCAGCGACAACTCTTCGACCAGCGGCTGACCGGCAGCGTCGCCGATGCGGGCGTCGGCGATCGTGACGCGCTCGACCAGGCCCGAGAACTCGCGGAACTCCTGCGCCACCTCCCGAATCGCGGGCCCGTTGGGGCGCGGGAGCAATTGCGGACCGAGTGCGGCCGAGCTTGCCGGGACCCGCAATTGTGGACCGATAACCACCAGGGCGCGCAGCGGAAGGCCGCCGTTCCAGATCAGAGCGTGGTAGCTCAAGTACACACGCACTCGCTCGGCGCGTACCAGCTCGCGGCCTTCGTGCATGATGCTCGGATGCTCCAGCACCACGCCGAGATGTGCGCCGAACTGCAGCCATCCGTCGCTCGCGACGATCTGATAGCCGCTCTGTTCCTGGATGTGCCGGATGACCAGGCGAATCAGGCGCGCCTGGTTGCGGACTGCGATGGCCGCCGCCGCCGCAAGCAGCACGGCCAGGGAGAGGAGGGTGATCGCGGCGGCGCGCACGAGTCTCATCAGGAACCGGGTTCCCAGTCTAGATCATGTGGGGAATTTAAGCGCCGCCGCGTGCGAGCCGAAAACGGCGGGCGCGCGCGTCACTCGCTTTCGGCGGTTGCGGCCGCGCCGGCCCCGGCAGTCTCGAGCCAGCCCGCGCGATGCTTGCCGCGAAGTCCCGTTTTGAGCACGCGGTTGCGCAGCCGAACCGACTGCGGCGTCAACTCGACCAGTTCTTCCTCGTCGATCCACTCGAGCGCCGTGTCGAGCGTCATCACGCGCGGCGGGCTCAGCCGCACGGCCTCGTCGTGACCGGCTGCGCGGATGTTGGTGAGCTTCTTCTCGCGGCAGACGTTGACCGGCAGGTTGGTCTCGCGCGCGTATTCGCCGACGATCATGCCCTCATACACCGGCTCGCCGGCGCCGATAAAAAAGATCCCGCGCTCCTGCAGATGAAAAATGGCGTACGGCGTCGCGACCCCTTCGCGGTCGGAAATCATCGCGCCGTTCTGGCGCGAACGGATCGCTCCGCACCACGGTGCATAGCCGTTGAACACCGAGTGCATCACCCCGGTCCCGCGGGTGTCGGCGAGAAAGCGGCCGCGGAAGCCGATGAGCCCGCGCGCCGGAACGTCGTATTCCAGCCGCACGCGGCCGCTCTGATGGGTCGTCATCGTCCGCATCCGGCCCTTGCGCGCCGAAAGCAGCTGGGTGACGAGTCCGATGTTGTCCTCGGGGACATCGATCACCAGGAATTCCATCGGCTCGAGCAGCTCGCCCCCTGAATTGCGCGTCACCACGGTCGGCTTGGACGCCTGCAGCTCGTAGCCCTCGCGGCGCATCGTTTCGATGATCACCGCGAGCGCCAGCTCGCCGCGTCCGAGCACGCGCCACGAATCGGCGCCCGACTGCTCGATCCGCACGCTCACGTTGCGCCGCGACTCGAGCTCGATCCGCGCGCCGAGCTTGCGCGAAGTGACGAACTGTCCCTCGCGCCCGGCCCACGGCGCGTTGTTGACCGAGAAGGTCATCGCCACGGTCGGCTCGTCCACCCTGATGCCGGGGAGCGGCCGCGGATTTTCGGGGTCGGTGATGGTATCGCCGATCTCGATGTCCTCGAGGCCCGCGACCATCACGATGTCGCCGGCGTCGGCCGATGAAATCTCGGTCCGCTTGAGTCCGCGCCAGCCGTAAAGGTGCGCCACCTTGCACGGTTCGCTCGAGCCGTCGGCCCGCGCGAGCGCGTAGGCCCCGCCCGTACTGATCTTGCCCGCGACGACCCGTCCGATCGCGAGGCGGCCGACGTATTCGTCGTAGTCGATGTTGTTGGCCTGGAACTGCAGCGGCGCCTCGGGGTCGATTTCGGGGCCGGGCAGATGATCCACGATCGTCTCGAACAGCGGTCCAAGGTTCTCGCCGTTGCCGTCGGCCCGGGTCAGCGCGAGGCCCGCACGCGCGTTGGTGTAGAGAATCGGGAAATCGAGCTGGCTGTCGTTGGCGCCGAGGTCGATGAACAGATCGTAAACTTCGTCGAGCACCTCGGCCGGCCGCGCGTCGGCGCGATCGATCTTGTTGATGCAGAGCACCGCGGGAAGACCGGCCTCGAGCGCCTTGCGCAGGACGAAGCGGGTCTGCGGCAGCGGCCCTTCGGAGGCGTCCACCAGGAGCAGGATGCCATCCACCATCGCGAGCGTGCGCTCGACCTCACCGCCGAAGTCGGAATGGCCGGGCGTGTCGACGATATTGATTCGCACGTCGCGCCAGGCGATCGACGTGTTCTTGGCCATGATGGTGATGCCGCGTTCGCGCTCCAGCGCAAACGAATCCATCACGCGCTCGGCCACGTGCTCGTTGGCGCGGAAGACGCCCGACTGGCGCAGCAGTGCATCGACCAGGGTGGTTTTACCGTGGTCAACGTGAGCCACGATGGCGATGTTACGGATGTCTTTACGTCGCATTTATTAGGAGGCTGATATTAAACGGCGCGGCCGAAGGGGCCACGCCGCCCCCCAGTGTACCTGCTGCCGCTCACGCTGTAAACGCGCCGTGGCTTGGGCGGTCGCCGGGATTGTTAACGGCCCATTATCGATTGCGCCACCGCGCCCGTGAAACTATTGCGGGCGCGGCGCATCGTCAATGGTCCGCCTCGGCTCACGGCGTCGCGTCGCCGGCGAGCGGGACCTGCTGGGCTTAGGCGTCTGTGGTCACGGTCAGGTCGCCCTTGACCGCGCCCGCCGATCCGGTCGGACTGAACGCAACGCCGACCGTGCAGGTTTGCGCCGGGTCGAGCATCACGCTGGTGCAATGATCGTTGCTGGTTGGATGTCGCCATAGTTCGTCGGCAGTTCTATCTGCGGGTCGAGCTTCACCGCAGGGCTGGCATCAACAAAGCTTTCCTTTACGACCGCCCGCTCAAATTGACCGTGGCGCATCGCGGCCAGATCGCCACCGTCGGCCGCGGCCGGGCGCACCCCCGGAGCAGCGGCGCCAGGTCTTTGGGGGGCTGGAAATTAAGGTGATTCTGAAGGGCCGCTGCCGGGAACTGCGTTATCGGGAGCGTTGTCAGGTGGTGGCGTGGCGCCACGCATCCTTTGCTGCTCGAAGTGCTGCAGCAGTTGCTGGACGTTCTTGACCTCGGTGATTCGCCATCTGCCGTTCTCGCGCGCCATGCGGATGTCCCATTGCACGCCTTTATTATCGCGGAAGTCGGTCCACGCCGTATCGCCCGAACGATGCAGCATCACGATCGATCCGAGTACGGCCACACCCGGCATCTGTAGCTGCTTGGCGCCGCTATTGACCTGTTGCGTCGCCCACTGCTGAGTCGCAGCGGCCAGTGGCGCGCTCAGCATATCCACCGCGCCCTTGCCGACCAGCGCCGCGATGACGTCGTTGCCCTTCGTGTTCTGCTGCAGCATCTCGTAGCCGGCGTTTTTGACCACGCTCGGAAAGTCGACGAAGGTCGCGGCGGTGGCGCCATCGCGCTGGTCGATCGCCTGCTTGAGCTGATAGATGGCGTAAGACGGCGTGGCCGGAACGTAGAACACGGCCCACAGGACGATGGCGATTACGATCAGGACTCCGATCGTGTGGCGCGAGATGAAACCCATGGTTGATATTGTGCGTTAGCGGTCGCGCACTGTCGAGGCGCACGGCGCTTACGCGCGGGGTGGTCGCCGCGCGGCGCCGCGGACTTCCGGAGCGTGCCTCCGGCCGCCCTCAGGTATGCGAGAGCAGCGAGGCGGCCGCGCGATCGAGCAGCCAGACGACCTCGCCGTGGGGCGGGTCGATAATCTGCGCGGGAAAGCGGTCGGGGTCGCGCGGCCCCTCGAGAGCGCTCCTGACCGCCTCGGCCTTGCCCTCGCCCTCGACCAGGAACATCACGCGCGCCGAGTTGTTGAGCACGGGCGGCGTGATCGTTACGCGATGGCGCTGCGGGACGCCGTCAACCTCGACCGCGACCACGATCCGTTCGTGTTCGTGGAGCGCGGGATGTCCCGGAAAGAGCGATTCGACGTGGACATTCTCGCCGAGACCGACGAGCACCAGGTCGAACCGGGGAAATTCGCCCGCGCCGATGCCGAAGGAGGCCCGCAGCTCTTCCTCATAGGCGTGCGCCGCCTGCTCGGGCGGGTCTTCCGCGCGGATGCGATGAATCTGCTCGGGACGCAGATCCAGCCGGCTGAGCATCGTGCGGTTCGCCATCGCGAAATTGCTCGCCGGATCGTCCGGCGGGACGCATCGTTCGTCGCCCCAGAAGAACTGCACCTCCTTCCAATCGACGCTCAGGCGGAAGCGTTCGGCGAGCAGCGCGTAAGTCGCCGCGGGCGTCGATCCGCCGGAGAGACAGAGGGTGAACTGGGCGTGGATGCAGATCGCCTCGCTGGCGAAATGTGCGATCTCCTCCGCCGCGTGCACGTGCAGCGACTGCGCGTCGTCCAGGATGATGAGTTTCGGTTTGGCCATGACAATTCGCTCGGATGGTGTTTGTGGGAAAATTAGCCGAAAGCGCGCCGGGCGCGCCAGCGCGGAAATTCGCCGCTGCCGCGCGGAGCGCCGCGATCGGCCAGTTTATCGCGCGAGCAATTTGAGCGCGCGCTCGACCGCGTTCTCCACCGTGAAGCCGAAGTGCTTGAACACGTCCTGGTACGGAGCCGACGCGCCGAAGGTCGTCATCCCGAGCACGTCGCCGTCAAGGCCGACCCATCGGTACCACGGCATCGTCGCCGCCGCTTCGATCGCGAGCCGCCGGCGAATCGCGGGCGGGAGGACCGAATCGCGGTAGGCCGCGTCCTGCTTCGCGAACACTTCCATGCACGGCATGCTGACGACGCGCGCCGCATGGCCGCGCTTTTCGAGTTCGTCTTTCGCGCCGAGCGCGAGGTGCACTTCCGAGCCGCTGGCGATCAGGATTAGCTCCGCCGTGCGGCCCCTGGTTTCGTAAAGCACATAGGCGCCGCGCATCAATTCGCGCGCCGGCGCCATCGCCGTGCGGTCGAGCGTCGGCAGCTTCTGCCGGGTGAGCGCGAGCAGCACCGGACCGCTCCGATGCGTCATGGCGGCGCGCCAGGCCTCGGCCGCCTCGTTGGCGTCGCACGGGCGAATCACGGTGAAATTCGGAATCGCGCGCAATCCCGCGAGCTGTTCGACTGACTGATGCGTCGGGCCGTCTTCGCCAAGCCCGATCGAATCGTGGGTGAAGACGTAAATCACGTGGATGCCCATCAGCGCGGCGAGCCTGAGCGAGGGCCGGCAATAGTCGGTGAAGATGAGAAAGCTCGAACCATAGGGGATGAAGCCGCCGTGCAGCGCGATCCCGTTCAGGATCGCGGCCATCCCGTGCTCGCGGATGCCGAAGTGCAGGTTGCGGCCGTTATAGTCGTGCCGCTCGAAGTCGCCGCCATCGACGATGTCGACGAAGGTCGATTCGTTGAGGTCGGCCGCCCCACCGAACAGGTTCCAGACCTTCTTCGCGATCGCCTGCTCGGCACGCGAGCCCGACTCGCGCGTGGCCAGCGTGTCCTTGGGCGTGAACTGCGACAGCTCGGCGTCCCATCCCTTGGGCAGCTCGCCGGCGAGCATCGACTTGAATTCCGCGGCCTCGCTCGCATGCGCCCTGGCGTAGCGATCGAGGCGGCCGTTCCAATCCGCCTCGAGCTCGCGGCCGCGTGCGCCGCAATCGCGAAAATGCTTCAGCGCCTCGTCGGGAACGTAGAATGGCGGCTCCTCGGGCCATCCGTAGAAGCGCTTGGTGAGTTTGACCTCTTCCGCGCCGAGCGCCTGCCCATGCGCCTTCGAGGTGTCCTGCCGGTTGGGGCTGCCGTAGCCGATATGCGAGCGCACGCGGATGAGCGACGGGCGGTTCTCCTCGGCGATCGCGTTTTCAATCGCGCGCGCAACCGCAGCCAGGTCGTTCGCGTCGTCCACCCCCTGCGTATGCCATCCGTAGGCGTTGAAGCGTTCGGTCACGTTCTCGTCGAACGACAGGTCCGTGCCGCCGTCGATCGTGATGTGGTTGTCGTCGTAGATGAGGAGCAGGTTGCCGAGGCCCAGATGTCCAGCGATCGACGACGCTTCGCTGGAGACGCCTTCCATCAGGTCGCCGTCGCCGCAGAAAGCGAAGATACGATGGTCGAACAGTCCCGAGCGGTCACGTTCGAAACGCGCGCGCAGATGGGCGGCCGCGATCGCCATCCCGACGGCGTTGCCCACCCCCTGGCCGAGCGGCCCGGTCGTGGTTTCGACGCCCGGCGTCAGGCCGTACTCGGGATGGCCGGGGGTAATGCTCTCGAGCTGGCGAAACCGCTTGATCTGCTCGAGCGGCAGGTCATAGCCGGTCAGATGGAGCATCGCGTAGAGCAGCATCGATCCGTGCCCGTTGGAGAGCACGAAGCGGTCGCGGCCGAACCATTTCGGATTGGCCGGGTTGTAGCGCATGAAGCGCGTCCACAAGAGATAGGCGATCGGCGCCATCCCCATCGGCATCCCGGGATGGCCCGAGTTGGCCTTCTGCACCGCGTCGATCGCGAGGACCCGGATTGAGTTGATGCACAGTTGATCGAGATTCGTCTCCGGGGTCTTGATTTGTGTCGCGCTCGCCACGATGACTCCGATTGTTGTCCGGGACGGCCGCTGCGGGCCGCCGCGGTTTCATCTTAAACTTTAACTTGAACTCCGCGCGGGGGCATTCCTCGCGCGGCGAACTACCACTTGGAACCGCCCTCGTCGCCGGGGTCGCCCGACTTGTGCCGCATCAGCGTGACGGCTTCCTTCGCGGCGCCCTTGTCGCCCAGCTTGAGCGCCTCCGTGAACTTCTGCGCGACCATCCGCATCAACGCACCCTCGGCGGGATCGAGCTCGCCGGCGATCGCGGCCAGACGCTCCATCGCGCTCCGCAGCTGTTCCAGCGAATCCGCCAGGTCGCCGCGTTCGCGGCTGGCCACGGCGGCGCGCAGCCGCTTGCGGAGTTCCGCGATGGCCGGCCGCGCTCGCTCTCCGATAGTGACCTCGAGTTCGCCCAGATTGTCCGCGAGTCGGATGAAGGCGTTGAGCGATGTTTCGTCAGAGTATGTCACCATTCAATTTTTCACCTCATCACGCCCATGTTGCAAGGAAAGCGAATGCCGCTACCGCGGCTGAGCGCGAAACCGGCGCAATGAGTTCCGTGGACCGGCCGCGCAACCTCTCTCGCGCAGCCTGTCTCGCGCAGCCTGTCTCGCGCAGCCTGTCTATTGATTGTCGATAGAACTGTCGATGGGGCCGCGCGCAGCTGATATGGAACTGACGCCGCTTTTGATACAAGATGGAACGTTACAACGACCTAGTTAGGAGCATCGCGCTTAGATGAGACGCATCGGTGATCGCCGCGTGGTGGTAACCGGCCTGGGCCTGGTCACGCCGCTGGGCACGGGAATCGAAAAGAACTGGGAAGCGTTGATGGCCGGCCGCTCGGGCATCGGTCCGATAACCCGCTTCGACGTTTCCGACTTCGCCGCGCGCATCGCGGGCGAAGTGCGCGACTTCGATCCCTACGACTGGATCGAGAAGAAGGACGTCAAGAAGATGGACCTCTTCATCCAGTACGCGGTGGGCGCGGCGGAGCAGGCGATGCAACAGTCGGCGCTCAAGATCGACGAGAGCAACGCCGACCGTGTCGGCGTGCTGGTGGGAGTGGGCATCGGCGGGCTGCTGACGATCGAAGAGAACCATCTGCTGTTTCTCGACACCCGCCTAAAACGCATCACGCCGTTTTTCATCCCCAAGCTGATCAGCAACCTTGCGCCCGGGCAGATCGCGATCCGCTACGGCGCGCGCGGCATCAACCTGGCCACCACCAGCGCCTGCGCCTCGGGCAGCCATGCGGTGGGAGAGGCCTACCGGATGATCCGCGACGGCTACATTGATGCCGCGATCACCGGCGGGGCAGAAGCGGCGCTGACTTCGCTCGGGATCGGCGGCTTCATCGCGATGCGCGCGCTGTCCACGCGCAACGACGCGCCCGAGGCCGCCAGCCGCCCCTTCGACGCCGAACGCGATGGCTTCGTGATGTCTGAGGGCGCGGCGGCGCTGATCCTCGAGGAGCGCGAGGCCGCGCTCGCGCGCGGCGCCAATATCCTGGCGGAGATCGCCGGCTACGCCGCCAACGGCGACGCCTATCACATGACCTCGCCGTCGCCCGAGGGGCAGGGAGCGGCGCGCTGCATGATGCTCTGTCTGCAGGACGGCGAGCTTGACCTCAACCAGGTCGATTACATCAACGCGCACGGCACCTCCACGCCGCAGGGCGACAGCGCCGAGACCCAGGCGATCAAGCGCGTCTTCGGCGAGCGCGCGGCCAAGATCGCGGTGAGCTCGACTAAGTCGATGACCGGCCATACGCTCGGCGCGGCCGGCGCGATCGAGTCGGTTTACACGGTGCTGGCGATTGAGCGCGGGATGGTGCCGCCGACGATCAACTACGAGCATCCCGACCCCGAATGCGATCTCGACTACGTGCCCAATCTGCCGCGGCCCGCCAGGATTCGCATCGCGCTGAACAATTCCTTCGGCTTCGGCGGCACCAACACTACGCTGGCCTTCAGACCGGCGGTCGAGCTTAGCGGGAAGTAACACGATGGGATCGCGAATCGTCGCGACCGGGCGCGCGCTGCCCCGCACCGCGGTCAGCAATCATGATCTTGCGCGGATCGTCGATACCTCCGACGAATGGGTGCGCACCCGCACCGGGATCGCCCGGCGCTACGTGATGTCCAGCGGCGAGTCGCTGGTCGATATCGCCGCCGCCGCGAGCACCACCGCTATCCAGCGCGCCGGCATCCGGCCCGCTGAGCTCGACGCGATCATCGTCGGCACGGTTTCCTCCGAATACGGCTTTCCCTCGTTCGCCTGCCAGCTCCAGCATCGCCTGGGGCTCGATACGATTCCGGCCTACGACGTCGCCGCGGCGTGCTCGGGCTTCGTTTATGCGCTGAGCGTGGCCGACAACGCGATGCGCGCGGGCGATTACTCGCGCGTCTTGCTGGTCGGCACCGACGCGCTCTCGACGATGGTGGACTGGAACGATCGCGCGGTTTCCGTGTTGTTCGGCGACGGCGCTGGGGCGGCGGTGATGGTTTCCGAGCCGGGGCCGCGCGGCGTCCTGGCGAGCCTGCTGCGCTCCTCGGGCGAATACTGGCACCTGCTCTCGGTGCGATCGACGGGAGTGCGCGCGACGCTCGACTCCGAGGCGCGGCGCTCGCCTGACGATGCGATCAAGATGAAAGGGCCAGAGCTGTTCAAGCTCGCGGTGCGCTCGATGGCTGACGTTACGCAGAAAGTGGCCGAGCGGGCCGGCATCAGCCTCGCCGACGTCTCGCTGATCGTCCCTCATCAGGCCAACATCCGCATCCTCAACGCGGTGGCCGAGCGCATGGGCGTCCCGCATGAAAAGGTCTTCACCAATATCGACCGCTACGGCAACACCTCGGCGGCGTCGGTGCCAATCGCGCTCGACGAGGCGCTCGAAGCCAACCGCATCCACGACAACGACCTGGTGATGCTCAACGCGTGCGGCGGCGGGCTGACCTGGGGCGCCAACCTGTTGCGCTGGTAGTAGGCCGCGCGCCCGCGCTCGCAGCGGTGTCCGCGGAGCGCGTCGAGGCGCATTCGCCCAGCGCTTTCGCGTGGACTCGCCGGTGAGCTAGAAAGTATGCGTGAGTGAGCGCGACGGCAGCCGGAACCTCTATCTGAAAGCGATGCTTTAAGTTCAAGATGGGCCGGGAGATTGCCGCGCCTGCGGCTCCCCGTGAAAGGCGGCAGGACTCTTGATGGTTGATGGCGTGGTGCCGTGGCCGGAGCCGGCCGCGGAGCTTTACCGGAAACTCGGATACTGGCGCGGCGAGCCGATTGGCGAGCGTTTCGACCGCTCGGTTGCCGAGAACGCGGCGCGCCTTGCGGTCGTGGACGGCGAACGGCGCGTCACCTACCGCGACCTGGGCGCGGCGGTCGAGCGGCTGGCGCTTCATTTCGCTGAGCGCGGCGTCGCCTCGAGCCGGCGCGTGATATTTCAGTTGCCTAACAGTTTCGAATGCGTGGCCGCATATTTCGCCTGTCTCAAGACCGGCGCGATTCCGGTCGCGACTCTGCCGGCCCATCGCGACACCGAGATCGGCCATCTCGCGCGCTTCACCGAGGCCTGCGCCTGGCTCATCCCAGCCGAGTACCGGCGCTTCGACTACGTCGCGATGGCGACCGAGTTGCGTCCCTCCCTGCCGGCGATGCGCGAGGTTTTCGTGAGCGGTGCGCGCGCGGGCGCCGGGATGACGCTGCTCGGCGACCTGCTCGACGATCCGATCGAAGGACGGATCGCGCCGTCGGCGCTCGCGCGGCTTCGCCCACGCGCCGAAGAAATCGCGGTGTTCCAGCTTTCCGGCGGCAGTACGGGGTTGCCGAAGGTGATCCCACGCACGCACGACGACTATCTCTACAACTCGCTCAGGCTGGCCGAATGTTCGGGCTTCGATCGCGACGGCGCCGCACTGATCGCGATCCCGATGATGCATAACTTTCCGCTGCTCGCCGCGGTGCAATCGGGAATCCTGATGGGCGCCAAAATCGTGCTTGCACCGTCGCCTGAAGCCGAGACCGTCTTCCCGCTGATCGAACGCGAGCGCGTGACCTGGATCTGCGCGGTGCCCGCGATGGCCGTGAGCTGGCTCAACGATCCGCGCTTTCGGCGGACGGATTTCTCCTCGCTGCGATCGATGGCGGTCGGCGGCCAACGGCTCAATCCCGAGCCCGCGCGGCGCATCCTCAGCGAAATCGGCCCGGTCGTGACGCAGGTTTACGGGATGGCCGAGGGGCTGTGCTGTTCGACCCGGCGCGGCGATCCGAAAGATGTGATCGTCAACACCCAGGGCCGCCCGATTTGCGCGCACGACGAGCTGCGCATCGTCGGCGACGACGGCCGCGAGGTCGCGCCCGGCGAAGTCGGCGAACTGCTGTGCCGCGGGCCCTATACGCCGCGCGGCTACTATCGCGCCGATGAGCACAATCGGAGCGCTTTCACTCCTGACGGCTTCTACCGCACGGGCGACCTCGTAATGATGCATCCGAGCGGCAACCTGGTCGTCGAAGGACGGCGCAAGGACGTGATCAACCGCGGGGGCGAGAAAATCAGCGCCGAGGAAATGGAAGACCTCGTGCTGTCGCATCCGGCCGTCGCCAATGCGGCGATCGTAGCGATGCCCGACGAGGTGATGGGCGAGCGCGCATGCGCATACGTGGTGCTGCGCGCGGGACAGAGCCTGACTTTCGCGGAGCTGGCGCGCCATCTCGAGGCGCGGCGCATCGCGCGCTTCAAGATTCCCGAACGGCTCGAAATCGTAGAGCGGTTTCCGATGACCGCGGTCGGCAAGGTTTCCAAGAAGGATTTGCGCGCGGATATCGTGGCCAGACTCGCGCGCGAGGCCGGCCAAAAGAAAGCGGGAGGCGGCGTTTAAGCTGTAACCCGAGGGGAGCGGCGTTGAGGCCGTAAATGTCGATGAGCGTAATCCTGGACGAAATCCGCGCCGCCTACGAGCCGCTCGGGATGGCGGTCGAGGGCGTCGCCACTTACGGCACCTACTACCGGCTCCGATGCGCGCGATGCGGCGCGGCGCTCGGATGCGTCGGCGACAAGCTGTTGCCGGGGATGGCGCGCGAACTGGTCGACGGCGAAATGGATCTTTACGCTGCCGGGCTCGCCGGATGCGCCTGCGGCTTCCAGGCCGAGCGCGCCGGCGCGATCGATCCCGCGCGCGCCGCCGCCGCCAGAGCCCGTTTTGCCTAAGACGCGCGCGCCGGGCTAGATTCGAACGAGCAGCGGCGGGAGAGGTATCGGAATATGGCCCTTGACGATTTGACCCCAGACGATATCGGACACGACGAAAGCGGTGACGGCGCCGAGCGCGGTGAACGGGTCCGTGGCGGCGGGCTATGGCCGTTCTGGACCGATATTTACGCGCAAGGCGATCCGCTGCCTGACCTCTCCTGCAAGATCGATCGCCCCGAGCATAACTTCGACGAGGGCGACGAACTGCCCGAGGACTATCGCGCGCTGCTGATGAAGATGCTGCGTCACGAAGGCGAGCGCGCGGGCAACAAGAGCTTTTTGGGCCTGATGGGCACGTGTATCGAGGCGGCGGAGACGCTCGCACACGATGCCGCGGCGCGGCTCATCAAGTCGGAGTACCTGGCCGAAGAACTCAAGCACGCGATCATGTTCCATCGGATCGCCGTCGGCCTGGACCCGGACTTCGCGCTGCGCGATGTGCCGTATGCGCACTACGCGTTCCATCTGCTCAAGGACACCTGGGCCGACGACGCATTCTTTCACTTCCTGATCGATCTCAACGGCGCGTTCCATGCCCGCGACTGGCGCGAATCGAGCTACGCGCCGCTGCGCAAAATTTCGCGCACGGTCGAGCGCGACGAGTTCGGCCACTCCGAGATGGGCTACTATTTCCTCGGCGCGATTTGCGCCGAGCGGCGCAGCCGCGCGCTTGCCCAGGCGTTGCTGCCGAAATGGTATTCGGCGGCGCTCGACATGTTCGGCCGCTCCGACTCGCCCAACACGCCGCGGTTTATCCACTGGGGCTTGAAGGGCGTCGGCAACTCCGAAATCCGCGCGGCATACAAGGAATACGTCGATCGCAAGCTGGTCGCGCTGGGGCTCGACCTTCCCGACGAGCGCCAGGGCCGCCGTTTCCTCTGATCGCGTTGTCCGAATCGCTCCGGCGTATCCCCTAAGCGCGAATCTGCGAATGATTGACGAGCTGCTGAAACGCCGCGCGCTGATCGTCGTTGGCAAGGGCGGTGTCGGACGCACGAGCGTAAGCGGCGCGCTCGCGCTGGTGCGCGCGGGCGCGTCGTCCCGCGTGCTCGCGATGGAATACGACCGGCTGGGCGCTCTCGCAACGGCGCTCGGCAGCAAGCCCGCTTTCGACCCGGTCGAAGCCGCGCCTGGCCTCTGGACCGTGCTCCTCGACGGCGCCCGTCAACTCGAAGAGTACCTCGCGACCGTCGTGCCCGGCCGCGCGATGCTCAAAGCGGTCGTCAACAGCGGCGCATACCGCTACTTCGTCGAAGCCGCGCCGGGTTTGCGCGAACTGATCATGGCCGGGAAGATCTACCACGAACTCGAGTATCGGCCGCCCTCGCCGCCGTGGGACCTGATCGTGCTCGACGCTCCGGCGTCGGGCCAGGCGCTGAGCGTGCTGCGGATGCCGCTGGTGGCGCGCGAGACCTTCGGCGCCGGCGTCGTCGGCCGCCTGGCCGACAGCGTCGCTCAACTGCTCCGCGATCCCGCGCGATGCGGCGTGGTGCTCGTGACCTCGCCCGAGCCGCTCGCAATCGGCGAAACGCTGGAGACGTACGCCGCGCTCAAGAGCCTCGGCCTCGATGTCGCCGCGCTGATCTTCAACCGCACGCGCCGGCCGCGTTTCGACGCGGCGGCCGTCGCACGGCTAACGCGCCGTCCGGCGCTGCGCGCCGCGCCAGCACTTCGCGACGGCCTCGCCGCGCTCGCCCAGGATGAACTTCAGCGCGCCGCGAGCGAGCGGCGCGCGCTCGAGCGCGTGCGCCGGCGCGTCGACGCGCCGGTAATCGAGCTTGCCGACTGTCCCGGCGGCTCCGGGCTCGCGCTGATGCGCGCGCTGGCGAGCCAGCTCGCGGCGCTGCGCACGGGCGAAGTCCGCGCGCAAAAAGCGCCGGGAGGGTAGCGGGCGCGTGCCAGCGCACGCGCCCGCCGCCTCCCGCCCGGCGCGTCGGGGATGCTGGCCGGCGGCGAAGGCCCGCCGCCGGCATCCCCGCCATGCGCCGCGCGGTCATAGAGCGATGATCGCGTCGATCCCGCCGCGCGGGATATACTAATCATCAGTGGGCGTCGCGTCCGGACCGGGACGCGGCGCCTAGCGGAGAAAAACCGGGCGCGATGGCTAGCCCAGGCAGGCGGAGGAGGGGATCGGCGGCGGCGGGACGCGTACGCCGCGCGCTCAGGCGGATTGGCCCGCGGCGCGCGGCTGCGGGAGTTGTGTTGCTCTTTCTCTTCGGCTGCGGGTTCTACTTGGCCGAACTCTACGACGGGATCTCGGCGCTCATCGAACAGCGCGAAGCGGCGCTGACCTCGGCCGTTTACTCCGCGCCGCTCAAGATCGAACGCGGCGACGACCTCGCAAAGTTGCATCTGCTCGACCGGATCGGGCGGCTCAGCTATACGCGCGTCGCCGATCCGACCCATCCTGGCGAATACGCGCTAATGCCCGGCCGCGTGACGATGTACCTGCGCGGGTTTCGCGAAGGGATAACCGAACGTCCCCCGGCGCTGGTCCATCTGACGCTCGCCGGCACCGTGGTCGAGGGCGTGGCGGACTCCTTCGGCGCGGCGCTGCCCGCGGCGACGCTCGAGCCGGAAGTTATCGGCCGGCTGCTGCCGGGCGCGCTGCCGGAACAGGTCGAGACGGAACTGAGCGACGTCCCACCGTACCTGGTGCGCGGACTGCTCGCGACCGAGGATCGCTACTTCTACTATCATCCGGGATTCGACCCGATACGGATGGTGGAGGCGGCGATCGCGGACCTGCGAACGCATCATCTGGGCCAGGGCGCGAGCACGCTCACGCAGCAGCTCGCGCGCACGTTTATCGATCGCCACGAGCGCACGTTTGCGCGCAAAGTGCGCGAGTTGGCCGTGGCGCTGGTGATCGAGATCCGGCTCAGCAAGAACCAGATTCTCGAACGCTACATAAATGACGTTCCGATGGGCGCATACGACGGCACGCCGATCACCGGGATGCCGCTCGCGGCGCGCGATTTCTTCAACAAGGACGTGCATGAGGTCACGCCGGCCGAGGCCGCGACGCTCATCGGGATGATCCGGGCGCCGACCATGTACGATCCGCGCCGCCATCCCGACGCCTGCCGCGCGCGCCGCGACACGGTGCTCGCCATGATGCGCCGCGACAACGTGATCGACGCGGCGCAGTACGCAGAGGCCGCCGCCGCGCCGCTTGCGATCGCCAAGGTGCCGGGGCTCCGCCGCGCGCCCTATTTCAACGACTATGTGATCACCGAAGTCGAGCGGATTCCAGGCTTCAACGGCAACCTGGCCGGGCTCAAGGTGTACACCACGCTCGATCCGGAGATGGAGCAGGCGGCGCGCGAGAGCGTGGAATCGAATCTCGTGCGGCTCGAAAAGCAGCATCCGCATCTGCGCCGCACCACGCGCGGCGAGGAGCTCGAGGGTTCGCTGGTCGCGCTCGACGCGCGCACCGGCGCGATTGTGGCGATGGTCGGCGGACGCGACTATTCGACCAGCCAGTTCAACCGCGTAACCCAGGCCGAGCGCCAGCCGGGCTCGGCCTTCAAGCCTATCGTCTATCTGAACGCGCTCGATCCGTCGCGCTCGCCGATCGGCCAGCCGGTGACGCTCGCCTCGCTGTTGCCGGATCGCCCGATGTCCTTCAACGGATGGACGCCGGTCAACTACGAGCGCACCTACCAGGGCACGGTCACGGTAGTCGAGGCGCTGGCCGAGTCGCTAAACGTGCCGACCGCATACCTGGGGAGCCTGCTGGGGCCGCGGACGATCGTGGCGACGGCGCACGAGATGGGCATCAATGAGGACATCCCGGCGGTGTTGCCGATTTCGATCGGCGCCGCCGAGACTACGCTGTTCGAGCTGACCGGGGCCTACCAGATTTTTGCCGGCGCCGGAATTTCGCGGCCGCCCTACGCGCTCGAGGCCGTGTACGACGCCAAGGACCATCTCATTTATCATCACGTTCCGCATCAGTTGGCGCTGGTCAGTCCGTCGGCCGCGTACCTCATCACCGGCGCGCTCGAACAGGTGCTCAAATGGGGCACCGGCGCGGGCGCGGCGAAGATGGGGCTCGACTTTCCGGCGGCCGGCAAGACCGGCACGACGCAGGACTATCACGACGCGTACTTCGTCGGTTACACGCCGCGTATCGTATGCGGGGTCTGGGTCGGATTCGACCATCCGCAAAGCCTGGGCGCGCCGGGCGCCACGGCGGCGCTTCCGGCGTGGGTGAGTTTCATGCTCGACGTTACGCCGCGCACCTCGCCGCCGTTTGCGGTGCCGCCGGGAATCACGATGGCGACGATCGATCCGCAAAGCGGGGGTCTTGCGACCAGCGGATGCCCCCGGACGGCCACGGTGCCGTTTTTAAACGGCACCGCGCCGACGCAGATGTGTCCGCTGCACAGCGGTCTCGCGCCGGCGCCGACCCTGGTTGCGGGTCCGAGCGCCTCGCCGCCGCCGCCGGGCGTCGCATCCGCTCCGGGAGCGGCTCCGTCGCCTGCGGCCAACGGAGTCCTCGGCACGCTCGGAAATTTCTTCGGTTCGTTATTCGGTCACTGAGCGCGCTCCGCGATGGCCCGCGCCGCAAAGCGAGCCGGGCGCGACGGAAAAAAATGCGCGGCAGCGAGTGTCGGTTACTCGCTACCGCGCGCGGAGGAGGCGGGCCGCCGACCCGGGGAGAGGTCGACGGCCCGCGGGGAAGGCTTCTTTACAGGCCTGCGGCTACGACCTCGGCTTCAGCAACCAGCGCCGCGGCAGCGTTGATGAGGCCCTGGGCCTGGTGGGGGTTGATTTTCCCGCCCTGGAATTCGGCCGCTTCGAGCATCGATTTCATCTGCGTCGCCAGCGTATTGCGCTGCTCGGTCCAGTTTTCGATCTGGTTCTCGAGCGACAGATACTCGGCGTCGCCGGGCGTATTGCTCGCGAGCGCTGCACTCGAGACCTGAAGCGAGGCCATCGCCAGCGCGCCGAACGGAGCGTTGATCGACTTGTAGGCCTGTCCCAGGGCTTGCGTGAGTTTCACGTCGTCGCTCAAGCCTTTCGGCAGCAGTTTCTTGTCGATCACCTCGGTCAGCACGCGGCCGTCATGCGCGTAGGAGTCGGTCAGGCCGGTCAGAAACATCATCGTCGGCCGCACGTCCACGTGGTCGGAAAAGAATGCGGTGGTCGCGCCTTGCTGGCTCACGCCCGGTCCGACGATTCCGATAAAGGTCCGCGCGATCTCGGGCTGGATGTCGCCGTGGTTCCAGGCGAAGCCGGGCCCGATGACCGGTATGGCCGAGCCGGTCGATTGAAAGAAGTAGTCCGGGTCGCCGAAGAAGGTGAAGCTCGGCGTGCGCGCCCCGTCCTCGGGTATCACCATGTGCAGCATCGATTCCTCGACCGGATCCGCCATCGCGGCCATCAAGTGGTCAACGTTGCCCGTATACGGATTGACCGCGGTGAGCCCCGCCATTGTCTGCTCCAGCGTGCGGGTGATCGGGTCGGCCGGCCCGGGATTATGCTCGATGAATACGGTGGGAGCGTCGTCGAAATGAATTCCATACTGTGTCGCGACGCCGGCGTTCGCCGTGAGCTGGTTCAGATTGATGTCGAGCTCGCCGATTCCGCCGGGGTAAGTGCATTGCGTGGTGACGCCATCGCAGTTGGCGGGGCTGGGCGTGCTGCCGACGAAATGGTCGCCTTCGTCGGGCGTGAAGATGAAGAGCGTATTGCTCTGATCGATTCCGTCAGAGGCGAGGCGCGCGAAAAATTTGCCGAAGGCCGTGTTGTACTGCGCGAGCTGGGCCTGGTACCCGGCCTGGCCGGGGCCGAAGGTTCCCGAGCCCGAGCGATTGTCATGCACGTCGGCGATATAGGCGAACACCACCGGCACACCCTTCTCCAGCATCGTGGCGACCGCGCCCAGGGTCTGCGTCGCGGTCGGACTGAAGCCCGGAAAGCCGGGGCCGGTTGAGCCCATGAGCACATTGTTGTCCAGGTCCTCAAGCGGAGCGCCGAAGGCCGTATTGACGTATTTCGCGCCGAAAAGCGCCTCGAAGTTGCTGTAGCCGCCGGGCTCGTCGGGCAGCGAATCCGGCTCGGCGCCGTTCGCCGTCGTGCACAGCGGACTGCCCTGCGCGCAGTGGATCGCCTCGCCGATGAAATCGGTATTCTGCTGCGACGAGATTTCCGCCGCCTGCGCGGAACCGCCGCCGAATACCTTCACTACGTCGAAAGGGGAGCGCTCGAGCACGATATTCGCGGTCGAGAAAGCGCCGACATCGCATCCGGCGCGCGTGAACGGCACCCATGGCGCCGGAACGTTCTGACCGGTTTCGGTGATCAGCGCGGGCAACGGATCGGCGGTCAGCGAATCGATGTCGGCGACCGCGTCGGTCCAGTAAAAGAACGACGAAGGGAACTCGACTCCGATAGGACTTTTCGCCGAGATCGGCGAAAACACGCCGAAGTTGTTTGCGATGGCGATCCCGTCGCGGTCGGAATAGCGCCCGGTCTCGGTGGTCAGGATGTCATTGGCGGTGTGCGAGATCAGCACCGCATGGTCGCCGGCGTCGAGCGTGCCGTTGTTTTCGAGAAAGTTAAGCAGGTTCGGCATCTGTTCGAGGTCGGACGGTACATTCGGGTTGTCGCGCGTGAAATGAACGTTGTCGAACTCCACATACACCACGTGCGTTATCTTGCCGGTCGGCGAATTGAGGTTGCAGGTTGCGCCGGCGGCGGGCGCGAAGCCGAGCGCCAGCGCGGCGGCTCCGATAAGCGGCCATAGAAGACGAGCGCGTTTTCTCTGCACGTTCTTTTTCCTTCCTGAGGTTGAGGCGGACAGTTGAGCCGGACATCGGACGGAACGTGACACACTAACGCGCTCCGGGTTACCGGCTTCTGACAGATCGAAAACGCTTTGGTTAAGAGCGTGAAAAGATTCGATGACGCGAGGCCGCGCCGATCAGCGTTCCTCGTCGCCGCCGGAATCGCCGTTGCCGGAATCGTCGCCGTCGTAGGGTCCTGACGCGTCCTCGACTACCGGCGATTCGCGCGGCGCCAGGGGCGGCGCCGCGCCTGCCTCGGAGTATGACGCGAGGCGCCGCGACACGATGATGAAGCCGGAATGCGCGACCATCCGATGGACCGGGCGGACGCTCAGCCCCTTGACGTGCCAGTTGCGCAGCAGCGTCTCGAACGATTCGACCTCGCCGAAACCGCCGTCGCGCTCGAGCGCCGCAACCGTGTCGCCGAGCTGAATCGCGGTCGGCACGTAGCAGACCAGCACACCGCCGGGACGCAGCGCGCGCGCCGCCACGCCGAGCGCGCGCCCGGGCTCCGCGAGATCGAGAAACATCCGATCGACGCCGGTCTCCTCGAAGCCCGCGTAGAGGTCGCCGAGCTTGAGCGTCCAATTCGGCGCCTCGCCGAAAAACGCCGCCACGTTGCGCCGCGCCGCGGCGGCGAAGTCCTCGCGCAATTCATACGAGATGACGTGGCCGGCGGGTCCGACCGCGCGCAACAGCGCGATGGTGAGGGCACCCGCGCCGACGCCGCCTTCGATCACCGTGGCGCCGGGAAAAACGTCGCCCCAAATCAGGAGCGGGCCGGTGTCCTTGGGATAGATCACCTGGGCCTGGCGCGGCAGATGCGGAATCAGGTCGGCATAGGTCGGCCGCAGGACGAGGAAGCTCTCGCCGCCGCTGAGTTTGACGCGCGATCCCTCTTCGATGCCGATCAAGTCGTCGGCGGAGATTTCGCCGCGGATGAGGATGCGCGCGCCGGGGCGCAGGATCTTCAGGTAGCGGCGGCGCTTGCGATCGATGAACAGGACGGCGTCGTTGGGCTTGAGCTTCGCTTCCAAGGGCTTAACGCTTAGACGCTCGGCGCGGCGCGCGCAAGGCGCGCGTTGGCGCGCGGCGCGGCGCGGACATCGTCGCGCGAACATTCATCGTGCGGACGTATTGACCGTGTAGTTTTGGGCCGTTTACCCTGTGCTATAGTGATGCGGCACAGAGGGCGTCCTGGCATATGAATTTTGGCGTATGAAAGAATCGGTCCGCGCAGAATCACCCGCAGCGTCCGTCTGAGGCGGGCCCGCCCCGAGTCACAATCGCGGTCTGAGAGCCAGGAAGCAAACCCCAAAACTTTAAACAAAGAGAGCGTCATCGGTCATGGCTGAGAAAAAGGCGAAGACGGCGGAAAAGGGCCGCAGCGACGTGGGCCACAAACACATGTGTCCGAGCTGCGGCGCCGAGAGCAAGGTAACGATGTTCGCTGGTTACGGCCGGCGCGGATTTTTCCTCGTCTGCGAGAAGAACTGCGGCTACGTCGCGCGCTCGCGTTAGGGGGAGGGGATACCAGCGATGGCCAGGACTCGCAAAAGCAAGACCGCCAAGCGTGACCTGTATCCCAGCTTCGGCGACTCGCCGGACGAGGCCGACGAAGATGCCGATCTTCCCAAGGACGAAGCCGGGCGGCGCAAGATCAAGCGCCAGTACCAGGAGCTCCTTGGCATCCGCATCGAAAAGCTGAAGGGCCGCATCCTCAACCGCGAGCGCATCAACAAAACCATCGACGGCATCTACTTCATCTGCGGCAAGTGTCTCAAGGTCTGCCATTCGCTCGACGACGGCCTCCTCGAAGACGCCAACAACCAGAACAACCAGTGCGGCAAGTGCGGCAAGGCTCGGACCGCCGCCGCCTGAGCAGCGGAAACCGGGCATAGATTTCCGACATTTTGAAAGGTACCGCGGCCGTCCGGCGCGATGGCGCGGTGGGCTCGGCTGTGCTTTTATTACTGGGATCAAACGATTAAGGGTTTCGCTGTTCCACCGGCGCCGGACGCGCGCGGCGCGAAGCGGCGGAGGAGCCACGCAGGACCGATGTCCTTTCAGATAATTCGCCCCGACATTGATCTCGATTTCGTCGGCAAGCGCTACTTTTTCGTCGCGCTCTCGACCGTCATCAACCTCGCCTCCATCGTTTTGCTAATAACCGTCGGGCTCAACTACGGTGTCGACTTCGTCGGCGGCAGCGTGGTCCAGCTGCAATTCAAGAGCGCGACCGACGGCGGACATATTCGCAGCGCCCTCGAGCCGATGGGGCTTGGCGAGGTGACGGTGCAGGACTTCGGCGCCGCCGCCCGCCATCAGTACCTGGTCCGCTTCGAGAAGGTGAAAAACGTCGGCAGCCTGGGCAAGAAGCTCGAAGCGCAGCTCGACAAATCGTACGGGCCGGGCGCCGTGCAGGTGTTGCGGGTCGAATCGGTGGGCGCCAAGGTCGGCCGCGATCTGCGCCGCAACGGCTTCATGGCGGTGATCTTCGCGACCATCTTCATGGGCACCTTCATCGCGTGGCAGTTCCGCGGCGTGAGCTGGAGCTTCGGCGCCGGAGCGGTCATCGCGCTGGTGCATGACGTGCTGGTGGTGGTCGGCGCGCTGGTCATCTCGCGCCTGGAATTCGATCTGACGACGCTTGCCGCGCTGCTGACGGTCATCGGCTACTCGGTGCACGACACCATCATCGTGTCGGATCGGATCCGCGAGGATGCAACCAAGCGCCGGCGCGAGCCGATCGCCGCGATCATGAACCGCGCGATCAACGAGACGCTCTCACGCACTATCCTGACCTCGGGCACCGCGATCGCCGTGCTGATCGCGCTGCTCACGCTCGGCGGCCCGATCCTGCGGCCCCCGGCCTTCACCCTGCTGGTCGGCTTCATCACCGGGACCTATTCGTCGATCTATATCGCCGGCCCGGTGGTGCTGTTCTGGGAAGGCAAGGGCGGCAGCGGCAGGGGCCGCGGCGCGGTCACGCGCGCGGCGTAAGCTTCACGTCTTCGCAGCATGAAATAAAGACCGGGCGGGGACTCTACCGGCTGCGCCTCGCCGCGCCGGCCGCGCTTGGCGCGGACGAGGTAACGCTGACGCTCGCGTTCGAACGGGCCGACGGACTCGAGCGGGTCGGCTTTCTCTGCGCGGTCGCGCGCGCGATAGCCGGCGCGGCCGGCGATTTCGGAGACGCCGGGGACTCAAGCGCCGAAGCGCTGCTCTCGCGGCTGGCACCCTGGTTTGAGCGCGAGTTCGAGCAGACGCGCGAGGCCGCGCTGAAGTCGCTGCGCGCCGAGCGCAAGCCCCTCGTGGTGCGCTTCGACCGCGAGCATCCGGGCCCGGTCTCTGCCTGAGGATGCGGCGCGCGGCGCGCGCCGCCGTCATCTGGTGATTTTTCGTCTTCCGGTGATTTTCGACGGCCGGTGATTTTCGACGGCGGTTCGCCGCGGGAAAATCAGCCGCCGCCGGAAAATTGGAGAGCGCCGAGGGCGGCCGCGGCGCGAGGGTGAATCAGCCGGCCGCGAGCGAAGCGCGCAGTGTCTTGCGCTGCTCGGTAATCTTCTCGGGCACGCTGGGGCCCAACTTCTTGAAGAACTCTTCCTGCGAATCCAGTTCGACCGCCCAATCCTCGGGACTGACCGCCATCGCTTGCTTCAGCGATTCGCCGGCGATCTCGAGACCCGTCAGATCGAGCGCGCCCTCCGCGGGCCGCATCCCCACCGGCGAGCGCTCGGCCGCGGCGCGGCCGGCCACCCGCTCCACAATCCACTTGAGCACGCGGATGTTTTCGCCATAGCCGGGCCACAGGAAATGGCCCTCGCTGTCCTTGCGAAACCAGTTGACCATGAAAACCTTGGGCGGGTTCTTGAGGCGATTGCGGATCTCCAGCCAATGGCCGAAATACTTGCCCATGTTGTAGCCGCAGAACGGCAGCATCGCCATCGGGTCGCGCCGCACGACGCCGACCTTGCCGGTGGCCGCCGCCGTAGTCTCCGAGCCCATCGTCGCGCCCAGGTAAACACCATGGTTCCAATCGAAGGACTCGAGCACGAGCGGCACGGTCGAAGCGCGCCGGCCGCCAAACACGATCGCGGAGATTGGCACGCCCTGCGGCGAATCGGCCTGCGGGGAGAGCGCGGGATTGTTGTGCATCGGCGTGGTGAAGCGGCTATTGGGATGCGCCGCGGGCTTGCCCGAGTCCTTGCGCCACGGGTTTCCCTGCCAGTCGACCAAGCCCTCGGGAGGTTCGGTGCCTATGCCCTCCCACCAGACGTCGCCGTCGGGCGTCATCGCGACGTTGGTGAAGATGGTGTTGTGCCCGACCATCTTCATTGCGTTGGGATTTGAGTGCGCGTTGGTTCCGGGCGCGACGCCGAAGTATCCGGCCTCGGGATTCACCGCCCACAGGCGGCCGTCCGCGCCGATCTGCATCCACGCGATGTCGTCGCCGACGGTGGTCACGCGCCATCCGCGGAAGGCCGGCGGCGGCGTCAGCATCGAGAGGTTGGTCTTGCCGCAGGCGCTCGGAAATGCCGCCGCGATATAGGAGGTTTCGCCCTCGGGGCTTTGCAGGCCGAGGATCAGCATGTGCTCCGCGAGCCAGCCGTCGGTTCGCCCAAGCCAGCTCGCGATGCGCAGCGCGAAGCACTTCTTGCTCAGGAGCGCATTGCCGCCGTAGCCGCTGCCCGCCGACCAGATCGTGTTGTCTTCGGGGAAGTGGCACACCAGGCGTCGCTTCGGATCGCAATCGAGCGTCGAATGAAGTCCGCGGTTGAAGTCGCCCGAAGCCCCCAGCATATCGAGTGCAGCGGCGCCCATCCGCGTCATCCATCCCATGTTGAGCGCGACGTAAACGCTGTCGGTCAGCTCGACGCCGATTCGCGCGAACGGCGAATCAAGCGGCCCCATTACGTACGGCACGACGTACATCGTGCGCCCGCGCATCGCGCCGTCGTACCATCCCCGCATCCGCTCGTAAGTTTCGTTGGGCGGCATCCAGTTGTTGGTCGGACCCGCGTCGTCCCGATCGCGCGTGCATATGAAGGTGAGGTCCTCAGAGCGGGCGACGTCGTTGGGGTTGGAGCGATGCAGATAGCAACCCGGGCGCTTCTTGGGGTTGAGCGGAATCAGAACGCGGGAGGCGACGGCGTCCTTATACAGGGCCTGGCGCTCGGGCTCGCTGCCGTCGCACCAGTGGATGCGGTCGGGCCTGGTCAGGCGAGCCATCTCGTCCACCCACGTGGAGAGAAAAGGGTTCGCGTTGGCGCTCTCTTTAGGATTTGCGTGTGTCATTGGGATTTCGGACATTGCGGAGGCGATTTTCGGTCCTGATCTGTTGTGGGCTCGGTTTTAGCCCTTGTGGCTGCGCCTGTCAAAATTGAGCAGCAAGAAAGTAAGATTAACTGCAAAAATACCGTGCGATAACAATATTACAATAAATCATATCGTCATGTTTAAAAAAGCCCTCGATCCATGCAAATTGAACTGGATGCGGGCACACAATATGCGAAAGTTGTACCCGTGATCGCGTTGCCCACCAGGTGTCGATCCGCATGAGCTCGATGCCTCCAGGCGCCTCGGGCCCTGTGTTCTCCTGACCCGTCGGTGCCTTCTCCGCGACCACCGATAGACCGGATGGCTCCTGGCGCTCTGGCTTATAACGCGCGCCACCGGATGGGCGCGGTGCTTATAGTTCATTTGACATCCCGGCGGGTTAGACCTTATACTCGACCTTGTAAGTCCACTAATGCGAGCGGCCCTATTGCGGCGCTGCTTTTGGGATGGGTGGGCCGCCTATTGCGTCCGAGAGGGTTCGGGGCGAGAGGGTTCGTAATCGATGTTGAAGTTGCCGATCTATATGGACAATCACGCGACGACGCCGGTCGATCCGCGCGTGCTCGATGCGATGCTGCCGTACTTCGGAGAGAAGTTCGGCAACGCCGCGAGCCGCAATCACAGCTTCGGCTGGGAAGCCGAGGAAGCGGTCGACAAGGCGCGCAATCAGATCGCCGCGCTGGTCAATGCGAAATCGAAGGAAATCATCTTCACCAGCGGAGCGACCGAGTCCGACAACGAAGCGATCAAAGGGGTGCTCGAGTTCTACAAGGACAAGGGCAACCACATTATCACCTGCGTGACCGAGCACAAGGCGGTGCTCGACAGCTGCCGCGCGCTGGAACGCGCGGGCAAGGCGACGGTGACTTACCTTGCCGTGGACAAATACGGGATGGTCGATCCCGACGCCGTGCGCAAGGCGATCACCGACAAGACGGTGCTGATCTCGATTATGTACGCCAACAACGAGATCGGAACGATCCATCCGATTCGCGAAATCGGCCGGCTCGCCAAAGAGCGCGGCGTGATCTTTCACTGCGACGGGGTACAGGCAATCGGCAAGATTGCGGTCGACGTCGAGCGCGACGGTATCGACCTGCTCGCGATGTCAGGGCATAAGCTTTACGGGCCCAAGGGCGTGGGCGCGCTCTATGTGCGCGCCAAGGGGCCGCGCGTGCGCCTGACCCCGATTATCGACGGCGGCGGCCATGAGCGCGGGATGCGCTAGGGCACGCTCAACGTGCCGGGAATCGTGGGCTTCGGCGCGGCGTGTGAGATCGCGCGAGCGGAGATGCAGGAGGAGGCGGCGCGGCTGCGCTCGCTGCGTGACAAGCTGCAGGCCGGGCTCTTCGAGCGCCTCGACGAGATCTATCTGAACGGTCATCCGACCGAGCGTCTGCCCGGCAATCTCAACGTCAGCTTCGCCTACGTCGAAGGCGAGTCGCTGCTGATGGGAATCAGCGACGTCGCAGTGAGCTCGGGCTCGGCCTGCACTTCGGCCACGCTCGAGCCGTCGTACGTGATTCGCGCGCTCGGCATCAACGAGGAGCTGGCGCACAGTTCGATCCGTTTCGGAGTGGGGCGCTTCAACACCGAGGAAGAGGTGGACTTCGTGACCGAGAAGGTCTCGCGCGAGGTCAAGCGGCTGCGCGAGATGTCGCCGCTGTACGAGATGGCGCGTGAGGGAATCGATCTCAAGTCCGTCAACTGGCGGGCGTAAATTCGCAACCGAAAAGCTAAGCGGCCGGAGGGGTCATGGCTTATTCAGATAAGGTTCTCGAGCATTACAACAATCCGCGCAATGTCGGCAGCTTCGCCAAGGACGATCCGGGCGTCGGCACCGGCGTGGTCGGCGCGCCTGAATGCGGCGACGTGATGAAGCTGCAACTGCGCATCAGCGATAGCGGCGTGATCGAGGATGCGCGCTTCAAGACCTTCGGTTGCGGCAGCGCGATCGCCTCGTCGAGCTATGTGACCGAGCTGGTCAAGGGCAAGCATATCGACGAAGCGATGGCCATCAAGAACACCGTGATCGTGAAGGAACTGAACCTGCCGCCGGTCAAAATTCACTGCTCGGTGCTGGCCGAAGATGCTATAAAGGCGGCGATCACCGACTGGCGCAATCGCAAGGGCGCGGATGCGGCCGGCGAGACCGAGCGGGAATCCGCAGAGGGGAAATCCTCCTAGCGAGCGGGCGGGGCGGGGCGGTCGAAAGGGAAAATGATTTCGCTCTCTGAAAGCGCGGTCTCCAAGATCAAGCAGCTCTCGTCCGACAAGCCGGGCAAGGGCCTGCGGGTGAAAGTGGTGGGCGGCGGATGCTCGGGCCTGCAGTACCGGATGGAGCTCGACGATCCCAGGGAGCGCGACAAGATCTTCGAGCGCGACGGCGCACAACTTATCGTGGACAAGAAGAGCTTCCTTTACCTCAACGGTTCGGAACTCGACTACTCCGAGGAGCTGATGGCCTCGGGCTTCAAGGTGGTCAACCCCAACGCCAAGCGGACCTGTGGATGCGGAGAGTCGTTCGTCGTATGACGACGCGGGGATCAAGGCGTAGCGATGGTGCAATGCCCTTCATGCGCGCGGCGATGCGAGCCGCGCTTGACCTGCCCCGATTGCGGGGCGCCGCTCGGCGCTGAGGTCGATCTCTTCGCCGCGCTCGGCTTGCCGCGCAAGCTCGTCCTCGATTCGCGCGAACTGGAAAGCATCTATCACGAGGGCGGTCGGCGAATTCATCCCGACCGCTTCGCGAACGCGCCGCCCGCCGTGAGGCAGGCGAGCCTGACCAGCACCGCGTTGCTGACCCGCGCCTACCGCACGCTGCGCGATCCGGTGAGCCGGGGACGTTACTGGCTCGAGCTAAACGGCGAAACGCTCGGCGAGAACAACAAGGGCGTACCGGCCGAACTGGCGGAACTGGTCTTCGAGGTGCAGGAGCAGCTGGGAGAGCTCAGAGGGGCGCGCAACGGCAGCGCCGGCGCGCTCGACGCCGCGGTAAAAGCGCGGCGGGCCGAACTTGAGAGATTGGTCGCAAAGACGCAGGAGGAGCTGGAGCGCAATTTTGCGCGCTGGGACGAGGGAGCGGGGGAGCGTCAGAAGCTGGTCAACGAATTGAAGTCCGTGCTATCCACCATCGCCTATCTGCGGACGCTTACCCGCGACGTCGACCGCGCGCTCGAAAGCGCAACGGCCAACTGAGGAAGGCAATTTAGACAAATCGCGTTCCGGCCCGCGCGGCGCCGGACGCCGTATCGACAATGTCTCATATTTTTGGAATCGACCTCGGCACCACCAACAGCCTCATCGCGCTGATGGAAGAGGGGAATCCGCGGATCATTGCCGATCCCGCTGCGGCCAATCCGCTGTTGCCTTCGGTGGTCGCGATCACGCCGAGGGGCGAGGTCTTCGTGGGCGAGCAGGCGATCGCGATGGAGCCGCATCTCACGGCCGAGCGCGACGGCCGCATCCACGCTATCGGTTTCGAGGGCGGCGAGGCGGGCGCGGTGGTGCGCTCGGTCAAGCGCTACATGGGGCTCGGCGGCGACGAAGTTGCGGCCGAGGACCGCCATCGCTACAGCTTTGCCGATTTCAGCGGGCCGGTGGTGCGCTTCGCGATCGGCAAGCGCACGTTCACGCCGCCGCAGATATCGGCAGAGATCCTGCGCGCGCTCAAGGCCCGCGCCGAAGCCGCCCTCGCCGAGAAGGTCGAGCGCGTGGTGGTGACGGTGCCGGCGTACTTCAACGACGGCCAGCGCCAGGCGGCCAAGGACGCCGGCCGGCTTGCCGGACTCGAGGTGGTGCGCCTGGTCAACGAACCCACCGCGGCTTCGCTCGCCTACGGGCTGCACCAGTTGGCCGAGGGGCGAGTCGCGGTTTATGACCTTGGCGGCGGAACCTTCGACATATCGATCCTCAATATCAAGGGCGGAATTTTCGAGGTGCTCGCAACCAACGGCGATACGCATCTCGGCGGCGACGATTTCGATCGATTGCTGACCGATCTGCTGCTCGCCGATCTTCCGGCCGAACAAAGGCTCGATCGTCACGTGTGGAATAGCGCGCGGCTTGCGGCCGAGGCCGCTAAAAAGCGGCTGAGCGATCACGACGAGGCCGCAATGACGCTCGCGCTGCCCGGTCGCCAGGTGAACAAGACGGTCAGCCGGGCCGAGTTCGAGCGCATGGCCGACGCGTTGGTCCGCCGCTCGCTCGAGCGATGCCGGATGGTGCTGGCGGATGCGCAGCTTGCGCCAGGCGAGGTTGACGCCGTGGTGCTGGTCGGCGGATCGACGCGGATGCCGCTCGTGCGCCGGCGAGTGGCGGAGCTCTTTGGCCGCGAGCCGCTCTGCTCGCTCGATCCCGACCACGTCGTCGCGCTGGTAGCGGCGGTGCAGGCGGGCGTCCTGATGGGCTCGCGGAGCGACGTGCTGCTGCTCGACGTGGTGCCGCTCTCGCTCGGGATCGAAACCATAGGCGGCGTGATGGAGCGCCTGGTCCATCGCAACACCACCATCCCGACCAGCGTGACCGAAGGCTTCACGACGGCGGTCGACAATCAGACCCACGTCGATATCCACGTGGTCCAGGGCGAGCGCGAGCTGGCTGCGGATTGCCGCTCGCTCGCGCGTTTCAAGCTCGGACCGATCGCGCCGCAGCCGGCGGGACTGCCTCGCATAGAGGTCACCTTCCTTATCGATGCCAACGGCATTCTCAACGTGACGGCGCGCGATCAGCGGACCGGGCGCGAGCATTCGGTTGACGTCAAGCCGAGCTATGGACTGACGGACGAAGAAATCGAACGGATGCTTGAGGAATCGATCGACCTGGGTGAGCAGGACCTCGAGCAACGGATGTTGATTAGCGCACGCAACGATGCTGCCCAACTGTTGGGCGCGCTGGCTAAGCAGTTGGATGAATATCGGGCGCTGATTGAGGCCAAGGAGCGCGCGCAGGTAGAGGAATGTGCGTCGAAGCTGGATGAAGCTAGAAACGGCACAGATCGTGCTTATATTTCAGCTTTGGTTGAAGAGCTTAATCAGCTCACGACGCCATTTGCCGAGAGAATAATGGATCATGCGATAGCTCAAGCGCTCGAAAAGAAGACGGTTGAAGAGTTGTCGTAGTTAACAGGTGCCCTGTTTTTGAGGCACTTGACCATTAATTGAGCGGAGCTTGGACGGGGCGCGCGAGAGGAGACACGGCAAATGGGTTTGAAATGGGACCAGGCGCACGAAATCGCTGAAGTTTTGACGGAGAACCATCCGGGGATCAACCCACTTCAGGTCCGCTTTACCGATTTGCGGCAGTGGACAGTCGATTTGGACGAATTTGACGACGATCCGGCAGGCTCCAGCGAGGCTAAGCTTGAAGCCATCCAGATGGCTTGGAACGAAATCTACGAAGAAAACAACCAAGATGAATAACAGCCTTAACAAGAGCTTAATGAAGGATTCGCGGAAACTGTTAGGCTGTTGAAACGATTTAAATGAATAGGACGTCTAATCTGACGTCCATCACAAGGAGGTCTGTGGGGGTGGGAGCACAAGATCTGGTGAGGCAGGAGCAAGGAGCGAAGATGCAAGAGAAGGAAACACTGGACGAAAAGCTGCCGGGACTGTTCGAGCCCGACACGCTTTTGCCGATCCAATATTTCGAGGCGATGCGCCGCAAGCATCTCCTTGAGGGCGAAAAGCGCCTCGTGCTGAGCGTGCTCGAGGATGCGGTCGAATGCTTTATGAAGTGCATCGATTCGCCCACCAACAAGGGCCAGCGCCTGTTCCGCGACGCCGAGGAATGGATCAACCTGGAAGACAAGAGGTGGGTGTTCTCGTTCGATAACGTCTGCGAGATGCTGGACGTCAATCCGGAGTACCTGCGCCGCGGGCTGCGCGAGTGGAAAGTGCGCAAGCTCGACGCCATCGAGCGCGCCCGGATCGCGCGAGCTGAGCAGGCGGCCTTGGCGGCTGCACAGCCGGTGACGCCGGTGGAAGCGGATGCGCCGGCGGTCGAGATCAGCACGGAAAGCGCGCAGCCCGTGGCGGCCAGCGTGCAGCCCGTGGCGGCTAGGATGGCTGCGAAGCCGGCGGCGGGTCAAAGCCGTTCGCTCCATCGCAAGAGCGCGCCTGCGGATCGGCGGGCCAAGCGCAGGGCGCGGGCCTAAAGCGGCGAGTTAGACGGCATGCGCGCCTCCGGCGCGCAGACTATCCCGCTGTCGAGCAACGTCAGCGGCTCGCGCACATTTCGTAGCTTCCCCCTGGTTTTTCCTGAACCTCCTCTACCCCCTCCCCCGCGTTTTGGGGGAGGGTTGATGGAGGTCGAGCGAGGTAGCGCCGAATGGCCGAGGTTCGGCGCTGCCTCGCAATGAACCAGGGGCTAGTTTCGCTAATCCGTCGCGATAGCAGCAACACATAACCCCTTCCCCCGGAAAGCCGTGGCGGGAATTCCGGCGAACCTTTCGGAAACCGCAACCCTGCCGATGCGTATTGCGGTACGAGGCTCTAGATATGAATCTCTCCCGAAATTGCTCGCGCTGGATTCTCTCGGCGTTCGCCGGACTGGTGCTGGTTGCGGCACCGCTCATGGCCGGCGTGGCTTCGGCTGACCCTGACGACATCGCAGCCTATCAGGCTTATACGTCGCAGCGCGGTTATCCACCGCCGGCGCCCTATGCGGCGTCGTCTCTGAGTCCTGGGCAACGCAATGAATTGCAGGCACGGCTCAACTACGCCGAGGCGCAGTACGACCAGGCGCGCCGGGCGGGCAACCAGGAAGCCGCGAAGCACTGGAGGAAGCAGGTAAAGCATCTGAGCCGCGAGCTTTACGGAGGACGGCATGCTGAAGGCCAAGGCTATGGTCCGCCGGCCATGATGGCGCCCGGCGGCGCGCCCTACGGACCGCCGCCGGCCTTCTATGGACCTCCCGCGCAGACTTACCCAGCGCCGGGCTACGCCAAGCAGCCCTACCCGCCGCCGACTGGATATCCTGCCGCCGGCTATGCGCCCGGGTATCCGCCCGCCGGATATCCAGCGACCGGGTATCCGAATGGCGCGGCGGCGCCAGGCGGATCGATGGGCGGTCTGAGTTCGCTGCTCGGCCCATTGATGGGCGGAGGTGCGGCGCCATCGGCGGCACCGTATCCGGGCTATCCGCAGAGCCCCAACGGCGCGGGCGGCAGCCCGTTCGGCGCATCTGGCGGTATCGGTTCGCTGCTCGGCCCGTTGCTCGGTGGAGCGCCGGCTCGCTAGATAGCGGACGAAATCGGCACCGCTTGAGACGCCGCATCTCCTTTGGAAGAGCGATGCGGCGTTTTTTTTCAGCCGGCCGTGCAAGCCTGGGCGCGTTATAAGCGAGAATTTCCACGTGCAGAGTACAAAATAGCGTAAATCTATAGTTTGACGATCTTTGTAATAAGAATCTCAGCCATAAATCGCTGGATGTGCGCCAGGCGCTCGTGGCAAGCTGTGCAAACGTGCAATCACGCCAAGGCGATCGCCGATGAACGCGCGTACGAGGTTGTCGATTACGACGCCGTCTCTGCCGTCCACCATGTTCGTTTGGATCGCGCTCGCGTGGATGGCTCTTGCTCCTCCGTTAGCGGAGGCGATATCGCCAGCGGTGGCTGCGACGTCCACGCCGACGCCAGCGGCGGTCAACGTACTGACTTTTCACTACGACAACATGCGGAGCGGTCATAACCCGAACGAGGCGCTTCTCAAGCCCGCGAACGTCACTTCGGCGACTTTCGGCAAGCTCTTCTCGTTCCCGGTCGATGGCTACCTCTATGCAGACCCGCTGTACGTCTCAGGCCTCGCGATCCCAGGCCAAGGGACGTTCAACGTGGTCTTCGTTGCTAGCGAGCACGACAGCGTCTATGCCTTCGACGCCGACGGCGTCGTAAGTGCGCCGCTATGGCAGACGAGCTTCATCAACCCCGCCGCTGGAATCACCACGGTTAGCTCGTCCGACGTCGGATGCGACAACCTGGTACCCGAAATCGGCATCACCGGAACCCCGGTCATCAGTCTTGAGAACCAGGCGCTGTACGTGGTTTCCGAGGTCAAGAACCAGAACAACGACACCTACATGCTCCAGTTGCACGCGCTGGACCTCGCGACCGGGGCAGAGAAGTTCGGCGGCCCGGTGCAGATCAGCGCGTCAGTGAAGGGCACCGGGACCGGCAGCGAGGGCACGGGCCATGTGCAGTTCGTCGCCGAACTCGCAAATCAACGTCCCGCGCTGCTGCTCGCCAACGGTATGATCTATGTCGCCTTCGCGTCGAATTGCGACTTGGGGAAGTATCACGGCTGGGTGCTCGCCTACGACGCGCTCACGCTTGCGCCAAAGGCGGTCTTCAACCCTACGCGCAACGGCAGCGCCGGCGGAATCTGGCAGAGTGGCAACGGCCCCGCGGCGACGAGCTCCGGAAATATTTTTATCGGGATCGGCAACGGCACTTTTGACGGTACGGCCGACTACGGCGACAGCTTTGTGAAACTCGATCCGATGCTCCACGTGCTTGACTACTTCACGCCCTCGAACGAATACACCCTGGACGTGACGGACCAGGACGGCGGAATCACCGGGATGGTGTTGCTACGGGGTCAGACCTACGAGGCGATGGGCGGAGTCAAATCGGGCAGGTTCTACCTGCTGAGCCGCGGGCCGATGGGAAAGTTCTGTTCCTTCTGCGACGACTCGCAGGCGCTCGGCGTCCTCAACCTTACGTCCCAAATTTTCGACGTGCCCGCGTATGCTGTGGGCAGAGTCTATATCGGCGCCGCCGGCGCACGGCTCAAGTCGTGGTCGATTCTTAACGGACAGCTGTCGCCCGTTGCTGCCGCGCGCAGCGCGAACACCTTCGGTTATCCGGGCACCAGTCCCTCGATTTCCAGCGACGCTGGCGTGCATCCTGTTGCCTGGACGCTCGACGTGAGCGGCTATGGCGACGGCGATCCGGCCATCCTGCACGCCTATCGGGCGGACGATCTGACGGAAACCTACAACAGCACGCAGGCGGGCTCGCGCGACACGGCCGCAGCGGGCGTCAAGTTCACCGTTCCGACCGTGGCCAACGGCAAGGTTTACGTCGGCACGCAGACCGAACTCGACGTTTACGGCCTCTTGCCTTAGCGCCGTCTGAACGGCGCACGCCTTCGACGCGTCGCGGGATTGTGAATCATCCTCTTTCGGCCATGGTCCGGCGCAACCGCCGGTCTTGGGATCGTAGCTATTGCCGTGGCATAAGCATCATTAGGGTCCGCCCCGGGCCGCAAAACGCGACCGCAAACGGGTTCGCAAAAGAGGTTCGATCGCCATGAGCGCCAACATGAGCGTCAAATCGAAGACCATCAGCGTCACCGCCGCCGACGGCGGCGTCTTTAGTGCCTACCTGGCGCTGCCCGAGAGCGGCCGCGGGCCGGCGCTGGTGCTGCTGCAGGAGATTTTCGGCGTTAACGGTTTTTTGCGCGACGCCGCCGATCGCTACGCCGAGGAGGGCTATGTCACGGTCGCGCCGGATCTCTTCTGGCGCATTCAGCCGGGGATCGAACTGGGCTATTCGGAGGCCGAGATCGCGGCGGCCTTCGATTTCTTCGCGCGCTTCGATCCCGACCAGGCGATCAAAGACGTGGCCGACACGATCCGCGCGCTGCGTGCGATGCCCGAGTGCAACGGCAAGGTCGGCGCGGTCGGCTTTTGCCTGGGCGGGATGCTCGCCTACCTTACGGCGGCGCGATGCAATCTCGAGGCGGCGGTCAGCTACTATGGCGTCGGAATCGAGAAGCGGCTCAACGAAGCCGGCGCGATCCGCTGTCCGCTGATGCTGCATTTCGGCGAGCAGGACCGCTTCGTGCCGGCGGCCGCGCGCGACGCGGTCGCCGCCGCGCTTGCAGATCGCGACGACGCCGAAATTTACGTTTATCCCGGCGCCGACCATGCGTTCGCCAATCCCGTGCGTCCGGCTTATGACCGCTTTGCGGCCTCGCTCGCGCACTCACGCACGATCGGGATGTTGCGCCACGCGATCGGGCCGCGCTATGACCTGGCGGCGCTCTGGGAGCGGCACGCCGATCTCGAATTCAAGTATCGCGACGCTGACGCGACGATGACCACGATGGTCGATCGGCCCTACGTCAACCACGTGCCGACCCTGACCGGCGGCCTCGGCGCGGAGCAGCTCCATCGCTTCTACAAAAATCACTTCATCCCGAAGCTCCCGAAGGACACGAAGTTCATCCCGGTCTCGCGTACGATCGGCGCCGACCGCGTGGTTGACGAGTTCCTGCTCTGCTTCACCCACGACATCGAGATCGACTTCCTGCTGCCCGGCGTCGCGCCCACGGGCAAGTATGTCGAGATTCCGACCGTCGCGATCGTGCAGTTCCGCGGCGACAAGCTGGTGCACGAGCATATTCACTGGGACCAGGCGACCGCGCTGGTCCAGCTCGGGCTGCTCGATCCGAAGAACCTGCCGATCGCAGGACACGAGACCGCCGAAAAGCTGATCGACGAGACGCGGCCGTCGAATACGCTGATGAAGCGCTGGAAGGAGAGCGAGCCGAAGACCTGACGCGGCTCTTTGAGCGCGCGTGCCTAGTTGGCGGCTTGACGCACCGGCTGCACAGCTTCGCCGTCGCGCGCCGACTGCCCGACGTTCAGCGCTACGAGCGCGTCGGACTCGATGCCGGTCGTGACCTCGACCTCGATTCCGTTGTCGTAGCCGAGTTTCACTTGCGCCAGGTGGAGCACGTTGCCCTTCACCACCGGCACGAACACCTTGCCGTCGCGAAAGACCAGCGCGTCGTCGGGGACCAGCGGCGCGCCCTCCGGAATCGACACGACGAATTCCGCACTGCCGTACATTCCTGGCAGCAGCGCCTCGTCGGTATTGGGCAGATCTACCTCCACCAGCATCGTGCGCGAATCCGGCGCCAGGGCGTCCGGATGGCGCGTGATCGCGCCGGTGAAATTGCGCCCGGGGAACTCGTTGACGGTGATCGCGGCGCGGTCACCGTTGCGGATGAACAGCGCGATGTTCTGCGGCACGTAGGTATACACGCGCAGCGGCTTCATCCGCGCGACGCTCACGATCGCGTCGCCAACGGCGGTCGAGCTGGTGGCTTCGGGAATCAGATGGCCGGGATCGGCGTAGCGCGCGGTCACGATTCCGTCGAACGGCGCGGCTACCCGCTCGTAGGTCTGCAGCGCGAGGTTCTGCGCCAGAGTCGCTTTCGCCTGCAACATCGTGGCGCGCGATTCGTCAGCGGTTTGCTGCGAGATCACGCTCTCGCGGACGAGAATCTGGTTGCGATCGTCGGTGAGCAGTGCGATCCGGTAGGCGGCCTGCGCGTTGCGGACCTGCTGGTCGGTCTCCGGCGATTCGATCAGCGCGAGCAATTCACCGGCGCGAACGTGGTCGCCCTTATCGACCAGCATGGATTTGATATAGCCGGGCACCTTGGCGTAGATGTCGGTTTCGTCGAAGCCGCGGGTGGTCGCGGGCAGCTTGATGTCGCGCGTGGCGGGCGTGCGGCTGGCTGGCGCAACCAGCACGTGCGGTCCGGCCGCGACCTGACGCGCCAGCTCGGTGGTCTGGCGGCCGATCCACAGCTCGCGCGCGAGCACCAGTCCGGCCGTGGCAATTACGGCGATCGCGATCACGCCGATCCACCCGGCCACAAATAACTTGCCAGATGGTTTGGCCGTATACTGCCTGGGATCGTCGTCCATCTATCGTAATCGCTCACGCGCCTGGCAGCGTGAGTGCCTCGATCTCCGCGTCGCGCTGATGCTTGCCAACCAGGTTGCGGCTGAATATCGAATACACCGCCGGCACCACGAACAAGGTCGAGAGCGTGGCCACTAAAAGTCCGCCGATCACGGCGCGTCCGAGCGGCGCGTTCTGCTCAGAGCCCGAACCCAGGCTGAGCGCCATCGGCAGCATCCCCAGGATCATCGCGAGCGCGGTCATGATGATCGGGCGGAAGCGGATACGCCCGGCCTCGATCGCCGCGGCGAGCGGGCCGTAGCCGTCCTCGCGCAATTCGTTAGCGAAAGTTATGAGCAGGTTGCCATTGGCGACGCCGACGCCGACTGCCATGATCGCGCCCATCATCGACTCGACGTTGATCGTCGTGCCCGTCAGCACCAGCATCCAGATAACGCCAGCGAGCGCGCCCGGTACGGCCATCATGATGATGAACGGCTCGAGCCACGACTGGAAGTTCGCGACCATCAGCAAGTAGACGAGGATGATTGCGAGCACCAGGCCTTCGCCGAGCGTGACGAACGACGTGCTCATCGCCTGGCTCTGGCCGCGAATCACCACCTGGGTCCCTGGCGGCAGCTTGCCAAGATGAGCGATTTCCCGCTGCACCGCCGAGGTGACCGCGCCCAGATCGCGGCCTGTCACATTGCAATCGACGTCCACCACGCGCTGCACGGTGTAATGCGAGACTACGGCGGGATCCCAGGCGTGGCTGATGGTCGCGAGATTGCCGAGCAATTGCGGCTGCGACGTCGTCACAACGCCGCTCGCGGCCGGCGTCGAACCTGTGGTCGCGCCGCTCGAGGAAGCCATCGTCGTGCTGAGCGGAATATTTTGCAGAGCGCTCACCGAGTCGAACAGATGCTGCTGCGCCTCGCGATGACATTGTAGTTGACCCCGGAAACCGGATCGAGCCAGAAGTTCGGCTGCAGGAGCTGCGCGCCGGAGAGCAAGGAGAGCACGCTCGAGGTGACCTCTTGCTGAGTGATGCCGAACTGGAGCGCCTTGGTGCGATCGACCTCGACCTTGAGGCTCGGGTAGTCGAGCGGCTGGGCGATACGCATGTCCACCACTCCCGGTATCAGCGCCATCCGGTCTCTGAGGCGCAGTGCTATATCGTAGTCGCTCTGCAGGTTGTTGCCGTTTACTTGCGCGTCGATCGCTGCGGGTAGACCGAAGTTGAGGACCTGGCTGATGATATCAGCGGCCTGGAAGTAGGTAGTCACCTCCGGAAACCTGGCCGCCAGCACCTCGCGAATCCGCTGTTGGTAAAGCGCGGTCGGGCGATGGCTGGGCTTGAGCTGGATGAGCACGTCGGCATCCTGCGGACCGATACTGTCGGTCTGATAGAAGGCGAGGTCGTAGGAAACCGGCAGGCCGAGATTATCGCTGATGCTTTCGAGCTCGGCGGGCGGAATGACCGTGCGAATGGCGCGATCGATCTGATCAACCAGGTATTCGGTGTGCTCGATCCGGCTGCCGGTGGGGGCGCGCACGTGCAGCCGCATCATGCCCGCATCGACCACCGGGAAGAAATCCTCGCCGACGATCGGCAACAGGCCGGCAGTAACCACGGTCAGGATCGCGACGCAGGTCAGCGACAGGGCGCGCCTCCCGATGAAGGTCGCCAGTGCGACCCGGTAGCGCTCCTTCAACCGTTCAAACCGCCGGTCGAACCTGCCCACCAGATCGGCCCATCGGCCAGTCCCGATGTGCTCTTCGTGGCGGTCGGGGAGCAGGTAACGCGCCATCGTAGGCACCAGAGTCCGCGACAGCAGGTACGACGTCAGCATCGCGAAGACCACCGCCAGCGCGAGCGGTGTGAACAGAAACTTCGCGACCCCGGTCAGCAGCACCACTGGAAAGAACACGATACAGATCGAGAGCGTGCCGACGAAGGTCGGGGTCGCGATCTGCGAAGCGCCGTCGAGAATCGCGGACAGCAACGGCTTCTGCATCGCATGGTTGCGGTGGATGTTTTCGATTTCCACCGTAGCGTCATCCACCAGCATCCCGACCGCCAACGCGATTCCGCCTAGCGTCATCGTGTTGATCGTCTGGCCGGAGAGCTTGAGCGCGATGATCGCGGTCAGAATCGACAACGGTATCGAGGTTATGACGATCACCATGCTGCGCGGCGAACCGAGAAACAGCAGAACCATCAGCGCCACCAGCGTGGCGGCGATCGCCGCTTCGCGCACCACGTCCCACAGCGCGGCGCGTACGAACTTGGATTGATCGAAGCTGAGCGAGACCTTCAGGCCCTCGGGCGCGGTGAGGCGGATCAGCGGAATCTTGGCCCTGACCGCGTCGACCACGCTGAGCGTCGAAGCGTCGGCGTGCTTGACGACCATCAGGTAGGTCGCCGGCCGGCCATCGACCCGCACCACGTTGGTTTGCGGCTGATGCGTGTCGGTCACTGGCGCGATGTCGCCGAGGAAAACCGGCGAGCCGTTGACATACTTCACCGGCAAGCGGTCGAAATCCTTGACCCTTGGTACGCTCATGTTGAGATCGACGTTGTACTCGTAGTTGCCGATCTTTTCGGTGCCCGACGGGATGACCACGTTGGTCGAGGCCAGCGCGTTGCCGACATCGGCCGCGGACAATCCATTGGCGTACAGCGTGGTCGGATCGAGATTGACCATCACGGTGCGCTGTACGCCGCCGAGCGGCGCGGGCGACGAGAACCCGGGAATGGTGAAGAGCTGAATCCGGATGAAGTTGAGTCCGTAATCAAACAGGCGGCCGGTCGAAAGCGTATCGCTGAAGATGTTCAACTGGGCGACTGGAACGTTGCTCGCGTTGTAGGAAATGATTTGCGGCGGTTCGGTGCCGCGCGGCAAAATCGTCAGGATGCTCTCTGAAACCGCGTCGATCTGTGCGATCGCTGCGCCGATGTCGGAGCCGGGCTGAAAATAGACCTTCAGAAGTCCCAGCCCGTTGATCGATTCCGACTCGATATGCTCGATGCCGTTGACGGTGGTCGAGTAGGCGCGTTCGCTGATGAAGACCATCCGCCGTTCGACGTCGAAGGCCGACAGCCCGGGATAATTCCAGACCACCATCACGACCGGCAGGTTGATGGCCGGAAAGATGTCGACGTTCATCAGCTCGAACGATAGCGTGCCGAGCACCAGCATCAGCAACGCCATCACCGCAACCGAAAGAGGCCGGCGCAGGGCAAGACGAACTATCCACATGGTGGCAAGTTGCGAATACGATCGATCCCGTCGGGCGGTTTCAAAAAGGTGAGCCTGCCGCGGCGGCTTGGACTCAAGGTTCCTGACTAGAATAATTTACAGCGCGGCGGGCTGGCAAGCGTCGGGCTACGCCGCCGCGCCGATGAGCGCACGGGGACGCGGCATACGGGCTTGCGCAGGGTCATGGCGCGGGGGTGTGAGCGCCCGCTACAATAAAGGACCCCGCCGCGAGAGCCCGGTTGGGCCGATTGGCGCACCCGGTCGGTTGGTGTCGGCTGCACGCTCTTGGTTGCTCCGGAGCGGCGAACATGACAAAAAGGATGGTTCGGGCGGGGTCGTAGTTCAGCCCGGTTAGAACGCCGGCCTGTCACGTCGGAAGTCGTGGGTTCAAATCCCATCGGCCCCGCCAAAATTCGGTTGCAGCGGCCGTCGCGTGATTGAGCGCGGCCGCCGCGCATGAGGCGCCAAGAGGGTTGAAGAGTTGAAACTGAGCGAACAGACCAGGAGCGTGTCGCATGAGCGCGCGCTGCGCGATCGGCGCTGGGTGGTGATCGACGCGAGCGAGCGGCCGCTCGGGCGGGTGGCGACGCGCGCCGCCAGCGTGCTCCGCGGCAAGCATCGCCCCGACTTCACCCCCAACCAGGACGCCGGCGATTTCGTCATCATCATCAACGCGAGCAAGGTGCGCCTTACCGGAGCCAAGCTCGAGGAGAAAGTCTATCGCCGCCACACCGGCTATCCCGGCGGCGTGCGTTCGACCACCGCGGCGCGCCTTATCCAGACCGTGCCCGAGCGCCTGCTCGAGGCGGCGGTGCGCGGGATGCTGCCCAAGAATCGGCTCGGGCGGCGGCTCTTCACCAAGCTCAAGATCTATCGCGGGGCGGACCATCCGCACGCCGCGCAGCAGCCCCAGCAGCTGAAGCTCTAGCAGCTCGAACACTTCGCGACGGCAGCAAGTTTCCGGAGGGAACGAAGGCGAGATGGCAGACAAGAAGGCGGAAATCTGGTCGGTGGGCAAACGCAAGAGCGCGATCGCGCGGGTGCGGCTCGCCCCCGGCAGCGGCACCATCAGCGTCAACGAGCGCGCGCTCGAAGTTTACTTTCCGCGTGATACCTCGCGCATGAAAATCATGGAACCTTTCGAACTCACCGAGACCAAGGGCCACTACGACGTGATCGTGAGCGTCCACGGCGGCGGCATCGCGGCGCAGGCCGAGGCCGTGCGCCACGGAATCTCGCGCGCGCTGGTCACCGCCTCGGAGGCGCTGCGCCCGGCGCTCCGCAAGGGCGGGATGCTGACGCGCGATCCGCGCGAAGTCGAGCGCAAAAAGTACGGCCGGCACAAGGCGCGCAAGCGTCCGCAATACTCCAAGCGTTAAGTCGCGCGCTGGCGCGCCGGCGCGGGACATGCTCTTCCATGCCGCGCGCATCGCGGCTCTGGGCGGCGTGCGTGCCGGAACGGCTGGCCCGCATCGCGCGTTAGTGCTAGGTCGTTAGACGATAGGCCCGTCGCATCGGCCGCGCGTGGTCCCGCACGCGGCAAAGGAAGTCGAGGGAAATCCGATGGCGTCGCGCAACAAGATCAAAGTGGCGGTGCTGGGAGCGTCCGGCTATTCGGGGATCGAGGCCGTGCGCATTCTCGCCGGGCATCCTTTCGTTGAGTTGAGCGTGCTCACCTCCGAGCACTACGCGGGCCGCGAGGTCACCGACGTCTATCGCCATCTGGCTGGCATTGATCTGCCGCCGTTCGAGGAGCTGCGCGGCGATCTCATCGCCGGACGCGCCGAGGTCGTGATGTCGTGTCTGCCCGAGCGGGTCGGCGCACCGATGCTGGCCGAGCTTGTCGCGGCCGGGCTCAAGGTCCTCGATCTTTCCGCCGACTTCCGCCTGAAGGATCCGGCACAGTACCGGCAGACCTACGGCGTCGAGCATCCGGCGCCCGCGCTGCTCAGGCAAGCGGTGTACGGGCTTGCCGAATTCCATCGCCATGAGTTGCGCGAGGCGCGGATCGTCGCGGTGCCGGGATGCTTTCCGACGGCGGCGTTGCTCGGCATCCTGCCGCTCATCCGGCGCGACCTGGTCGAGCCGGCTTCGATCGTGATCGACGCGAAGTCAGGGACCACCGGAGCGCGGCGCGCGGCGCAGATCGAGCAGCTCTTCGCCGAAGTCAATGAAAACTTCCGCGCCTATAAGGTCGGCAATCATCGCCACTTGCCCGAGATGGAGCAGGAAATCGGCACCGCGCTCGGCCGCGAGGTTGCGGTGATGTTCGTGCCGCATCTGCTGCCGGTTACGCGCGGTATCCTGAGCTCGATCTTCATGCGCCCGCGCGCCGGCACCACCGAGGATGACGTGCGCGCCGCGTTCGAGGCGTCGTTCGCGAAGTCGCCCTTCGTGCGGCTGCTCAAGCCGGGCGAGTTGCCCGAGCTGAAAAACGTCCGCGCGACGAACTTCTGCGAGCTCGGCTTCGTGCTCGAGCGCCGTTCGCAAACTCTGCTGGTGCTGACGGCGATCGACAACCTGGGCAAGGGCGCGGCGGGGCAGGCGGTGCAGGACCTCAACCTGATGCTTGGGCACGACGAGGCAGCGGGGCTGCTGAGCATCGCGCCCGTCCCGTAAAGCGTGAGCAGAGGCGAAGCCCGTCCGGCGACGAACAATCGCGAGCGCCGCTTCGGCAGGCGTGAAATCCTGCGCGCCGCGCTGACGCTGGGCGCCGCGGCCGCGATGCGCGAGATTGCGCGCGCGGCCGAAACCGCGCTGCCGCCGCCTCCGCTCGAGAGCGGCCTTGGCAACGAGGGTCTGCTGAAAGGCGAGGCGGGGTTTCAGCCGCGCCGTCCGATGACGCTGCCGCACGCGGAGATTTTGGGATTTCTGTCGCGCGAACAGCTCGCGCAAAACTACCACGCCTATCGCAACGACTTCGAGCGCTTGCTCGTGGCCGAGCGGGTGCTCGCCACCATGCCGCGCGACGCCGAGCATGGCAACGACTACGGCCTCATCCGCCGCCAGCAGATCGAGGCCGCGAATTCGGTGCTGCTGCACGAGTTCTATTTCCGCAATCTCGCGCTGAGGCCGATGAAGCCGTCGAGCTACGCGCTCGACAACCTCAACGAGCACATGGGCTCGTTCGCGCGCTGGCGCGCCGACTTTATCGAGTGCGCGCGGATTGCGCCGGCCTGGGCGATTCTCGAATACGACCCTTACGACGATCGATGGCACAATCTTCCGGCGGGCGAGGGCGACGCGGGGGGATGGGCCGGCGGCAATCCGCTATTGGTGTGCGACGTCGCCTCGCACGCCTACCTGCTCAATTATCCCGATCGCGCGAAATACGTCGCGCGGTTCCTCGACTATATCGACTGGGACGTGGTGGCGGCGCGTTACCACGCCGTCGACCGCCACTGAACGAGGTTGTTGCGATCGAAGCTCGATGAGAATGCGCCGCGAAACGGGCCTGGTGATTCTCGCAGCGCTCGCTTTCGGCGCGGTTTTCACCTATCCGCTGCTTCTCCATCTCGGCGTGCTGACTGGCTTCTGGGACTGGGACTTCGCGCTCGAGCTGACGGTTGCCGCGCGCCGCAGCATCGTTGACTATCATCAGCTTCCGCTCTGGAACCCCTGGATGTGCGGCGGCGCGCCGCTGCTCGGCAATCCCCAGGCGCGAATTCTCAATCCGTTTTTTCCGCTCGTCCTGATCTTCGGGCCCGCGGCCGGTACCCATCTCGCCGTGTGGCTGCATCTTGCGATGGCATGGGCCGGCGGCTACGTGCTCGGCCGCGTGCTCGGGATGCGTCCGTTGGGCGCCGCGGCCTGCGCCTCGGCGTTCGCGGCAAGTTCATGGTTCCCCCTGCATGTGGCATCGGGGGAACTGGTCATGATGGGCTTCTGCTATCTCCCGTGGCTGCTCGCATTTGCCGAGCTCGCGATCGAGCGGCGGCTTCGATGGGTGTGGCCGGCGGCGCTGGCGCTCGCACTGATGTGGCTTGACGGAAATCCATATCCGCCGAGCTACGGAGCGCTGGTGCTCGCGGTGCTGGCGCCGGCGCTCGCCGTCCAGCAGCGCAGTATGCGGCCCCTATGGGTGACGGCATCCGTACTGGCTTCGGGCTTGATGCTCGCGGGGCCGCATCTGATGCTGAGCTACCACTTCGCCGCGGCCCATCCGCGGCCGACCGGCCTTGACCAAAACACGTGGCGCGCGCTCGGGGTCGCGCTGTTCTCGCGCGATCAGGATCTGCAGCGTTGGAGTGAACTGATATGGGGCTGGCACGAAGTCGGCGCCTACGTTGGCCTGTTCATGGCGCTCGCAATTGCCGGGCTGTCACGCCCGCGGCGCGCATGGCCCTGGGTGTTGCTCGCGGCCGTGATGGCGACGCTGACGATGGGCGCCCGCGGTCCGTGGTGGCCGTGGCCGCTCCTGCACGAGCTGCCGGTGTTTTCGTGGGAGCGGTTACCCTATCGGTTCATCGTTCCGATGGTGCAGGCGATCGCGGTGCTGGCGGGCTTCGGCGCGGATTGGATCGCGGCCGCTGGCGGCTCCACGGTTGCCGCGGGCCTCATCGTCGTCGCCGCGCTCGACTGTCTTTGGGTGGGGACTTACAACCTGAACTATCCGCTGCAGAATCCGGTTCCGGCGGTGACGGCCGGGGCTTTCCGTCAGGTGCGCGAGCCGGGTACCGGCTACTTTGTCGTCTCGCGCGACATGCTGCGCCTGACCTTGATGAATCAAGGAATCATCAACTGCAACGACTACGCGAACTGGAGCACTCATGTCGCGGCGAGTGGAGATCCCGGCTATCGCGGAGAGCAGTACCTGGTGGGCGCGGGCACCCTTGAGCTGCTTCGCTGGACGCCGAATCGCCTTGAATTTGCGGTCGATGCGCCGGCGCCGGCCACGCTGGTCGTGAACCAGAATTACGATCGCTTCTGGCGGCTCACCGCCGGACGCGGCAGCGTAATTTCCCGAGGCGGCCTGCTCGCGGTTTCGATACCGGCAGGCAAGCAGACGCTCGAGCTTTCATACTGGTAAGCGCCGCCGCCGCTGCATCGCCCGCCGCGCGGGACGAATCGAATTGCCGCGCGCGATTGCGCATCGCGATTCTCAGCTCTGTCCCGTCTTGCGCCGGCGATACTTCTCGACCATGTAGGCGCCGGCTGCCACCGATCCGCCGTCAACTACCAGGGTCGCCCCGGAAATGTAGCCGGAATCGGGCGCCGCCAGGAACATCGCCGCTCGCGCGATCTCCTCGACCTTGCCGAGACGGCGAATCGGCAGATGATTGGCCCGCTCCTCGAGCGCCTCCTTGGTCCAGGCCGCGCGGATCATGTCGGTTTCGATCGGTCCGGGCGCGATCGCATTGGCGGTGATACCGTGATCGGCCAGTTCCAGCGCCATCGCGCGCGTCAGGCCGATAATTCCCGATTTGGCCACGCCATAGGGCGCAAGGTCGATCGGGCCCATCAATCCGGCGACCGAAGCGATCGAAACGATCCGTCCATACTTGCGCTTGGCCATCTCGCGCGCCGCGGCCTGCGAACAATAAAAAGCGCCGAAGAGATGGATCCGCAGATGGTTCTCCCAGTTCTCCCGGGTGATCTCCAGAAACGGCTGCGGTTTGGCGATGCCGGCGTTGTTGATCATCACGTCGACGCGGCCCAGCTCGCGCGCCGCGCCGGCGACGAATTGCTGCACCTGATCGTAGTCGCTGACGTCGGTTTTGCTGAAGAAGACGCGGCGTCCGAGCTTCCTGATCTCGTTCGCCGTCGGCTCGGCCGTTTCCGCGCTGATCTCGGCGAAGCCGATATCGGCGCCCGCGCGCGCGAAACTCAGCGCGATCTCTTTGCCGATCCCGCGTCCCGCTCCGCTCACCAGTACGACCTGATTCTCGAAGTTCATGACGCGACCTCCTGCGACGGCTCTTCGCTGACAGAGCGAGAATTGGCAGGATCGCTTTGAAAAGAAAAGATCGCTTTGAAAAGAAAAGATCGCCGAGAAAAGAAATCGCGCCGAAAGGGCAGGCTACCAGAGCGCCATCGCCGGCGTGGACGCTCGGCTTCTCTGCCAATGGGTTTGCTGCTAATACCCGTTAGCAAATGATCCTCAAGCGCAACAGCGGTTTCTGGCGGAACACGGCTTACCAGCCGGGGTCGCAGGATCGAAACCTGCACCGCCTGGCAGTGAAACCGAGCGGTCGCGCACCCCAGGAAGCAGATTGAACAGATCCCGGCTGCTTCACGTGGCGGCTAATCTTGGCGTCGCGGCGATCTTTGTGGCGACTCTGGTGCCTTGGCTGCCGCAGTTGATGTCGACGACACCGAACGCCCCGCATGCGAATCTCTCGGCCTGGATTTGGATCATCGGCGCTCTAACGATGGCCGTGCTGTCGTTGATGCGAGCAGCGCCGCGTGAAGCGCGAACCGATTATCAGGCGCTGATCGCAGCTTCGGCGATGATCGTGCTGCCGCTTTTCATGCGCCCCGCTTCGCGCTTCGCCGTTACGAATTGGCCCACACTGGGGGCGGCCGGCGCTATCTTGCAGCTGGCTGGTCTGTTGCTGATGCTGGCCGGATGGCTTTACCTCGGCCGCCGTTTCGGAGTACTCCCGGCCAACCGCGGCCTCGTGGTACGCGGTCCCTTCCGACTAATTCGCCATCCGGTGTACGCGGCCTGGCTGCTGACCGCTTTCGGCACCTCGATGGCTGCTCCAAGCGTCTGCAATTTCGCATTGGTGGCGTTGACGATTCCGTTCATGGTCTGGCGCATCGCGCTCGAGGAGGAGTTGCTCGATCGCGATCCCGGATACCTGGCCTATCGGCAGCGGGTGCGCTGGCGGCTGGCGCCTGGCATGTTCTGAATCCTCAAAGCGGTGGCCTAAACTGACGAAATCGCTGATAATCCCTCGCTCAGTGCAATGATCCGCACCGGGAGCTACGCGACGCGGCGCATGAACTCCAGGATGTCGTAGCCGGTAATTGCGCGGCTCTTCGCCGACCATTCCTTGAGCTCTTTTTCGCTGACGATTCCCGCCTGCGCGCCCTTGGCCAGATCCATGAGCGCGATCTTGATCGTCGCCTCATCGATCATCTCGCCGCTCTTGGGATCGGCCATCGAGCCGCCGCCCTTTTCATGGTAGAGCGTGACCACGCGGCGCGCATCTTCGACCTGCTCGGCGCTCGGCGTATAGCAGGCGTTGGCGATCTCGGCCTGCTGCGGATGGATGACCCAAGTGCCGTCCATCCCGAGGTTGGCGGCGCCGACGTTTTTCTCGCGCAACCCGCGCTGCAGTTCGGCGACTTTCGCCGGAGGATCGTCCTTGCGCCACAGGCGCAGGTAAACGTTGTCCACCGCGTGGAGGCCGGCAGCCTTGGCCGCGACCACCATCGATTGCTTGGCATAGTGAAAGTTCTGGTTCTGGTTCTCGACGATCTCGCGCACGCCCAGGTTGGCGGCGAAGTCGGCGATGCCGAAGACCAGGCCGCACATGCGGTCCGACGCGGTCGCGATGTCGTAGGCCTTGACCAGCGCCTGCGGGGTCTCGACCAGCGATTCTATCTGAATCCGGTACTTCCATCCCGCGCGCTTCTCGAGATCGTCGAGCATCCGCGCGACCTCGCGGATTTCCTCCGGTCCGCGCGTCTTGGGCAGCATGATGCCGTGGAAGCGGTTGGCTGCGCCCAGCACGATCGCTTCCATGTCGCCCTTGAAGAAGGGTGAATGGATGTTGTTGGGGCGGACCGTCACCACCTTACGGCCGAAGTCGAGCGTGTTGAGCGCCTCGACCATCACCTTATGGCTCTTCGGTCCCTTGAATTCGTAAGGGCACGCGTCCTCGAAATCCGCCATCACATGGTCCACCGGCGCCTTGACCGCGTCGGCGGCTGTCTGATGCAGCTTCATGCTGTGACCGGGATAGGTCATCTCCGTGCGCGGGATGACGAAGCGGGTGCCGTTATCGAGTACGTACATCGTCGATTCTCTCCACTAGCAGGGCGATCGGGGTGACCGAATCCAATATCAACGGGAGCAACTGCTTTACAAGCGCGGACGCATAAATCGGCGGCGGCGTCTTCTCGCTATTTCGTTACGCGAGAAAGCTCAGGCTTTCAGGTTTTGGCATCGCAATTGCTGATACCATCAGACCGTGGTAAATTTTTCCACACTAGCGGTTCGCTCGGAGGCACAAAGGCGAATGTTGATCCAAAAACGGGCAACATTCTCCGGCGTCC
>DASXMQ010000090.1:0-18574 GCA_036495625.1 Binataceae bacterium (SeqCode) | reverse complement strand
ATCGCCCGGCCGGTGCGCGGCCGCCCGGCGGCCGCGCGAAGCGAAGCTCGCGCCGCGGGCGAAGCACGCGGCGGGGAGCGCTGCTGCCGCCGCCGCCCGCGCGCGATGCGCGCGCTCGCGGCGGCGGCGCTCTGGCTCGCGGCGGCATCCCGCGCCGCCATCGGCGGCGCCGGATGCCGCCGCGGCGGGGCGGGCGCGCCCGCCCCGCGGGTCTTTCCGCCCGGCGCGCAGGTGCTCCATCTCGCCGTTCAGGACGACGTTCCGACGCTCGACCCGGCCGCCGGTTACGACACCGCCTCGTGGAGCTTCGAGCAGATGATCTTCGACACGCTGGTACGCTACAGCGACGCCGGCGTGGACGTGGTGCCCGATATCGCAACCGACTGGAGCGAGTCGCCCGACGCGCGGCTTTTCACGTTTCATCTGCGCCGCGACGCGCGCTTCACCAACGGGCGCGCGGTCACCGCGGCTGATTTCAAGTATGAGATCGAGCGCGTGCTCAATCCGGCGACGCGCTCGAAGGGGATGGAGTATTTTCGCGAAATAACCGGGGCCGCGCAATTTCAGGCGGGGCGCGCGCACGAGGTCGGCGGGATCGAGACGCCCGACCCGTGGACGATCGTGTTTCATCTCGACGGTCCCGATCCGATCTTCGTGCAGAAGCTCGCGATGCCGTTTGCGGCGGCAGTGCCGCGCGAGGAGGTCGAGCGCTGGGGCGAGGATTTCTCGAGCCACGCGCTGGGCAGCGGCCCGTTCAGGCTCGCGCAATGGATCGGCGGCCAGCGCATCGTGATGGTCAAAAATCCCGCCTACTTCATCAAGGGTCTTCCCCGGCTCGACGCCGTGGTTGAGGAAATCGGCGCGAGCGATGACCTGCAGTGGCTCAAGTTCGAGGCCGGGGCGATCGATGTCTCGAGAATTCCATCGGCGGAGTTTCTCTACGTGATGAAAACGCCGGCGCTTCGCGGGCTGACGATTCATATCGTGGATATTGCGACCGAGTACCTCGGGATGAATTGCCGGATGAAGCCGTTCGACGACGTTCGCGTGCGGCGCGCGTTCAACTACGCGGTGGACAAGCACAAGATAATCGCGCTGCTGAATGGGCGCGGCGTCGTCGCCAAGGGCGTGTTGCCTCCGGGGCTCCCGGGTTTCGATCCGGACCTCAAGGGCTATCCTTACGATCCCGCAAGGGCGCGGCGGTTGCTCGAGGAGGCGGGCGTGGGCAAGGGCTTTTCGCCGACGCTGTGGATGCGCGCCGACCGCACCGAAATGATGATCGGCCAATCGATCCAGCAGGACCTGGCGCTGGTCGGCGTTCACGTCGAGCTTAAGCCGGTCGCATGGGCGCCGCTGCTCGAAGCGATTCGCCAGCCCGACACGGTTGCGCTGGTCGATCTCGGATGGGAGGCCGATTTTTCCGACCCGCAGAACTTTCTCGAGGTGCTGTTCTCGCGCCAACAATGGGGCGGCAACAACGACACCTTTTACTACAATCCCGAGGTTGACAAATTGCTCGCCGCAGCCGCGCCGCTCACCGACCGCGCGCAGCGCTATGCGCTGTATAACCGGGCCGAGCGAATCGTGGTGGCCGACGCGCCCTGGGTCTTTCTCTACAATCCGGTCGCCTACATGATTCGCCAGCCGTGGGTGAACGGCTACGTGCTAAACCCGATGCGCCCCACGCGACTCGAGCAGGTCTGGCTATCGCCGCACGCCCGCCGCGGGGATTAGCTGCCGTTGTTCGGCTGCCTGGTTCGGCTGCTTGGTTCGGCTGCTTGCCGGTGAAATTCCTATTGTGCGACGTAGCCGCCGTCGACCGGAAAGATTCCGCCGACCACGAAGACCGCCTCGTCCGAGCATAGCCATGCGACCGCCTGTGCTATCTCCTCGGGGCTCGCCATCCTGCCGATCGGCAATCGGCTGTTGATCGCGTCGATGATGCCCGGGGTGTCCTTGATCACCGCCTCGGCAAGCGGCGTCATCGTGGGTCCCGGACAGACCGCGTTGACGCGGATTCCGCGCGCCGCAACCTCGATCGCCGCGGTTTTGGTGAGGCCGACGACTCCATGCTTGCTGGCCGAGTAGGCAGGCATCTGCGGCGACCCGACGAGGCCGAAGTTGGACGCGATGTTCACGATCGCGCCGCTGTTGCGCCGGAGCATCTCGCGCAACTCGTACTTCATGCAGAGAAAAACGCCCTTGAGATTGGTATCGACGATGCGATCCCAGTTTTCCTCGCTGCACTCGGCGGTCGAAGCGAGCTCGCCCTGGATTCCCGCGTTGTTGACCGCGCAATCGAGCCTGCCGAAAGTGCTGACGGCAAAGGCGACAAGCGCCTGCACTTCGCCGGTTTGGGAAACGTCGGACCGCCGCGAAACCGCCTGGACGCCCGCCTGTTTCAGCTCGGTGCAGGTTTTGGCCGCGGCCTCCTCGTTGAAATCCGCCGCGATCACCTTGGCGCCCGCGGCGCCGAGTCTCAGCGCGACGGCGCGGCCGATGCCGGAGCCGGCGCCGGTCACGATAGCCACCTTGTCGGTGAGGTTCATGGCTGTCCTTGTTGCGCGCTACGCTCGCTATGGCTTGCTCGCGCGTTAGAGCGCGCGCTAGGGATCGATCTCGCGCGCCACCACGAACCGTTCCGGATCGCATCCTCCGGTGACTTTCGGTTCATGGAACAGTTCCACCGCGATCGTGATTTCCGCGAGCGCGAGAGAGAGATACATGAGCCTTCGCGCATCCTGCGGCATCTCCTGCAGCGAAAACCGGTCGAGGTAGGCGAGGACCTCCTTGAGCCGCGGCAGCATCGCGTCGTAGAACGCGTTGATTTCGGCCATCGGGGTTCCGCGGCGCATCCGGTTGCGCTCGGTGCTGGTCGGCAGCGCCCATCCGGCGAATTTCTCGAGGTCCGAAAAATTGTTCGGCAACAAAATACTCATTTCAACCTGAGCTCGGCAGTGTCGCGGCCGTTTGGAGCGGCTGCCGCGCCGTTTTCCTCGCCGAAGAGATGGCGGCGCACTTCCTTGTGGAAATGCCTGATCTGGATTTCCTCGTCCTGAAACTGGAAGTGAGTAAGCGCTCCCGAATCGAGGCTTGCCTGGATCGCTTCGTGATTGCTCGCGTCTTCCTGCAGGAGGTCGCGCAGCAGGCAACGGTTGTACTCCTGCGCGAAGCGCTCGCTCGGCTTGTCGGTCGCCGGCTGATACATGCTGACTTCCCATACGGTGCGATCGACCGCGACGGGCCAGATGTTGTAGGTGACGTAGGTCCCAGCGAGGAACAGCATGCAGAAGTTCGGGAATACGGTGTAGAAATCGAACCATCCGATCATCGACGGATGAACTTGCCCGCCGCGCGGATTCGCGCCTACGGCTATCGCCTCCACCGGCTTCATCTGGTGATCGGTATTCAATTCGACCGAGTAAGCGGTATGGCGGCCGAAGCGGGTGAACTTCTGGATCCGGCTGAACTTCTGCTCATTCATCGGACAGAAGTCGGGATAAGTGATGTGCAGGAACGGGAGATGATAAACCTCGTTCTGCGCGTCGAGAATGACTTTCCAGTTCGCCCGCTCCTCGACCCGGTAGCGGCAGAGCAGCCGCTGCTCTCCGAAGGGATACCCGCGGATCTGCGGCACCATCCCCGCCAGGTATTCGGCGAGCGTCTCCGAGGGGTTGGGGCTCAGGTTGATGAAGACGAAGCCCTCCCACACCTCCGCTGCGATCGTCCTCAGGCCCAAGGCGCTCTTGTCGATATCGTAAAAGTTGGCCTCGTCGGACACCCAGGTGAGTTGCCCGGAGGTGTCGAAGGCCCAGCTATGAAAGCGGCAGACGAAGCGGCCCTTGCAAAGCCCCTTCTCCTTATCGACCAGCCGGTTGCCGCGATGCATGCAGACGTTGTGGAAGGCGCGGATTTTCCGATCCTTGCCGCGGACCAGCAGCACCGAGGTATTCGCGACCGCAAGGTCGCGCACCACGTAGCTGCCCGGCTCGGGAAGGTCGTCCTCCCGTCCCATGTTCAGCCACGACCTGCGAAAGATGCGCTCGCGCTCGAGTTCGAACAGTTCCGGCGACGTGCAGGTGTCGGTGGGCACCGGGCCGGTACCGAGGTCGGGATGTTGTTTGATCCAGCGCCGGTTGGTCATCATGGTTTTCATGGCGATTGAGCCTCGTTCCTGTCGATTGCGGCCTCGTGGGATGACGAGACCGATGCGACTAGTCTCTGCCCATTATGTTCGAGCCGCGGTAACTTGCAAGGCGCGCGATCGGTTATAATTCGCGCGCCATGGGGAACAGACAACTTTCCTACGCGCGCGAGGCGATGGCGCATCTCAGCGCCGCCGACCCGGTTTTGGCGCGGGTGATCGACGCGGTCGGGCCTCTCGAGATAGAGCTTCGGCGCGAACGTTTCCAGGCGCTCGGTCGCGCAATCATCTTCCAGCAACTCGCCGGCGCCGCCGCCCACACGATCTACACCCGCTTCGTCGCGCTTTTTCCCGGCCGCCGGTTTCCAGCGCCGCGCCAGGTGCTCGACGCGCTCGCCGAGGACCTGCGGCGCGCCGGGCTCTCGCGTCAGAAGAGCCTCTACCTCAAGGACCTCGCCGCTCACGTCGAAAACGGCACGCTGAGCTTCCATCGCTTCTCCGGGATGGACGACGAGGAGATTATCCTCGATCTGACGCGCGTGCACGGAATCGGACGATGGACCGCGGAGATGTTCCTGATATTCAATCTCGGGCGCCCCGACGTTCTGCCGGTGGACGACCTGGGAGTTCGCAACGCGGCCCGGCGGCTCTACCGGATGCGCAAGATGCCCGATGCCAAACGGCTGCGCGCGCTGGCCGAACGATGGCGTCCGTACCGGTCCGCCGCCTCCTGGTATCTCTGGCGCAGCGGCGACATCGTCTTGCCCGGCGACAGACCCTCCCCGCGCAAGCGGCGGAGCCGCGATCGGCCGGCGAAGCGCGGCTAGCGCGGGGCCATCGCCTCCAGCGCCCGCTCGTCGGGGCGATGGCCGCCCGCGGAGCCAATCGCCGAGATCACGACATGGTCCGCGCCCGCCTCGAGATGAGCCTCAAGGCATAGGCGCAGCCGCTGCTCGTCGCCCCACGCCACCAGCGCGTCAATCAAGCGATCGCTGCCGTCGCCGGTGAGGTCGGCGTCGGTAAAGCCGAGCGCGCGCAGATGCGCATGGTACGTCGGCGAGCCGAGGTAGAAATGCATGAACTGGCGCGCGGCGGCGCGCGCCCGCGCCGGGTCGGTTTCGAGCATCACCACCTGCTGCGCGCAAATCCATTTCCCGGGGCCGATGGTCGCGCGCATTTTCGCGACCGCTTCGGGCGGCATCAGCGCCGTAATCGTGCCGCTCGTCTCGCCCACCGCCAGTTCGAGCATCCGCGGCCGCAGCGCCGCTAGGATAATCGGCGGTTCGGCGGAGGGCCTGGGGCCGTAGTACGGCGCCTGGTGCATCCGGGCGAGGTACTCGCGCATGTAGCTTAGCGGTTTCTGATAGTTGAGCCCGTGGCGTTTCATGAAGGGGCGGCCACTGACCCCCATCCCGAGGATGAATCGCTCGGGGAACATCTCGCCGAGCGTCCGCGCCGCCCCCACCATCGCGGCCGGCTCGCGTTTCCATACCACGGCGACCGCCGCGCCCGCGATCAGCCGTTCAGTGTTGCCGAGCACGTGCGCCGCGCACACGAATGGGTCGCGGCCAAAGGTCTCGGGAAACCACAATGCGCTGTAGCCAAGATCCTCGAGTTTGCGCGCCAAGCCCGCGACTTCGGCCGAGCTTAGCGTGTCGAGATAGGAAAAGACTCCGAATTTTCCGAGTTCCATGCGCGGCACCCCTGCTGATGCCGCAAGCTATCGCGAAAGCGCGCCGCCCTCCAACTGATTTTGGGGTCCGGCGCCCTCGCACTGTGACGGACAAATCGCTTGTGAAATGATTAGCCTTCGATGGCGATGGAATACTTCTCCGAGCGCCTGCTCGAAGCGCAGCGCCGTAAGCGCACCGTTGCGATGCTCGGCGTCGATCCGCAGCTTGGCGCGCCCCCAGCGTCGGGTCTGCCGGACGGCTATACGCTTTCGCGCTTCTGCTGCGCGATCGTCGAGGCGTGCGCTCCCGCGGTCTGTGCGATCAAGCCGCAGCTCGCGTTTTTCGAGGCGCGCGGGATGGACGGGATGCGCGCGCTGGTCGAAGTTATCGGGCTCGCGCGCCGCCTCGGGCTGCCAACGGTCGCCGACGCCAAGCGCGGCGATATCGGCTCGACCTCGGCCGCCTATGCCGAGGCTTTCCTCGGTGAGGGCGACTTCGGATGCGACGCCGTGACCGTGAATCCTTACCTGGGAAGTGACTCGATCGCGCCATTCGTAACCCGCGTGCGCGAAGGGCGCGGCCTCTTCGTGCTGGTCAAGACTTCCAATCCGTCTTCAGGCGAGTTTCAGGATCGCGCCGCGGACGGCGTCCCGGTATGGGAATGGGTGGCGCGGCGGGTGGAAGGATGGGGCGGCGATTTCGTCGGTCCAAGCGGCCTGAGCCCGGTCGGCGCGGTGGTCGGTGCGACCTATCCGGATCATGCCGCCCGCGCCCGCGAACTGATGCCCCATGCGACCATTCTGGTGCCCGGCTACGGCGCGCAGGGCGCGAGCGCGGCCGACGCCGTACGAGCGGCACGGGCCGACGGAAGCGGCGTGGTGGTCAACGCGAGCCGGAGCTTGATGTACGCGTATCTGAAGCGGCCCGGCGCGAAGCCGGCGGAGGCGGCCGCGGCGGCGGCCGAGGCGATGAGGACGGAGCTCAACGCCGCGCTGAGCTCGCGCGACGGCATTTAACTAAACGATTCGACGGAAAGCGGCCCGGTGATGCGCGAAACCGATGCGTGCGGTCAGGTGCGCATCAGCTCGACTTCGTCGGCGGCGAGCGTCGCGTAAACCTCGCGCTCAATCGCACGATACCGCGCGAGTGTTTCATCGGCCTTGGCCTCCAAACCCTCTTCGCGGGCGATCTCGCGCATCTTTTTTTCGATCCACGACAGATGCCAAGTCTCGTCCTCGGTGACTGCCTTGAGCACCTCGTGGGTCTCGTCGTCAACGTTGGGCAACGCCGCATGCGCCATGTAGCGGCTCTGCGCGCGTTCCTCGACGACCACGGTCAGCGCGAGCAACTCGACCACGGTCTTGGGCACGCCGAGCCTGAGGCCCAGGCGGCGCTGATAGCCGTCGGCGAGCATGAGGGGCGTCCCGCCCATGTCGGCGATACGTCGGGTCCAGAGCCACGCATGGCGGGTCTCGTCAGCCAGATGCTTGGCCATCTTGAGCTGCGAGTCGCCGTCCTTCATATGGCCGATCAGGTTGAATAACAGGCGTGCGCCGCGCAATTCAGCGTCCCGATACACACTGAAGATGAGAATCTGCTTTTCGATCGCCGACATCCGGCCGACTTCCGTGACCTGGCTAGCATCCATTATCTATTTGCTCCTCCGCCCGCGCCCTTTGTTTCCCCGCCAGCTCTTCCACTGAGAAGCGGCTAAGCTCAAGATCTTCTAACAGCAAGATCTTTTTAGCAAAACGGACAGCACGATGGGCGGCAAACAAAGCGGTTCGCTTTTAACTATTTCATTGAGCAGGCGGGGTCAAGCTGGCCGCCGCGCGGTCATCCACCGCCCCCGGTGACCTAAACCCGCAGCCTGCGTTAGAAATACGGGCGCGCGCGGCGGCCCGAGCTGATTCGCCGAGGCGCGAGGGGGTTATGTCAGCGACGTCTGACGCTTATTGGCTTGCGCTCAGACGCGTGCATGGCGCGGGGCCGCGAACATGCAGGCTGCTGCTCGAACGATTCGGCTCCGCCGAGCGGATTTTTAAAGCCGCCGAAGAGGAGATCGCGGCGGCGGGAGTCGGACGTAATGTCGCTCGCGCATTTGCGAGTTTCGATGAATTTGCGCCGCTCGAAAAGGAACTCTGCGAACTGCCGCGGCTCGGCGCCCGGATCGTGCGATGGACCGACGCCGAGTACCCGCCGAATCTGAAACAGATCGCCGACCCGCCTCCATATATGATCGCCCGCGGCGTGCTCGAACCCGGCGAGACCTCCTGCATAGCGGTGGTCGGCGCCCGCGCGGCGAGTGAGGCCGGGCTCAGGATGGCCGAGCGGCTCGGCTTCGAGCTGGCCGCGCACGGCTTCGTCGTGGTGAGCGGACTCGCCCGCGGAATCGACGGCGCGGCCCATCGCGGAGCGCTCGACGCTCGCGGGCGCACGATTGCGGTGCTGGGATGCGGGATCGACGTCGCCTACCCGCCCGAGCATCGCGGGCTTGCGGAATCGATCGTCGAGGGACGCGGCGCCATCCTGAGCGAGCTTCCGCTGGGCATGGCTCCATTGCCGGAGAACTTTCCCGGCCGCAACCGCATCCTGTCGGGCCTTTCGCTCGGCGTCGTCATCGTCGAGGCGGCGGAGAAAAGCGGATCGCTGATCACGGCGCGGATGGCGCTCGAACAGGATCGCCAGGTCTTCGCCGTTCCCGGCAGCCCGCTGAGCGGCAAGACCCGCGGCAGTAACCGGCTGCTCCGCGAAGGCGCCGTGCTGGTCGAGTGCGTCGAGGACGTGATCGAAGACCTCGCCCCCCAGATGGTCGGGAAACGTGGCGCGCAGGCGACGGCGTCTCCGTCGGGCGCCGAGGGGAAGCAGGAGGCGGACCGCGGTCGGCCCGCGTTGGACGGCGGCGCGCTCGGCGCAGCCTCGATACGGTCGATAGCTGCAGCCTCGGGCGCTGCGGCCTCGGGAAATCCGTCGGACGAGATGGTCAAAGAGAAGACCAATGAGGCTCAAGCAATTTTAAATTGTCTAATAGATACTCAATCAATCCACGTTGACGTGGTCATTGAATCATGCCACCTTCCACCGCAAACTGTGCTTAACTTATTGCTGGAGCTTGAGCTCAGGGGGTTGGTAGTGCAGCATCCCGGCAAGCTCTTCTCACTGCCCTGAGGCCCGGCCCATTAGTTGCCGGGCGGCCCGGGGGCTGAATTCCGGAGGCTGAAGAGGCAGGGTGGCAAAGAACCTCGTAATAGTTGAATCACCGGCCAAGGCGAAGACCGTCAAACGCTATCTGGGCTCCGACTTCCAGGTTATCCCGTCGGTCGGCCATGTGATGGATCTGCCCAAGAGCACGCTCGGCGTCGCGATCGACGACGACTTCAAGCCCGAGTACCACGTTATTGCGGGCAAGGCGAAGGTGCTCAAGGAAATCCAAGCCTACGCGAAAAAGGCCGATCAGATATATCTGGCGACCGACCCTGACCGCGAGGGCGAGGCGATCGCCTGGCACATTGCCGACCAGATCGGCAAGGTCAAGGGCGCGGTGCGCCGCGTGCTGCTTCATGAGATCACCCAGGGCGCGGTGCGCGAGGCCGTGGCGCATCCGGAGGAACTCAACCACGATCTCTTTGACGCCCAGCAGGCGCGCCGGGTGCTCGACCGGCTGGTCGGCTACCAGATAAGTCCGCTGCTTTGGGACAAGGTGAAGCGCGGAATCAGCGCCGGCCGGGTACAATCGGTGGCGCTCCGGATAATCGTCGAGCGCGAGAAGGAGCGCGAGGCGTTCCGCGCCGAGGAGTACTGGACGCTCGACGCGCGGCTGGAGGCCTCGAATCCGCCGCCCTTCAAGGCCCGCCTCTACAGCTATCGCGACCAGCGGATCGACAACAAAGCTTACAAGCTGCCCGAGGCCGAGGCGCGGGTGGTCATCGGTGCATGCGAACGGCAGCCGTTCGTGGTGCGCAAGATCGAGCGCAAGGAGGTGCGGCGCACGCCGACGCCTCCCTTCATCACCTCGCGCCTGCAGCAGGAGGCCTCGCGCAAGCTCTATTTTTCGCCCTCGCGCACGATGAAAATTGCGCAGCGCCTGTACGAAGGCGTCGAGCTGGGCGACCAGGGCGCCGTGGGTCTTATCACTTATATGCGCACCGACTCGGCGCGGGTCTCCGACCAGGCGCTCAACTCCGTGCGCGAATACATCGTCAATCGCTACGGCGCGAGCTACATCCCCGAGCGGGCGATTCTGTATCGCTCCTCCAAGTCCGCCCAGGACGCGCATGAAGCGATTCGACCGACCGCGGTCGAGCGCGATCCCGAATCGATGGCGCGCTATCTCGGTAAGGACGAGCTTGCGCTCTACACCCTTATCTTCAACCGCTTCGTATCGAGCCAGATGAATCCCGCGATCTACGACCGCACCACCGTAGATGTGGACTCCGGCGACGCGGTCTTCCGCGCGACCGGCCAGGTGGTCAAGTTCGACGGCTTCATGCGCGTGTACACCGAGGGCCAGGACGAAAAGCCCGAGGACGACGAGGCGGCGACGCTCCCCGCAATGAACGAGGGCGAGACGCTGAAGCTCCTGGGCTTCGAGCCGGAGCAGCATTTCACCCAGCCGCCGCCGCGCTTTTCCCAGGCGACGCTCATCAAGGAGCTCGAGGACAAGGGTATCGGCCGTCCTTCGACCTACGCGGCCATCATGACCTCGATTCTGAACCGCGAATACGTCGAGGAAGACCAGAGCAAGCGGCTGCGTCCGACGTCGCTCGGCCGCGTCGTCGCCGAGCTTCTGATCAAGGCCTTCCCCGATATCCTCGAGGTCGGCTTCACCGCGCAGCTGGAAGAGGAACTCGACGAAGTCGAAAGCGGCAAGGAAAACTGGGTCAAGACGCTCAGACGTTTCTATGGGCCGTTCAAGAAGTCGCTCGGCGAAGCCAAGAAAAAGATGCCGACCGTCAAGCGCAAGGGCCTGCCGACCGGACTCAAGTGCGAGCTTGACGGCGGCGAGATGGTGATCAAGTGGGGGCGCAACGGCGAGTTCCTCGCCTGCTCCAACTATCCCAAGTGCACCAACACCAAGGAATTCACCCGCGACGACCAGGGCAATATCGTGCCGCAGGAACGCCAGGCGCTTTCGACCGAGCCGACCGACGAGGTCTGCGAGAAGTGCGGCAAACCGATGGTGCGGCGGCGCTCGCGCTTCGGCGAGTTTCTCGGATGCTCGGGCTATCCGGATTGCGACGGAATCCGGCGGCTCAAGTCAGATCCCGTCAGCACCGGCGTAAGCTGCCCGGATTGCAAAGAGGGCGAGGTGCTGGAGCGGCGGAGCCGGCGCGGCAAGCTGTTTTTCGGATGCTCGCGCTACCCCAAGTGCAAGTTCGCGAGCTGGGACAAGGTCGTGGCGCAGGCGTGTCCGCAGTGCGGTTCGGCCTACCTGGTCGAGAAAGTTACCAAGCGCGAGGGCGCGCGCTGGCAATGTCCCAAAAAAGAGTGCGACTATCGCGCGCCGGCCCCGGCGGCCACGGCTCCCGACGGCAGCACTCCGGAACCGGCGCCGGCAAGCGCGTAGGCGGCTTCAGAAACATTGACCGAGCGAGGAAGCGCGGAACTCCGTCGCATTATTTCCTCGTTACGGGTTTCTCCGAGCTTGCCGCGGCGCGTGCGGGCAGGCTAGCCTTTTCGCGAGCGGGAATCCGTGACCGCTCGCGGTAAGTACTCCCGGTGACTACTCGGATCGTAAACGTAATCGGCGCGGGACTGGCGGGCAGCGAAGCTGCATGGCAGCTCGCCCGCCGCGGCGTCGGCGTGCGCCTGTTCGAGATGCGGCCCGTCCGCATGACCGAAGCGCATCGGACCGCGCTTTTCGGCGAGCTGGTGTGCTCGAATTCGCTGCGCAGCGACTCGATGGACACCGCGGTCGGCGTGCTCAAGGAGGAGATGCGTCGGCTGGGCTCGCTGGTGATCGCTGCCGCCGATCGCGCGCGCGTCCCCGCGGGCTCGGCGCTGGCGGTGGACCGCGACGAATTCGCGCACGCGCTCACCGACGCACTGACCGGCCATCCGCTGGTCGAGGTCGTGCGCGAAGAGGTCACCGCGATTCCCGCCGGGCCGACTATCCTCGCGAGCGGTCCGCTCACCAGCCCGGCTCTGGAAGCCGACCTCAACCGCCTCGTCGGCGCGCGCCATCTCTACTTCTACGACGCGATCGCGCCAGTGGTGACCGCCGAATCGATCGACATGGAAATCGCATTCCGCGCCTCGCGCTGGGGCCGCGGCGGCGACGACTATATCAACTGCCCGCTCGATGAGGCCGAGTACGACGGCTTCGTGGCCGCGCTGCTCGCGGCGGACAAGGTCGCGGCGCATCCTTTCGAGCGCCCGGTTTACTTCGAAGGCTGCATGCCGATCGAGGAGATGGCGCGGCGCGGGCCGCGGACGCTCGCGTTCGGCCCGATGCGCCCGGTGGGCCTCGACGATCCGCGCCGGGCGCGCCGTCCGTACGCGGTCGTGCAGTTGCGCCAGGACGATCGCGCCGCGCGCCTTTACAACATGGTCGGCTTTCAGACCAAGATGACCTATCCTGAGCAGCGCCGCGTGCTGCGGATGATTCCCGGGCTCGCGCGCGCCCAGTTCGTGCGCCTCGGCTCGCTCCATCGCAATACCTTCATCGATTCGCCGCGGCTGCTGCGGCCGACGCTGCAACTGATCGGACGCGACGACCTCTTCCTGGCCGGCCAGATGATCGGCGTCGAAGGCTACGTCGAGTCGGCCGCCGCCGGTCTGCTCGCGGCGCTCAATGTGGCAAATCTGATCAACGGCCGCCCGTTCGCGGCGCCGCCGCCGACCACCGCGCTCGGCTCGCTCGTCGCCTACGTCACCGATTCTGGCCGGCGCGAATTCCAGCCGATGAACGCCAACTACGGCCTGATGCCCGAGCTTGGGACGCGCGTGCGCGGCAAGCAGAAAAAGATAGACCTGGCGGCGCGCGCGCTTGCCGCGATCGACGGCTTTGCCGGTGCGTTCGCGGGCCCCGAATCCGGCGCCGTGCCGCTCCTTTGGGAGGCCTCATGAAGATCGGCGCGCTCGACGTCGGCACCAACACGGTCCTGATGCTGGTGGCTGAGACCACGGCGGACGGCGGCGCGCGCCGCGTGATCGATCTCGCGCGCATCACGCGGCTTGGCCAGGGCGTCGATCGGAACGGTCGCCTCGACCCGCAGGCCGCCGAGCGCACGCTCGATGCGATCGTGGATTTCGCCGAAAAGGCGCGGGCTGCGGGCGCCGAGAAGATCGTGGCCGCCGGCACCGCGACGCTGCGCGACGCCGCCGACGGCCCGGACTTTATCCGCCGCGTGCGCGAGTGCGCCGGGATCGATCTGGAAATCATTACGGGCGAAGCCGAAGCGTGGCTTTCCTACCTTGCGGTCCTCAAGGGCCTGCACCTCGACCCCTCGCAACGCGTGCTCATCATCGATATCGGCGGCGGTTCGACCGAATTCATCAGCGCCGGCGGCGGCCCGGTCGAGTTCATCAGCGCCGGCTCCGCAAAGCTCAGGATGGCCAGCCTGCAGATAGGCTCGGTGCGTCTCACGGAGCGCATCATCAGCCACGATCCCCCTACGCCGCGCGAGGCCGCCGATCTGCGCCTCGCGATCGATGCCGAGCTTGCGCAACTGGGATGGAAGCTCGAGACCGACCTGCTGGTCGGGATCGCCGGTACCGTCACGACAGTCTGCGCGGTTGCGCTCGAGATGGAGACCTACGATCCGGATCGCGTGCATGGCCACGTGCTGGCGCGCAGCGAGGTCGAGCGCGTCCTGCGGCTGTTCGGCTCGATGCCGCTTGCGCAGCGCCGCAAGCTCAAAGGTCTCGACCCCGCGCGCGCCGACGTCATCTTCGCCGGCACCGCGATTCTCGAGCGCGTGATGAGCGAGGCCGGGGTCGAGAGCGTCACCGTCAGCGACCAGGGCGTGCGATGGGGCCTGGTCTGGCGCGAATTGGGCGCCGATCCGGCTCAACCGCCGCCAAAGCCTTCCTGAACGGCCGATCCTCTCTCGCCGCGGAACGGGCGCCGTTCTTTCGGTTCTTGCCGCGGCGCGCGCCCGCGGTATAAGGGCTGTAATACGGTGGCATCCTGGAGGGGAGCAATTCATGACCAAGGCCGAACTGATCGAGGCCGTCGCCCGTGCGACCCACCTTGAGAAGAAAACCGCGGCGCGCGCGATCGAGCTCACCTTCGACCACATCGCGCGCGCGATCCGCAAGGATAAGCGTTTCTGGGTCCCCGGCTTCGGTACTTTCTCGGTGCGCCGCCGCCGTCCGCGCGCCGGCTACAACCCGCGCACGCTGGCCCCGATGACCATTCCGGCCGCACGCACCGTAGGATTCCGTCCAGCACCCAAGCTCAAAAGGGGGCTGTAAAAAAACCGTGCGACCCGGCCGCCGCCGTGCCATGGCTTGCCGCCCGATTCGTGACCGCTGATTCTCAAAGCATTGCGCCGCCGCTATCTGCGCCGGTCGAACCGTGGCCGCCACTAACGGCCGCGCCGCCTCGCGGTCGAGCGCTCGTCGCCGCACTGCTTGCGCTGGCGATCGCTCTCGGCGGCTGGCTTCGCCTCGACGCGATCGGGGCGCGCGAGATGTCCGCGGATGAAGGAGCGTCCTGGGCGGCCGCCGCAGCGCCGTCGCTCGCCGGCGTGATGCGAATCCAGGCCGCGCTCAATCCGGGCAAGCTCGCCGTTTACGAAATCGCATTGCACGGGTGGATGAAGCTCTTCGGCGGCGGACTGGGAGCGATGCGCACGCTGTCGGCGATCTTCGACATGTTCAACATCGTCGTGGTCTTCATGCTCGTGCGCGAGCTGCTCGGCATGCGGCCTTCAGCGAAACAAAATCAAGACGCCGCGTTCGGCGCGATGCCATACGCCGAAGCCGAAGCGGTGGCGGCGCTTGCCGCGCTTCTTTTCGCCGTCAACCTGGTGACGATCAAGTACGCGCGCGAGCTGCGGATGTACCCGCTCGCGCTGCTGCTCGTTCTGCTCCAGGTATGGATCTTCGTCCGCGTCGTGCGGCGCGGGCCCGCGCTCTTCGATCTCGCGCTGCTCGCCCTGCTGACTGCGCTCGCGGTCGCAACGCACTTCAGCGCCGCCTTCATGTTCGCGGCCGAGGCGCTTTGTCTTGCCGCATCGCCGCTGATATGGCCGCGAGGCGGACGGTACCCGATGGCCACGGCGCTTGCTATCGGCGGCTCGTTCGGTGCGGGCGCCGCGATATTTCTGCTGGTCGCCTTGCCCGATCTGCGCTCGGGCGCTCAGGCGTTTGCCAACGGCGCGACGGGATGGATCGAGCGGCCGCGATGGTGGGCGCCGCTTTCGCTGTTCAACAAGGGCGTGGGCAGCGTCGCTTTTCCGGCGATGGCCGCGCTTGCGGGATGGGGCGCCTGGCGGGGATGGGCGCGCGCGCGCGCAGCAATCGCGTTCGCGCTCGCATGGATGTGGCTGCCGCCGCTGCTAATGCTTGCCGCTTCGTACGGCTTCTCGCCGATGTTCGTCGAACGCTACGCGTTATGGTGCTTCGTGCCGTTCTTCATGCTGGCCGCGCTCGGCGCGTGGGAAGTTCCGGGCGCGACGGCCCGCACGCTCGCGATCGCCGTGGCGGTTTGCCTTGCGCTCGCGCATCTCCACGCATACGGACGGCGTCCGCACGATACGCAATGGAGCGAAGCGGCTCGCGCCGCCGCCGGCGCCCTGGCGCCCGGAGAGAAGATCGCCGTCGCGCCGCCGTACGCAGTCAACACGGTGCGCTACTATTTGCGCGGTACGCAGGCTGCCGGCGCCGCCGTGCCGGTGGATGACGCCGGCGCGCGCGGGGGCGCCGCCGGCGTCCTGGTCATCGGCGATCAGTGGAACGCGCACGCTGAAGTTGCGAAACTGCGCAAAGGGTATCCACGCTCCATCGCATCCTTCCGTGACGTGCGCGTATGCGGCCGCGTCACCCCTGCGCGATGAAGCGCGAAGTCCAGGGTCAAACCGGCCGCGAGAATGACGAGGAGAGAAACGCGATGAGCGATCAGAGCCAACCGGTGAGTCAACTGAAGCAGCAGCAACGTGTCGATTGGAATGCGGCGGCCGCCGGATGGAAACAATGGTGGAACGTCTTCGAACGCGCGGCGCAGCACGTCAGCGACCGTCTGATCGAACTTGCCGACGTGCGCTCAGGCTATCGGGTGGCCGACCTCGCCACCGGAATCGGCGAGCCCGCGATTAGCGCGGCGCGCCGTGTCGGCGCGGGCGGCCGCGTCGTCGCGTTCGATCACTCCTCGGGGATGCTCGCGGTGGCGCGCGAGCGCGCCGCGGCGCTGGGACTCGATAACCTGCTCGAGTTTCACGTCGGCGATATCGAAGCGCTGGAGGCCGACGAGCACAGCTTTGACGCCGCGCTCTGCCGCTGGGGCCTGATGTTCGTGCCCGACCTCGATTCTGCCGCGCGCGGAATTCGCCGCGCGCTCAAGCCCGGCGCGCGCTTCGCCACCGCCGTCTGGTCCACGCCGGACAAGGTGCCGATGATAAGCCTCGCGGGCGACGCAATGCGCGCGCTGGCCGGTCTGCCGCCGCGCCAGGCGGGCGCGCTCGATCCCTTTCGCCTGGCCGACGTATCGATCCTGACGCGCGCGCTCCAAGCTGCGGGCTTCAGCGAGGTGCGCAGCGAACCGCTCGAGGTGGTCTTCGAGTTTGCCTCGACCGGCGAGTTCACGCGCTTTCGCGAGGGCGTGTCCGCTCCGCTGCGCGCGATGCTAGAGCAGGTCACGTCCGAGGTGCGCGAAAAGATCATGCGCGCGGCCGCCGATGCGGCTGCGCCCTTTCGCCGGTCCGACGGCTCGCTCAGGATGCCGAACCTGACCATCTGCGTCGCGGCGCGGGCGTAAGCGGCGCAGCCGCCTTGCCCAAGCGATGCGGCCTGGCGGCGAATCTGCTAGTTTCGAGGCGATAGTGCCGCTTGCGCGGCGGTCGGTCGCCGATGCGGCGCGGGCAGGTGATGAAGACCACGGGGGAGGAGCGGGCGGCATCGCCGGACATCGTCGTCGATTCTCCGGCGGCGGTGCGCGCGGCTGAGCCTGATGCGTCGTTCGCCGCCGCGGACGCTCGCCGGCCCACCTGCAATTCGCTTCTGCGCCATTCGCCCGCGGTAGTCCTGCTCGCTATCCTTGTCGCCGATTCCAACCGGCATACCGACCCCGATCTCTGGGGACATATCCGGTTCGGCCAGGCATTTATCGCAAGCCGCCACCTGATCCATAGCGATCCATACAGCTATTCGGCGCCGGGCGCGCCCTGGCACGACTACGAATGGCTTGCCGAAGTGGTGATGGCATTCGTTTACAACGCGGCCGGAGTGGCGGGCCTCAAGCTTTGGAAATTCGTGTGTACGGCGCTCACCGTGATCTTTGTTGCGGATTCCGAGGCCGAGACCGGTGCGTCATTGTCGACGCAGCTCCTGGTATTGATGATCGCGGCGCTTGCCCTTGTGTTGCAGATGCAGTTGCGGCCCCAGATGTTCACGTTCGTTTTGCTCGGCGCGCTGCTGGCTCTGCTCGCGCGGGACGCTTATCGTCGGCGCGCGCCGCTTTGGACGGCGGTGCCGCTGATGGCTTTGTGGGCGAATCTGCATGGCGGATGGATCGTCGGCATCGCCACGCTTGCGATGTACACGGCGGGCGCGACGATCCGTGACTTCGCCGCCGGCGCGGGCCTTCGGCGCGGAGTTCGCCTGGCTGCCGTCACCGGAAGCGCGTTGCTCGCGACATTGCTCAACCCGTACGGTTTCGGCCTCTGGCGCGCGGTCGCGTGGGCGCTGATCGCGCCGTACAAGCGCCTCGCCAACGTCGAGTGGCAGCCGATGTTCTTCGCGTTGGCTCAGCAATGGCACCACGCGCACTCGGGCATCTTCGTTTACGCTGCGGTCCTGTTACTGATGGCGGGCCTCGCCGTCGCCTGCATCCTGGCGCCCGACGCGAGCGACCTGCCGCTGGTCGCGGTGGCCGCGATGATGTGCATTGGAGCATGGCTCTCGGTGCGCAACATGGGCCTGGTCGCCGTAACGGCAAGCGCACCGCTGGCGCGTCATCTGGATCTGCTCGGTCAAAAATGGCGAGGCGGAGCGCCTGCGCGGTCATCGCGGCCGGTCAATCAACTCGTGATTTTCGCGCTGTGCGTTGCGTTGATGCTGAAGACGGACGTCTTCTCCCGCCGGCTCGACCCTGACCAGCCTTATCCGGCAGGCGCGCTGGCATTCATGCGGTCGCATCAGTTGAGCGGCAGAATCCTCAACGATTGGAATTGGGGCGATTATCTTATCTGGCACGCCGCACCCGCATGCAAGGTCTTTATCGACGGCCGCGACGACACGGTATATCCACTCGAAGTCGTGCGCCAGTACTTGCTATTTCGTTTCGACCTGCCGAACGGGTATCGCATTCTGGATGCTTATCCGCATGACTACGTACTTATTTCCCGCTCCGCGCAGGCGCGGCAGGTGATGGAACGGCGCCGTGACTGGAAGCTGCTTTATCGCGACGATAATGCGCTTCTTTATGCGCGCGCGAGCGCACCTGCCGCGAGTCTGCCGAATTTGCCGGTGATCGGAGCGGCGAGTCCGGTCGCGTTTCCGTAGGGGAGACTTTGCGCCGTGGCGCGCGGCCTGTAGCGTGGAAGCTGCGAGCGAGCGGATGGCATCACCCGAGCCAGCATTGCACGAAGTTCCT
>DASXMQ010000089.1:0-1956 GCA_036495625.1 Binataceae bacterium (SeqCode) | reverse complement strand
GCCCCAGCCGATCGCGGAGCTTTTCATCGCGCCGCCGGTGATGCTCGCGGCCGCCGGCCATATTCTGCAGCTGCTCGCCGAGGGCCGGCGCTCAGAACTCGAAGCGCTGGCGATCCCCAGGGCAGCCGCCGAGTTGAACGGCCTCATCGACGCGATCGCGCCCGGCGCCTACGGCAGTCACAAAATCATCGCGCACGCCAAGGTCAACCATCACTACTACGTCAAGGCCCGGCTCTTCGGCGAGCGCGCCGCGCCCTTCACGCTCCAGCTCCGGCTGGGCGAGCACGAGGGGCGCTGGGTTATCTGGGAAGCGTACAATCTTGCGGGCGGACGCACCGCCTGGACGCGCTGAAAGTGAACGCCTGCCGTTTCGCAACGGAGAGAGTCTTATGCAAAGGATGATCGCGGTCGACCGGCTCGCGCGGCCCGACGAAATGATCCTGGTCCCGGTCGAGCGCATCCGCGACGCGCGCATCGACCAGGGAATCCCACCCAACAACGTGATGCCGCTCGAGGAGGATTTCCTCAAGGGACGGCTGCACGGAATCGCCACCGGCGAGATGCAGGCGATGGAGGCGGCGGGGCGGACGCTGTTCGATTTTCCCGACGCGCCGTGGGAATTCCAGCTCGACATGGCGCGCCAGGTCTGGGACGAATCGCGTCACGCGGAAATCTTCTCCAAGCTGCTGGAGTACGTCGGCTCCTACCTCGGCGAATTTCCCGAGAGCGAAATCCTGTGGTCGTGCACGCAGGTTGACGACCCGGCCTGCCGCGTCGCCGGCATCAACCGCGGCCTCGAGGGGCTCGCGTGCGACGTCTTCGAGCAGATCATCCGGATGGGGCAGAAGATGGGCGACCCGATTATCGAGCGCGCGGTGGACTACGTGCTCGCCGACGAGATCACCCACGTGCGGATGGGCTCGAAATGGATGCGCAAGCTGACCGAGGGTGACCCCGAGCGTCTGCAGCGCGCGCAGCAGTTCCAGGACAATATCGACGCGCTATTCAATTTCGACGGCTTCCGCACCTCCCGGGAGGACGCGCCGCAGGTGCCCTTGATACTCGGCGATCGCCAGCTGGACTTCGACGCGACGCTCACGATCTCGCGCGAGACGCGGCTGCTGGCCGGCTTCAGCGAAGAAGAGATCGACCGGCTGATGAGGGCCGCCGCCCGCAGTTCAGCGTACTGAGCGTTGGTGTCCCGCGGCGGCCTGATATAACGGAAAGGGAAAGGACCCCACCGCCATGCAGAAAATGATTGCCGCCGACCGCCTCGCCCGTCCCGACAACTTCGTCCTGTTGCGCGCGCGCAGGATGCGCGAGATCCGCGAGGAGCAGGGCCTCGACGAGCGCGTGCTGCCCTTCGACGAGGAGGCGCTGCGCGTGCGCCTGCACGGCATTTTTGCCGGCGAGCTGCAGGCGATGGAAGCGGCGGGGCGCACGCTCTTCGACTTTCCCGACGCGCCGTGGGAATTTCAGCTCGACATGGCGCGCCAGGTATGGGACGAGTCGCGGCACAGCGAGATTTTCATGCGTCTGCTGCAATACCTGGGCGCCGAACCGGGCGATTATCCCGAGACCGAAATTCTGTGGCGCTGTACGCTCGCCGACGATCCCGCCGCGCGCGTCGCCGGAATCAACCGCGGCCTCGAGGGGCTCGCCTGCGACGTCTTCGATCAGCTAATCCGGATTGCGCAGAAAAACGGCGACCGGATTATCGAGCGCGCGGTGGACTACGTGCTGGCCGACGAAATCACGCACGTGCGGATGGGCTCGAAGTGGATGCGCAAGCTGACCGAGGGCAACCCCGAACGGCTGCGACGCGCGCAGGAGTTCCAGGACAGCGTCGATGACCTGTTCAACGCGCGGGGCGCGCGCAAGGCGATCGACGACGTGGAAAAGGATTCGCAGACCATCACGATCGCCCGCGAGGCGCGGCTTCTCGCCGGCTTCACC
>DASXMQ010000088.1:0-10425 GCA_036495625.1 Binataceae bacterium (SeqCode) | reverse complement strand
CCATGATTAGGTTCTCGTAGAAGAAACGCCCGGCGTTGTCGCGATTGGCGCCGATTCCGCCGACGACGGCCGCGAGATGGAGGATCATTTGTGGCCGCACCTGACGAATCAAGCCGTTGATCGCCTGCGGCTGGCGAAGGTCGAACTCACTGGAGCGCGGCGCAGCTATGTTACTGAAACCCGTACGCTTCAGCTCTTCGATCACGAAACTGCCGAGAAATCCCGCACCGCCGGTAACCAGGATGCGCGCGTCACGGGGATATCCCGCTGATCGATCTGCCATTAACTCCCGCCCTCCGCCTTTTCGCGCCCGCCTGCGGCCGTCTCCGCACGACGGTCCGGTGCGGGCGCGGCTGTAAATCTATTACAGGAATGCGGCGCGGGCCTGAAGCGTGCGCCGCTCGGATAAACTCACACGAATTTCATCCGCCGCAACGCGAAAGCGAACATCCTGAGCAGCAGCAACCCGTGCGTCCAGCGCTGGATATTCGTCTGGCCATAGGTTCGTTCATGGTAGCGCACCGGCAGATCGACGATTTTGAGATCCAGCTTGGCGGCGCCGAAGATCAGGTCGAAATCGCCGAACGGATCGAAGTCGCCGAAATAGACGCGATTCGAGGCGATCGTCTCGTAGTTGGCGCGGCTCAGCACCTTGGTCCCGCAAAGCGTATCCTTGACGTTCTGACCGAGCAGCCACGAGAAGGCCAGGCTGAAGAACTTGTTGCCGAGGAAATTCAGAAAGCGCATCGCCTGCTTCTCCATCGGATAGACGAAGCGCACGCCGTTGATAAATTCGCCGCGCCCCGAGCGCAGCGCGCGATAAAAACGGGGCAAGTCCTCCGGCGGCACGGTCAGATCGGCGTCAAGGATAATCAGCACCTCGCCCGCGGCCTCGGCAAACCCCAGACGCACCGCGTCGCCCTTGCCCTTGCCGCTCTGCCGCATCAGCCGCATCCGGCGCTCTGGATGGCGCGCGATCGCCGCCTCGATCGCGGCGTAGGTGTCGTCGCGCGAATGGCCTTCGACGAAAAGTATCTCGGTGCCCGCGCCCATCTCGGGTACGCGACGGACGATGTTCTCGATGTTGCCGGCTTCGTTGCGCGCCGGGACGATTACGCTGACCACAGGGTCGGAACCGCGCGGTTCGCTCACGGTCTCGGGCGCCGGACGGGCGACGATGAAATTGGTGAGCGCCAGATGGCGTAGCGGCCACAGTTTCACCAGGTAGCGGTTGCAGAGCGGCGCGAGCACCGGCACCGCGACAGGAAAAAGCACTTCCTGCCACCGACGGATCGCCTCGAAGCCGCCGAGTGCGAGCATGTTGTCGAGGTCCTCGAGCGTCAGCCAGTTTTGTTGCAGCGGCTCGTTGGCGAGTTTCAGCCGCGCCGCGATCCCCAGCGGCAGCGTCCACAACCGGCTGTAGGTGTTGATGATGACGCGCGTCGCCGGGGTGCAGAGCGGAGCGATCCGCTCGATCGTCGTCTGCACGTCCCAGAGATCGTTGACCAGGTCGGACAGGATGACGTATTCGAACTTGCCTTTGAGGCTCAGCTCGTCGACGTCGCAAAGTACGAAACGGAGCTGCGGATGCTTGGTCGCAGCGCGCTTGAGCATCGCGGGCGAAAAATCCACGCCGACGCCCAGCGAAGGCTCGAGGGCGGCCAGCAGGTCGCCCGTGCCAGACCCAAGTTCCAGCACGCGGCTTCGCGGAGGAACGAGGTAGCGATAGACCTCGGCGAGCCGCCGATAGTAGGCGGCGCTTGCCGGTTTGCGGACATAACCGTTCCAGAACCTGATGCGTTCCCTGTGGTAGCGCGCGGACAAGGACGCTTCGCTGCCGTTCGCGTGCGGCGGCGCGCCCTCATTCTTAGGCCCCGGATCTTGCTGAAGCCCCGGATCCTGTTGAAGCCCCGGAGCTTGCCGTGCCGCTTCCATGTTAGCCCTGACTATCCGTCCTGTTGATGCGCGCCGGATCGTACAGCCCGCCGTTATTTACCGGCGGCCGCGAATCGACTCCGGCTAACATGCCATCAACCGGCGCGCAATGCGACGCGGCCGGGGTGCTCGCGCGAGGGTCCCGCCTCAAACTGCGGTGCGAGCCGGCTGCGCCTCGCCAATGGAATCGGCCGGCTGCGAAACCCGCGACTCGGCCATCAATCGATCGGCCGCACCCGGATCGGTCGTGAACCAGTAGAGCGAGAGGTAGGCCGTCAGCGCCACCGGCGAGGCTCCGAGGCGCCACAGTAGCGTGTCCGGATGCCGCGCGAGCTCCTGCGAGTGCATATCGACCCCGCTGAAGTAGAGCCACGCCAGCGTATAGCACGCGACGCCCGCCCACAGAGCGCGCGCGCTGGTCCGGTCATTGGCCGCCGCCGCGCTCACCCTGACCATCGGGATCGCGAGCAGCACCAGGTAGTAGAACCATGACGTGGGCGAGATCAGAATCGCGGTCATCATCCACAGCATGAAGAGCCGGCCGTCGGGATCGTCATCCGCGGGCCGCGATACCGTAGCTTTTATGGCGAGGCCGAGCAGCGCCAGCTCGGCTCCAAGCGTCGCGATTTTCTGCGCCCATCCAAGCGTGGTCCCCAGATGGAGCCCGAAGAAGTACCAGAACATCCGTGCTATCGTCGGACCAAGCGCGATATTCCCCGGCAGCGCCTCCCGCCATTGTTCGGTCAGATAAGTCGGCGCCAGCACGAAGCTCATCGTGCTGCCGACGCCCGCCAGCGCGAGCGTAAGCAATCCGCCGGCGGCCAGTCCCAGGACTGTGTAGCCGACGGCACGCCATCGCCTCATCAGCGCCAGGTAACCGATCAGCAGTAGCGGGAACGCGCGCAACAGAGCCGCGGCTGCCAGCATCAGCCCCGCCGCGGCGTCCCTCCCACGCTCCAGCCATCGCAGCATCAGCACGAACATCAGCAGAACGAGCATCTTGTTCTGACCCCAGGCCAGATGCTCGACCACGGGCGGAAAGAGCAATATCACCGCGGCGAGCGCCAGCGCCGGGTCGCGGCGCAGACCCGGCGTCCATCGAAAGAGCAGGACGATCGCGAGCAGGAAGGAGAGCGCGTTGAGCGCGGTCCATACATAGAAACCCGGCCGCGGCGCGAGCAGCGTCAGCGGTACGAAGCACATCACGAAGGTCGGCGGATCGGTCGCGTGGTTAATCTTGTCCAGCTCCAAACCGAGCGAATGCGCGAGCGGCGTCAGGTCGGCCGTGTAGGGGTTCATCCCTTCGCGCATCGCGAGCGCCGAGCTGTAGTAGATGCTGTAATCCCACTTGCTGGCGCGGCCGGGCAACGCGGCAATCAGGATAACCACCTCAATCACGACCGCCGCCCACAGCGGCACCAGCAGCGCTCTGCGAAGCAGCGAGCCAGGTTGCGACTCTGTTTGTTCGGTGGATATGACGGCCCCATCCTCCCCTGCGCAATCACACCCCTGGTCCGCCGCGATCTAAAAGACGCGCGCGCCCCGAGCTACCTCGACGATGATTACTGACCCGTGCGACGGACGCAATCAGGCGCTCAGGCGCAGCCTGAGATGGTTTGGAGCGGCCTGCCTTCCCGCTTATGTTAGCGCCTATCTCCCCGCCCGAACGGCCATATCCCGGAGCTTTTCGATTCGTGCGGCAAGCGTCGGATCGCGGCGCAGGTCCTCTATCGCGACCGGCAGGCGCCAGGACCAGTTGGCCGCCCCAACCGTGCCGGGCAAATTGATCCGCTCGCGCCATCCGAAGAGATCCTGAATCGGAATGATCACGATCCGCGAGGGCGATGCGTATAGCGCAGCCAGTATGGCGTCGAGCACCTGGCCGATCGCGACGGGCGCGTCGCTCGCGCCCGCGGGCGCAAGCGCGAGCATCCTCAGCATCCGCGTGCGCTCCTTAGGCGGCGCCATGTCCCACCATTGGGCCAGCGTGTCGGTGTCATGCGTTCCGGTGGTGGCAAGCGAAAGCTCGGGATAGTTCGCCGGCGCGACGAAGGCCTCCGCCGGCGTACCTTGATTGATCTTCTCCCAGCGCATCACCTTATATCCGGGCACGCCCAGGGCGCCCAGCGAGGCGCGGACGAACGGCGGGATCACGCCGAGATCCTCGGCGACGACGACCGTCGCGCCCGCCTCGTCAAGAATCGCGTTCATCACCGCCTCGCCCTGCGCGCGCTGCTCGGGCTCGGCCGCCGGCGAGAAGGCGCCAGGCGATGCGGGCGCGAGGCCGAACGAAAAGGTGCGATAGAGCCCGACGACATGATCGACGCGGATGAAATCATAAAGTTCGCGCGCATGGCGGATCCGTTTTCGCAGCAGGTCGAACCCGCTCGCGCGAATCCGCTCCCAGCGCGGCGCCGGCAGGCCCCATCGTTGGCCCTGCGGATTGAAGCCGTCGGGCGGCGCGCCCACCGTGCGTCCGAGATCGAACAGCTCCTGGTTGGCCCACACGTCCGCACTGTCGCGCGCGGGGGAGAAAGCAAGATCGCCACCGAGCATCAGGCCGGCCGCGCGTGCTCCTGCGCGCACCTCCGCCCACTGGCGATGAGCCAGGAACTGCCAGTACACGTTTCTGTCGATCGCCTGCGCAAGTTCCGTCCTGGCGCGCGCGAGCGCGGCGGGGTCGCGCCGGTACAGCTCTTCCGGCCATGCCTCCCATGGAGCGAAAGCGAACCGGTCCTTGAGCGCGCGAAAAAGCGCGTAGTCGCCGAGCCATTCGCGATGGCGTGCCGCGAACTCCGCAACCGCCTCGCGCTCGCCGCCCCGCGCCGTGAAATGAGCGAACGCCGCCTCGAGCAGTTCGCGCCGCGCGGCGCGAATCGTCAGGCGATCGCTCAATGGCACGCGGGCGAGCGCGCGGCGCACCCGGTCCACCCGCTCCCGCTCGACGCCCGCGAGTCCGCCGAGGCCGACGTAGATCGGATCGATCGCGAACAGGCTGAGCGCGCTGTATGGGCTCGCTTCTCCTGGCGAAGTCTCGTCGACCGGCAGGAGCAGAATGGCGCGATGGCGCATCGCCGCCGCAAGCTCGACCATCGCGCCGAGCGCCGCGATGTCGCCGATTCCTACGTCCTCGCGCGTGCGCAGCGAAAACAGCGGCACCATCACGCCGGCTACGCGCTCGATTGCGGCTCGCGAATTCACGGCTCCGGGCAAAGAAGTCAGATCACGTAGCCCCCATTGGGACTGATCACCTGACCGACCATGAACGACGAATCGTCGCTGGAGAGATAGAGCGCGGCGGCGGCGATGTCGCGCGGCTCGCCGAAGCGCCCGGCCGGCGTCCGCGCGATCGCAATCTGCCTTAACTCCGGCCCGATCGGCGCGGTCATCGGCGTCTCGATAAAGCCGGGCGCGATGCAGTTGACGAGAATGCCGGCGCGGACGACCTCGCGCGCGACGCACTTGGTGAACGAGATTATCCCGCCCTTGGCGGCGCCGTAGTCGGCGGCCATCTCGATGCCGGTCAGGCCGACGATCGAGCCGAGGTTGATGATCCGGCCGGACTTCTTGGGGAGCATGACCTTCAGTGCCTCGCGTGTGCAGTAGAAAGTCGCGTCGAGGTGGGTGGCGATCATTTTGTGCCAATCCTCGTCGCTCTTTTCGGCGGTGGGAGTCGCTTCGCTGCCCGGGCGCACGCGGCCGATGCCGGCGTTGTTGATCAGCACGTCGACGGTGCCAAAGGCCGCTACGAAGCCGGCGAAGATCTTCCTGACCGCGGCGCTGTCCGTTACGTCGGCGACCAGCGCGAGCGCACGGCCGCCCGCCCGTTCAACCTCGGTCGTCACGTTCTGCGCCGCCTCGGGCCGCACGTCGTTGACTCCGATCTTCGCGCCCTCGCGCGCGAACACCAGCGCCATCTCGCGCCCCAACCCCGACCCCGCGCCGGTTATCAGCACGGCCTTGTCTTTGAGCTTCATCGCCCTCCCCTATTTTTTTCCCGCCGGGCCTTCCTTGAGCTGGCGTTTCCAGTCGAGCCGCCGGGCTTCGGCGCCCGCCTCCTCGGCTTCCTTGATCATCCCCTTCTTCTGATAGAGCATGCTCAGGTTGGTGAACGCGAGAATGTCTTCGGGGTCCTGCGCGATATATTGTTTCGTGAAATCGATCGCCGTATCGAGGTCGCCCTTGGCCTGATAGCACATCACCAGCCCGTGCAGCGCGTCGCTATAGCGCGGATCCTCCCGGAGCGCATTTTCATACACCTCGATCGCCTCGTCGTACCTGCCGTCGGCATAAAGGTCGACCGCGGCGTCGTATAGCTCCTCCTTGTCGGGCATGCGTTGAACCTCCATGGTGGGTTGGGTTTGCAGCCGCCGGGAGCGGTTCCTGCCGCGCGCGCTGTTTCTATATACTACAGGAATCGACGCCCGATGCCGTAAAAGCCGCCGGGCGTCAGGCGGGATGCGCGCGATGTACAGCGAAGAAGAAGTATACGAAGTCCTGCGCGAATGTTACGACCCCGAGATGCCGGTCAACATCGTTGACCTCGGCCTCGTTTACAACGTTGAAATCAAGGGCGGCGCGATCACGGTCGAGATGACCCTGACGGCGCCGGGATGCTCGATGGGCGCGATGATCGCGAGCGAGATCCAGGACAAGCTGCTCGGCATCCCCGGCTGCGAAGAGGCCAACGTCGAGATGGTGTGGGATCCGCCCTGGACCCCCCATAGGATGAGCCCGGCGGCGCGCAAGGCGCTGGGGCTCGACGACGACTGAGCGCCCGAGTCTCCGCCGGTCACCGCTTCAGCCAGTCACCGTTCCGGATCGATCAGGACGCCGGGATTCATGATCGCGTGCGGATCGAGTGCGCGCTTGGCCGCTTTCAGAGCCCGCGCGAAGCCTTCGGGCCGCTGGCGGTCGTACCATGGACGATGGTCGCGGCCGACCGCGTGATGATGCGTGATGGTGCCGCCGAACTTCACGATCACTTCCGACACCGCCGCCTTGATTTCGTTCCATTGCTCCATCTCGGAGCCCGGCTTGCCCGGCGCAAGAATCGTGTAGTAAGGCGCGGGGCCGTCCGGATAGGCGTGGGTGAAGCGGCAGGTCATCGTGCCCTGGCCGCAGATACGGCGAATCGCGTCGGTGCCGGTTTCCATCAATTGAGCGTGATACGCGGGGAAGCGATCCCACGTGATGGCGGTTTCGAACGTGTCGGTGACGATCCCCATCGCCGCCAGCGAATTGCGCAGATAAGGCGCCTTGATGAAAGCCTCACGCCATGCGCCCGCCGCGCCTTCGTGCGTGGCCTCGGCATCAGTGCGCGTGCGGCCCGCGTCCTCGGGTACCTTACCGCCGAGATCGGCGCAGACTTCGAGCGCGCGCTTAATCCACGGCCCCAGCTCATGGTCGGCCGACTCGAAGGCCAGCACCAGCACCGAGGCCTCGCCCTGGTTGGCGCCCGCGTTGGCGGCCTCGCCCGCGTCGAGCAGCCGGCAGTTGGCCGGATACAGCCCCGACTGCGCAATCGCGCGGACCGCATTGGCTCCGGCAAGGAAGTCGGCAAACGCGACGGCGGCGCCGGCGCGAAACTTCGGCCGGTCCTGCAGGCGCATCCAGGCCTCGGTGATGATGCCAAGGATGCCCTCCGAGCCGATGAACATGCGGTCCGGACTGGGCCCTGCGCCCGAGCCCGGCAGCCGGCGCGATTCGACAACGCCGGTCGGCGTGAGCACGCGAACCGATTCCACGAAGTCGTCAATATGCGTGTAGAGCGTGGCGAAATGACCGCCCGAGCGCGTCGCGATCCATCCGCCGAGCGTGGAAAACTCGAACGACTGCGGGTAGTGGCGCAGCGTGTAGTTGTGCGGGCGCAACTGGTCCTCGAGCGCGGGACCGAGCACGCCGCCCTGGATCCGCGCCGCGCGCGAGGCGCGATCGACTTCGAGCACGCGGTCAAGCCGCGTCAGATCGATCGACACCGATCCGCGCCAATCGCCGTCCGCCGGCGGTTCGACCCCGCCCACCACGCTCGAGCCGCCGCCATACGGCGCCGCCGCGATCCGCTCCCGGTCGCACCATTCAAGGACGCGGCCAAGCTCGGCCTCGTCGCGCGGATAGGCGACGAGGTCGAACGGATTAGGATAGAAGCGGCGAAACGCGCGCACCACGTCGCGATAGCTGCGTCCGTAGCTGTGGCCGGCGCGATCGTGAGTGCTGGCGGAACAGATAGCGGCGAGCGCGTCGGGCGGCTTTACCCGCGGCGCGCGCAGCTTGAGTTCGTCCTCGCGCGGCGGCGGCGTGATCTTGAGCGGCGCGAGCCTAAAACGTTTCGCCATCCGCTCCGCAAGATTCTTCAACTGCTCGGCGGTAGGCTCCTGATCCTCGTAACCCCATCCCCAGAAGCTGCGCTTGCGCTGCTCGGCCATCTTCGATCGATCCTCCGCTATCGTGAGGCGACAATTGTGCAACCGTTGCGCCAGCGGAGGCAAACCGAATCGCCAAACCGAATCACCAAACCCAATCCTTAGGACGGCCCTGCGCCGCGCGCGGCGCGAGGCCACCGCTCGCGCACCTTGCAAGGCGCACGGCCGGGTCATATCTCTCGAAGGAACGGCCGTCACAACGAAAGATCGGGACACAACGATGAGCAACGCTTCAATTTCACCCGCCGATCCGCATCCGCGCAAACGCCTCGACGCCGCCGGCGTCGCGATGGCCTACGTTGACGTTGGCCACGGCGACCCGGTCGTCTTTCTGCACGGCAATCCGACCTCGTCGCGCCTGTGGCGCAACATCATTCCGCACCTCGCGCCGCATGCGCGATGTCTCGCGCCGGACCTCGCCGGGATGGGCGATTCCGGCAAGGCGCCCGACGGTTCGTATCGGCTGGCGGACCATATCCGCTACCTCGACGCCTGGTTCGCCGCCCTCGGCCTCGCCGGCCAGAAGGTAACCCTGGTGGTTCACGACTGGGGCTCGTCGCTGGGTTTTCATTGGGCGCGGCGCAATCCCGGCGCGATTAAAGGAATCGCGTACATGGAAGCGATCGTGCGGGCGCTCAAGTGGAGCGAATTCAACGAGCAGGCGCGTCCACTGTTCGAGGCGCTGCGCTCGCCTGCCGGCGAAGACCTGATCCTCAAGCGCAACACTTTCGTCGAACGGATTCTGCCCGGCAGCGTGATCCGCAAGCTCGACCCCTCCGAGATGGAGGCCTACCGCCGCCCGTTCCTTGAGCCCGGGGAATCGCGCCGCCCGACGCTCACCTGGCCGCGGCAGATTCCGCTCGACGGCGAGCCGCCCGACGTCGTCGCGCTGGTCGAGGAATACGCTGCGTGGCTCTCGCAGAGTCCGGTGCCGAAGCTTTTCATCAACGCCGACCCGGGAGCGATCCTGATCGGCCCGCAGCGCGAGTTCTGCCGGCGCTGGCCCAAGCAGCGCGAGGTCACCGTCAAGGGCATCCATTTCATTCAGGAAGACTCGCCGCACGAGATCGCGTCTGCTATCGCCGACTGGTATGGCGCGCTCTGAGCAACCCGCCGGTTGCGCGAAGGCAGCGCGGTTGATCTAATTGCTGGCGGGAAATTCGATTCAAACGATTCGATCCGGGGAACTCGACCGGAGCGGAGGAAACCCATGTCCGAATATTCGACGATCCTCTTCGACGTCCGCGACCACGTCGCCCACATCACGCTCAACCGGCCTAACGCGGCCAACGCGCTCAACGCCGAACTCGCGCACGACTTGATGGAAGTGTCGCTGCACTGCGAGGAGGACCCGGGTGTGCGCGCCGTGCTGATCACCGCGGCGGGCAAAATCTTCTGCGCCGGCGGCGACCTCAAGAGCTTCGCCGCGCAGCCCAAGGAGATGCTGCCGACCTTTCTGAAAAAGGTCACCTTTCATCTGCACAAGGCGGTCTCGCGCTTCAACCGGATGCGTGCGCCGGTGGTGATGGCGATCCATGGCGCGGCGGGCGGCGCCGGGATGAGCCTCGCGTGCGCGGGCGACATCGTGGTCGCGGCCGAGTCGGCGCGCTTCACGATGGCCTATACGCGGGCCGGGCTCACCCCGGACGGCTCGTCAACCTACTTCCTGCCGCGAATCGTGGGCCTGCGGCGCGCGATGGACCTGACGCTCACCAACCGTGTCCTCACGGCGCGCGAGGCTTACGATATGGGTATCGTCAGCCGCGTGGTTCCCGACGACGAATTGACGGCCACGGCCGAGGCGTTGGCCAAGGGCTTCGCGCAGGGCCCCACGCGCGCGTATGGAGGCGTCAAGCGGCTGTTCGCCGAGAGCGCCATCCGGACGCTTGAGGATCAGATGGAACTCGAGACTGAATGGATCGCCGACATGGCGCGCACGGCCGACGGCACCGAAGGAATCGCGTCGTTTCTTGAAAAGCGCCCGCCCAAATTCAAGGGCGAGTAACGGCTTTGTTTGACACGGTACGCTGACCATCCCTGGAAAGCGCGACGGCGGCGCGTTCAACGC
>DASXMQ010000087.1:0-6421 GCA_036495625.1 Binataceae bacterium (SeqCode) | reverse complement strand
GACAACGTCGGCGGGGACTTCCTCGCGGCCGACGTAACGCGGGTTGGCCGCCGCCACCTGCATCCCGATCTCCTTGACCAGCTGCTGGAATTCGGGCGTTTTGGCCACGAAGTCGCTTTCGCAGTTGACCTCGACCAGCACGCCGAGTTTGCCGCCGGCATGGATGTAGGCCCCGATCGAGCCCTCCGAGGCGAGCCGCCCGGCGCGCTTGGCGGCCTGCGCGATGCCGCGCTCGCGCAGCCACACGACGGCCTTTTCGAGATCGCCGCTGGCCTCGGCCAGCGCCTTCTTGCAATCCATTACGCCGGCGCCGGTTTTTTCGCGCAGCTCCCTGACGATATTGGCGTTGATGTCCATGCTCTGGGTTTTTGTTCCGCTTCGAGAAAGCCTTGGGTCCGCCGGTCCGCTCCGAGCGGCGCGTGGCCCGCAAAAAATGCCTAGACGCTCTGGCTCGGCGGCTCGGGGCGCTCGTTCTCCTCGGCGCTCGCGCCCAGGTCCTGGTCGCCCTTCTGCCGCTCCTCGGCGATCCGTTTACCTTCCAGCACCGCGTCGGCGATGGCCGCGCTGAAGAGCTTGATCGCGCGGATTGCGTCGTCGTTGCCGGGGATGCGGTAGGCGATGAGGTCGGGGTCGCAGTTGGTATCAACCACGGCGACCACCGGGATGCCGAGCCGCTTGGCCTCGGCCACCGCGATGTCTTCCTTCTTGGTGTCGATCACCCACAGCGCGTCGGGCAGCTTGCGCATGTTCTTGATTCCGGCAAGCGTCCCCATCAGCTTGCCATGCTCGTGCCCATTCTCGCTCATCTCTTTCTTGGTCAGCGCCTGGATCATCTCGGGGTCGGCCATTATTTCTTCGAGCTTTTTGAGCCGCTCGATCGACTGCCGGATAGTCTGGAAGTTGGTCAGCATCCCGCCGAGCCATCGGTTGTGCACGTAATACATCCCGCAACGCTCGGCCTCTTCGCGCACGATGTCCTGGGCCTGCTTCTTGGTGCCGACGAACAACATGGTGCCGCCCTGGGCGGCGAGGTCGCGCACGAAGTCGTAGGCGTCGCGGAACATGCGGACGGTCTGCTGGAGGTCGATGATATAGATGCCGTTGCGGGCGCCGAAGATGTACGGCTTCATCTTCGGGTTCCAGCGGCTGGTCTGGTGGCCGAAATGGACTCCGGCTTCCAGAAGCTGTTTCATGCTGATCTCGGTCATAAGTCCTCTGTTAGGGTCTGCCCGTTCCGGCGGCCTTGCGGGCGACACTATTAATTATCAAGCCGCGCGGGCAGTTCCTAGCGCGCGGGCCCCCGCTAGCCGTTCATCGACTCGAGGAATTCTTCGTTGGTTTTCGACCCCTGCATCTTGTCCAGCAGGAACTCCATCGATTCGACCGCGTTCAGCTGGGAGAGCAGTTTGCGCAGGATCCACACCCGGTTGAGCGTGCTCCGCGGCAGCAGCAGTTCCTCCTTGCGGGTCGAGGAGCGCTGAATATCGATGGTTGGGAAGATGCGCTTTTCGAGCAGCCGGCGGTCAAGGCCGATCTGCTGGTTGCCGGTGCCCTTGAACTCCTCGAAGATGACCTCGTCCATCCGGCTGCCGGTGTCCACCAGCGCGGTCGCGATGATGGTCAGCGAGCCGCCGTCCTCGGTGTTGCGGGCCGCGCCGAAGAATTTCTTGGGCTTGTGCAGCGCGTTGGAGTCCACGCCGCCCGAAAGGATCTTGCCCGAGGGCGGCACCACGGTGTTGTAGGCGCGGGCCAGACGCGTGATCGAGTCGAGCAAGATCACCACATCGCGTCCGTGTTCCACCAGACGGCGCGCCTTCTCGATTACCATCTCGGCCACCTGCACGTGGCGCGTGGCCGGCTCGTCGAAGGTCGAGCTTACGACCTCGCCCTGCACCGAGCGCAGCATGTCGGTGACTTCCTCGGGGCGTTCGTCAACCAGCAGGACGATCAGGACGATCTCGGGATGGTTGTGCGCGATCGCCTTGGCGATCGCCTGCAGCATCATGGTTTTGCCGGTGAATGGCGCCGCCACGATAAGCCCGCGCTGGCCTTTGCCGATCGGCGCGATCAAATCGATGATGCGGGTGGTGTAGTCCTCGTGGTCGTACTCGAGCTTGATCCGCTCCTGCGGATAGAGCGGCGTCAGGTTGTCGAACAGGATCTTGTCGCGGGCCCTTTCGGGCTCCTCGTAGTTGATCGATTCGACCTTGAGCAGTGCGAAATAGCGCTCGCCTCCCTTGGGCGGGCGAATCAGGCCCGAGACGATATCGCCGGTGCGCAGATTGAACTTCCGAATCTGGCTCGGCGAGATGTAGATGTCGTCCGGGCCGGGCAGATAGTTGTAGTCGGGGGCGCGCAGGAAGCCGAAGCCGTCGGGCAGAATCTCGAGCACGCCTTCGCCGAGGATCGATCCGTTGCGCGAGGCCTGCGCCTGCAGGATGGAGAAGATCATCTCCTGCTTGCGCATGTTGGTCGCGCCGTCGATGTTGAATTCGCGCGCGATCTGCGCAAGCTCGGTGATCTTGGCCGCCTTGAGCACCTTGAGATTGAGGGCGCCACTGTCGCTGATGATTCCGCCAAGGTGGCGCTCGGAGGCGCTGAGCGCCTGCGCACTGCTCGCGCGATAGCCGCCGCCCGTATTCGCGCCGGCGGCGTCGTCGTGGCTCACCTCTTCGTGGTCAAGCGCCGCGCCGTTGACTTCGGCGGGTCCGGCGGGCGGCTGCACTTGGCGCGTATGCATCCCGCTCCGACCTTCGTCGCCCTGGCCCTGACCCTCGCCCCTGGCCCCCCTGCCCTTGCCCATATGCCTTGTCCGCAAATTACCTGACTCCAATCTGGCTGCTGGTATCCAATTTCAGTGGTAAAACCTGATGTTACGATCCCTTTGAAGCGGCCCCAGCCGTTCGCGAGACCGTTGCGATGCTTGCGATTCCGAACGGAATCCGAAGGCGGTTCTTCCCAAGCCGGTCAAATGGATTGAGGCATTCGGTCGCGGTCGGGAAGCAACGCCCAATCTTCGGCGGGGCACTTGGCGGCTGCGGGCGATCCGGAATCTGACCTGCCCTCGATACGGTGCGCAGGTCCTAGCGAATGAGGATATCTGAGCCCCTTTAGACTGTCAACGGGCTTTTCGTTGATGCGGGGCGTCGATTCGCGCCGCGGGCGGACGCGAAGCGGATTCGACAATTTCGATCCAGCGTGCGAGCGCGGCCTCGTCCGCCATCACGCCGCGCGCGGCCAGGAAGGCGGAAAAATCGCGCGGCAACGGAGCGGCGAATTCCAGCGCCGCGGCGGTGCGCGGATGTGCGATCTTGAGCGCCGTCGCGTGCAGGGCCTGACGCTCGAATTCGCGCGCCGGCTGAGCGGATGCCGCATCACTGGATTCCCTGAGCTGGGTTTCCCTGGGATGGGATTTGTTCTGATGGCGGCCGCCGTAGAGCGGATCGCCGAGGCAGGGGTGCCCGATGGACGCGAGATGTACGCGAATCTGATGCGTGCGGCCCGTGAGCGGCCTTACTCCCACCAAAGTCGTGCTGCCACCTACGTCCGCCATCCGCGCGAGCACGCAGACCTCGCTCAAGGCCTCGCGGCCGTGGCGCGAATTCACCGACATGCGCTTGCGTTCGACCGGATGGCGTCCGACCGGGCGCGCGATCGAAAACCGCTCGCGCGTGATCGCGCCGCGCACCACCGCCAGGTAGATCTTGCCGACCGTGCGCTCTTTGAACTGGCGCGCCAGTTCCATCCGCGCAAATGGCGTCCGCGCGACCACCATCACGCCCGACGTGTCCTTGTCGAGCCGATGCACGATTCCCGGGCGCATCACGCCGTCCGCCTCGGCCATCGCCGCCATCTCGGGATAGCGCGCGAGCAAAGCGTCGACCAGGGTGCCGCCCGGATGGCCGGGCGCGGGATGAACGGTCATCCCCGCCGGCTTGTTGACCACCACGATCTCGTCGTCGGCGTAAATTACGTCGATCGCCGGCGCGCTCGTGTTATCAGCCGGCGGCGGCGCCGGCGCGATGACTATAGGGCTTTCGATTTCGATTCTGTCGCCGCCATGGACGGCGTCGGCGGCGCGCGCGGGCACGCCGTTAAGCCGCACCAGGCCGGCCTTGATCATGCGGGCGGCCTGCGCGCGCGAAAATTCCGCGCCGAGCGCGGCGGCGACGAAGACGTCGAGCCGCATCCGTCCCGGCGCCGAATCAACCGTGAGCAGGCGCGCAGTCACCGCGCGATCATAGCAGCCGCCGCGGCGATGCGGCGGGGTGCGGCGGCGTGTGCGATCCTAGAGCCGATAGGGCGCGGGATGGGTTTTCTCGTAGGCGGTGATCTCTTTTTCGTGCGCGAGCGTCAGCGCCACGTCGTCGAGCCCCTCGATAAAGCATTTCTTGGGGAACGGATCGATATCGAAATGCGCCGACCATCCGAATTTGTCGGAGACCGTCTGCGCCGGAAGATCGATCGTCAGTTCGTAGTCCTCGTGCCGCTTGATCGCGCCGAAGATGGCATCGACCTCTTCGGGCTTCAGGATTATCGGCAGGAAGCCGTTCTTGAACGCATTGTTGCGGAAGATGTCGGCGAACGAAGTCGCGATCGCCGCCTTGAATCCGAAGTCGGCGAGCGCCCATACCGCGTGCTCGCGCGAGCTGCCGCATCCGAAATTGGCCCGCGCGACCAGGATCGTCGCGCCCTTGAAGCGCGGTTGGTCGAGCACGTAGCCCTTGTCGGGCTGATCGCGCCAGTCGAAGAAGAGACCCTTGGCGAGACCGCTTCGCACCACGGCCTTCAGGAACTGCTTGGGAATGACCTGGTCGGTATCGACGTTGGACCGGTCCATCGGAGCGACCAGTCCGGTGAAATTCCTGAACGGCTGCATCTCGCGCTCATCCTCAATGGAACAATGCCGGCGCGGGGCGCAAAAATGCACCCGCTGCCGGAGCCGATTCAATAGCACAAATCGGCCTCCGGCCAAATCCACGGGCCGCTCGACCGGAGCCGCGCGCATGAGCCATCGTCCGCTCGCGCGCGGCCGGTTCGTCGAGCGGGCAGCGGTTCGCTCAAGCCCCTACGGCGCAGCGCGCGCCGCAAGAGCGAATGCTCCCGGCGCAACAGCGCTCCGGCTTTTCAGGCTTCCGCGGCCTTGCCGTTCTGAACGGTCGTGCCGTTGGTGCTCGCCGCACCGTTCGCGTTGAAGGCGCGCGACAGCTCGAGGAAGCGGCGCTGCAGCGCCTTGGCCGGCTCGAACGCTTTGATCAGATGTTGCAGCTGATCCTGGAACGCGGTCGCCGGTTCCATCGCTGCGGCGAGTTGCACGAGTTGTTCGTGAAAGGCCACGGCCACGCGCTCGAGTTGAGCCTGGAACGCGCGCATCGGCTCGAATCGGTTGGCCAGGTTCTCGAGATGGCCGTGAAAGCCCTTGATCGGCTCGAATGCCGCCGCCACGTCAGCCAGCTCTTCCTGGAACGTCCGGATCGGCTCGAAGACGTCGGCCAAATGCGCCAACTGGCCCATCGGCTCCAGCACTTTCGCCAGCCGCGCGAGCGTATCCTGGGCCGACTTCATCGGGTCGAAAACCTTGGCGACTGCCTGATCGGGTTGAAGAGAAATAAAAGAATCGTCCAACTTTCTGCCTCCTCCTAGTTGCAAAGCAAACTGCCACCGTCCGGCGGACCTTGAACCCAACAGGCGCACCCGGTTCGGCGCCCAGCGCCGCGAAGGCCGGAGAGCCTGGATCTCGCTTTCCAATCAGGCAGACACGTTTCCATCGGAGCCTTGCCATCGGCGCGGGGCGCCGGGATGCGTGCGCCGTGCGGTTTGAATGGTTAAAGCTGATGTAAACGATTTCAAGTTCGTGTCGATTGAAAAAGCATAGTAAAGACGCGTCCCGTAACTAACGCACTCGCATCGTCCGGGCAATAATTTTCCAAAACACGTATCCACTGAAATGCTGCCGGCGCTGTGTGTAACGTCGCCGCGGGTGCGTACTTGTGAGAGCGCGGTGCGCGGCTTAGACTGCGCCTCGTGGCGCCGACGCATCGACAATGGCCGCAGCTCGTTCCCGATTCCAAGGTCGATAAGGTCGAAAGCGAGAGCGCGCGCAGCGACGCGCCGCCCATCGCGAATTCCGACGGCGCGCGCGAGTCGCGGCCCGCCCCAACCGCCGAAAGCGGGACTGACGCGACGATCGGCCGCTTCCGCGACGCGGTCGAGAGCATCACCGAGCATCAGGTCGAGAGCACTGTCGACGACAGCATTGTCGAGACGATCGCGGAGACCATGCCGCCGCAGGTGGAGAAACCGGCCGACTTGCGCGCCGTTTCGAGTTCGACCGCCGAATCGGACGCTCGATCCGCAGCGCCGCCCAAGCGCGTAGTCGCCGAAGAGTTCGTGCTCGTCGATTCGCACGGCGAACGTCGTG
>DASXMQ010000086.1:0-2442 GCA_036495625.1 Binataceae bacterium (SeqCode) | reverse complement strand
CTTGTACCACGCACGCGCGAACGCGTCCGCGAACTGGTCGGGATTCTCGTAGAAGCGGCGCGAGATCTTCTCGTAGGCCGGATCGAAGCGCAGCGAGAGATCGGTCGTCAGCATCGTCGGCACGTGCTTCTTCGACTTGTCAAACGCGTCGGGAACGTCAGCTGCCGCTCCCTTGGCCTTCCATTGCTTCGCACCCGCCGGGCTCTTCGTCAGCTCCCATTCATACTTGAACAGGTTCTCGAAGAAGTAGTTGCTCCACTTGGTCGGGGTCTGCGACCAGGTCACTTCCGGCCCGCCGGTGATCGCGTCGGCGCCGACGCCGGTGCCGTGCTTGCTCTTCCATCCCAGGCCCTGGTCCTCGATGGCAGCGCCTTCCGGCTCCGCACCCACGAAGGACGGATCGCCCGCGCCGTGGGTCTTACCGAAGGTGTGGCCGCCGGCGATCAGCGCCACGGTCTCTTCGTCGTTCATCGCCATGCGGAAAAAGGTCTCGCGGATGTCCTTGGCCGCGGCGACCGGGTCCGGGTTGCCGTTCGGCCCCTCCGGGTTGACGTAGATGAGGCCCATCTGCACCGCGCCGAGCGGCTCGGAAAGCTGGCGCTCGCCGCTGTAGCGCTCGTCGCCGAGCCAGGTGCCCTCAGGACCCCAGTACAGTTCTTCAGGCTCCCAGACGTCGGCGCGGCCGCCCGCGAATCCGAAGGTCTTGAAGCCCATCGATTCCAGCGCGACGTTGCCGGCAAGGATGATCAGATCGGCCCAGGAAATCTTGCGGCCGTATTTCTGCTTGATGGGCCAGAGCAGACGGCGCGCCTTGTCGAGGTTGGCGTTATCGGGCCAGCTGTTGAGCGGCGCGAAGCGCTGCTGACCGCAGCCGGCGCCACCGCGGCCGTCGGTGATGCGGTAGGTGCCGGCGCTGTGCCACGCCATGCGGATCATGAGCCCGCCATAATGGCCGAAATCGGCGGGCCACCATTCCTGCGACTCCGTCATCAGGGCCTGCAGGTCCTTGATGACCGCGTTCAGGTCGAGAGTCTTGAATTCCTTGGCATAGTCGAAATCCTTGCCCATCGGATCCGACAGACCGGAATTCCGATGCAGCATGTCGATGTCGAGGGTGTTCGGCCACCAGTCACGATTGGCTCGTCCCCGGGTGCCGCCTGTAAATGGGCATTTCCCCGCGCCGTCGTCGGTTTTTGCGTCCATGTTTCTTCTCCGATCGTGTTGGGATTTTTGGAATGCGCTGGAGCCACTCCTCAAATGACTCTACGCGACCCTTTCCATCAGGTAAAGTTGACTTTAATGATCGCTGCGATAGGATTTTCTGATGATAAATTTGACACTCCGGCAGCTGCGCTATTTCGATGCGCTGGCCCGGCACGGCCATTTCGGACGCGCGGCGGAAGCCTGCAAGATCTCGCAGCCGGCGATGTCCATGCAGATCAAGGAATTCGAGCAGGCGCTGGGCGGCGTTCTGCTCGAGCGGAACGCGCGGCAGGTCGTGCTGACGAAATTCGGCGTGGAACTCGCCCAGCGCGTCCGTGACATCCTGCGCTCGGTCGATGAACTCGGCGATTTCGCCCGCGCCTCGCGGGACCGGCTGGTGGGACAATTGCGCATCGGCATGATCCCGACGATCGCGCCCTATCTGCTGCCCAAGGTGATCGAGAACTTGACGCGCATGCATCCCGAACTCGACGTTCACGTCCGCGAGACGGTGACGCCGAAGCTGATCCAGGAACTCGCCGAAGGCCGGCTCGACACCGCGATCGTCGCGCTGCCGGTGTCCGAACCGTCGCTGACGGAAGTCGCGCTGTTTGCGGAGAATTTCCTGCTGGTCCGTCCGGGCCAGGACGAGGGCACGCCGGTGCCGAGCAGCGAAACGCTGCGCGAGATGCGGCTGTTGCTGCTCGAAGAGGGGCACTGCTTCCGCGATCAGGCGCTGTCGTTCTGCAACATGCAATCGCCGCCGCGGGAAGTGCTGGACGCGAGTTCACTGTCGACGCTGGTGCAAATGGTCGGCGCCGGAATCGGCGTCACCCTGATCCCGGAAATGGCGGTGGCGGTGGAAACGCGCTCGGCCCCGGTCTCGGTCGCGCGATTCAAGAACCCGCAGCCTTCGCGGACCATCGGCATGGTCTGGCGCAAGACGAGCCCGCTGGCGCGGCAATTGCTGCAGATATCCGAAGTGGTTTCCTTCTCGGCCGACGCCTTGCGCGACCCGAAGCGGCGTACCGCGACCAGCCACGCGCCTCAACAGCGGCGAACGCAGAGGCCTTAGCGTCAAGGCGGCTTCCAGGACAAGTTCGCTTCGGGATGCGCTCGCCATCCGGACCGAGTGTCGCCCTCGCACGACGCGGCTTCCTAATTTGTATCAATTAGTATGAACGGCAGTCGATCAGGGACCCGCGAGTTCACGAATTAATACTATCTCAAGTACCTTTT
>DASXMQ010000085.1:0-6875 GCA_036495625.1 Binataceae bacterium (SeqCode) | reverse complement strand
CCCCCGCCGCTGTATGGGTTTCCGGCCGGGACAGGCGACGCAGCGTCGGCGCGCCGGCTGTCCGGGTCTGCTCTGCCCGTCGGCTACTTCTTTGCCGGCCGGTGCTGGCCGTGAAACTGCAGCGACCCGCCGCGGCTCCATTCCATCGGCTCCTCGCGCACGTCCAGTTCGACACGCTTCCAGGTCACGTCCAGCTCGTCCGGCGCGCCGTCGACCATCAGTTCGAACAATCCCTTGTCGAGCTCGGGCGCCGGCCGCGCGAGCAATTGCAGGAAGGCCTTGGCGGCCTCGTTGGGCTCGAGCATCCGCGGCTGCCATCGCCCGAATACCTTCGGATTGTCCGCGTACTGGTCGGTCATGCTGGTGCGGACGAAGGGCAGCAGGATGCAGGCGGAAGAGACGAACCTGGCGTTCTGTCCCAGGTTGACGGCGAGCACGTTCGGCAGCTGGAGCACGCCCCAGTTGCTGATCACGTAGCCCGGCACGCTTGCTCCCGGGTCGATCGCCTGCCGCGAGGAGACATAGATGAGTTGCAAAGGTTCCTGATGATAGACCGCCTCGCCCGCCCACAGATGGGTCAGCGCGAGGAAGCCGTCGATCTTGGTATTCAGCACGAGACGCGTTTCGTGCAGGCTGTCGAGAAAATGCTGGCGCACCCGCGCGCGGCGCATCGCGCGCGATTCGTTCGGGATCTCTTTCAGCGCCCGGCCGAGCGCGTAGCCCTTCTCGGTCAGTCCGGAGTTGCAGATCAGCAGGTTCGGCGGCTTGCCGCCCATCTGCTCGATCACGTAGCTGCGCGTCGCCCACAAATCGCCCATGTTGGTGACGTCGGCCTGCACCGGAAATGCGTTGACGCCAAGGTCGCGCAGCGCATTGACCAGGTCGAAACCGTCGGAATAGCTGCTATGGAAATGCACGCCCACACTGGCGGCCCCATTCAGACCGGCCGCCAGTCCGAAGGCCTGGCCAAGCCCGCCGTCCTTGCCCGCGCCGGTTATCAGCACGCGCTTGCCCTGGACGCCGCCGCGGAATTCGTTCTCGAAGCGGAAGCTCTCCGGCTGCACCGTAAACGCCATCGGCTTGTCCTCGGTGGTCGTGAATTTGCCCCGCCCGGGGCTGAGGCCCGCCCATCGTCGATCACCTGCCGCGGATAAGTCAAAGCCGGCGATGCCGCGGGATGGTCCGCGTGCTAGCCTTGGAAAGCGCCCGGTGCCCGCTTGAAAGCGAGCGTCACGCGTTTTGCGAGGTTACGCCCATGAGCGAGATCACCCATCGCTTCGTCTCCGCCAACGGGCTCCGGATGCACGTCGCCGAGGCCGGAGCGGGCTATCCGGTCGTGATGTGCCACGGGTTTCCGGAGCTGTGGTACTCGTGGCGCCATCAGATGCGCGCGCTCGCGAGCGCCGGTCTGCGCGCGATCGCGCCCGACCAGCGCGGCTACGGCGACACCGGCGGTCCCGACGCGATCGAGGTGTACACGCAGCGCGAGATCGTCGCCGACCTGGTCGGGATGCTCGACGCCATGGGGATCGAAAAGTGCGTCGTCGTCGGCCATGACTGGGGCGGCGCGGTCGCGTGGAACGCGGCGCTGATGGCGCCCGCGCGAATCGAGCGCGTAATCGCGCTCAATACGCCCTTCTTTCCGCACACTCCGATCAAACCGATGGATCTGATCCGCGCGATGGCGGGCGACAATTTCAACTACATGGTCTATTTCCAGGAACCGGGCGTGGCCGAGGAAGAACTCGGCCGCGACGTCCGCCGCAGCCTGCGCTCCTTCTACCAGGGCGGCGAACTGGCCAAGGGCGCGGCGTTCGCCGAGCTGCGCAAGCTGCCCTCAGGAGTACTGGGAGCGGCCGGCGGCGGCCTGCTAGACCATCTGCCGGATCTCCCGCACGGCAGGTTTCTCGGCGACGAGGATTTCGAGGTCTTCGTCCGCGCTTTCGAAAAAACCGGCTTTGGCAAACCGCTCAATTGGTACCGCAACATCGATCGCAACTGGGAGGAAGCGGCCGGCCTGCCCGCGCAGGTAGGCCAGCCCGCGCTGATGATCACCGCGGAACTGGATATCGTGCTGCGCCCCGAGATGGCGAACGGGATGCAGGCGTGGGTGCCCAACCTGCGCAAGACCGTACTTATCGAAGGCTCGGGCCATTGGACGCAGCAGGAGAAGCCCGCAGAGGTCAATCGCGCGATACTCGAGTTTCTTGCCGATCTGCGGAAATGAATCCCGGCGGACACGGCGGCTTTGCGAGGGCATGATGGACGAGCCGCGCGGCATGGAACGGATGGATGCGCTCTCGGTCGGTCCTCTCGAGGACTCGCCGACCCCCGCGGTCGATACTCAGGCGGCGGGCGTGCCGAACGCGGCGCGTTGGTTCTTCGCCGCGGCTGCGCTGATCGCGCTCGCCGACATCCTGCTCGTCCCGTGGCTCAAGCACGAATCGCCGGGCGCGCTGGTAATAATCGCTCTCGCGCTCGCACTTGGCGCTCTGGCCGCAGAGCTTGTGGCCCCAGGGCGAGGCGCCGCCGCGGGCCGCTCGAGCGTGTTCGATCGTCTGCTCGCGGCCGACGAATGGTGCGCGTTCGGCGTGGGCGTGACGTTCCTCGCTTTTTACGCGGTGACGATTTCGCCGCCCACGCCATACAACGAACACGTGCGCCTGGCAGTGGCGTTGCTGCACGGTCACACGTGGGTGGACGCGCCGGGCTATATGGAGCACGTCGTCGTCGGCGGCCGCAGCTACATCGTGCACCCGCTGCTTTCGGGGATCCTGATGCTCCCGGCCGCGGCGATTTGGGGCGAAGCGGCCAACCAGACCGCGATGGCGGTGGTGCTGGGCGCGATCTCGACCGCGCTCTGGTGGCGGCTGATGGGAAATATCGGCGTCGCGCTCGCGGCGCGAGTATGGCTCGTGCTGTTCTTTGGCGTTGGCACGACCTTCTGGTTCGAATCGACGCTCGGCGGTTCGTGGAACTTCGCGCTGGTCGCTTCGGTGCCGTTCACGCTGGCGGCGTTGGGCGAGGTATTCGGCAAGGCGCGGCCGTGGGCCGTTGGCGTTCTGGCGGCGCTGGCCGCGCTCGCGCGCTACGACCTGGTGATGGCGTGGCCGATGTACGCGCTGATGCTCGCGGCGCGCGGGCGGCGGATGCGCGAGCTTCTGTGGATACTGCCAGGGTTCGCCGGAGCGGCGCTGCTCTATGTCGCGTACAACGAGGTCCGCTTCGGAACGCCCAACGATATCGCGCTCTGGCTGTGGTATGCGCAGGACCGCTACCGCTTCGCCCGGCCGGGCGGTCCGTTCGCCCTGCGCGACCTGCCTTTCAACCTTTACACGCTGCTCTTCATGGCGCCGAGCTACAGCGACAAGTTTCCGTGGATTCATCCCGAGTTCATGGGACAGGCGCTCATCCTGACGAGTCCGGCTTTCGTGCTGGCGCTGAGGCCGAGCTTTCTTAAGCCGCTTCCCGCGCTGCTCCTCGCGGCGGCGGCGCTCAGCAGCGGCCCGAGCCTGCTGGTTTACGCGAGCGGCTTCGCGCAACTGGGCCCGCGCTACTACGTGCAGGTCTATCCCTTTCTGCTGACGCTGATCGCGCTCGGCGCGCCGCGCAGGCTCGATCAGTTGAGCAAGATACTGATCTTGCTTTCGATCGCCCTGGTCGCGTTCTTCACCTGGCAGGTGCGATGGTACGGCTGGGGCGGCTAGACCGTGCCGAGGCCGGCCGGTTTTTCCTTCCTAGCGCCCTATCTAGCCGCGCCCTCGATTGAGTAATACGCTTCAGCGGAGCGAGCCGATGGGGGAAGGGCGCGACACTTTCTGGAACCTCGAACGAGCCAACCGGCGCAAGACCGTCGAGCTGGTGGCGATTTTTATCCTTATCTATGCCGTCTGCGGCTGCGCCCTCGATCTGATTTTTCACACTGTCCGTGTAGCCAATCATCAACTGACCGGCGTTCCATGGCTGACGATGACGGCGGTCGTGTTCGCTTCGGCGCAGGCGCTGTGGGCTTACTATCGCGGCTCCTCAGTCATTATCGGCGCGGTGCATGGCTTTGAGCTCGCACCCAGCTCGGTTAAGGAGCAGGCGGTAGTGGACGTGGTGAACGAGATGGCGTTGGCGGCGCATATTCCCGTGCCGCGGGTATGCTTGATGGAAGACCCGGCGCCGAACGCCTTCGCGACCGGCCGCGATATCGATCATTCGACCATTTGCGTGACGCGGGGGCTGGTCGATCAGCTCGACCGCGAGGAACTCCAGGGTGTGATTGCCCATGAGATGGCGCACATCCGCGGCCACGACACCCGCATCACCCAGATGGCCGCGGTTATGGTCGGCGGCTTCGGACTGCTCTCGGGGTTCTTCATCCGAGGCGTCGCCAGCCAGCGTGGGGGCCGCGCGACTGGTTTCGGCACGATCGCGGCTGTACCCGGCCTCGGTCTGGTCGCAATTCCAGTGTTCATCCTGAGCACAATCGGATGGATTTTTTCCAAAGTTGCCGCGATTTCCCTATCACGCGAGCGCGAATATCTGGCCGACGCATCTTCGGTCGAGTTCACCCGCAATCCTTCCGCGCTCATCCGCGCGCTCGAACATATCGCGCGAATCGAATCGCCGCTTAAGGCGTCGCTTCGCGGCGTGGCCCCGCTCTTTATCGTCGACCCATTCGAATGCGGAGGCTCGAGCTGGAGTGAGTGCCTCGACGAAGTCGCACGGATCGGAGCGCAACAGGACAAGACCAAGCAGCAGCGCGACGCTGAAGTCGCGGCTTACGTGGTTAAACATATGCCGCAAAACCCTTTCCAGCAGGCCCTTTCCAGCCATCCGCCGATTCACGACCGGATCGTGCGCCTGCAAGCGCTGCTGGGCGATCCGTCCGGCGCTCCAGCCGAGTCCCCGGCCGAAATCCGCGCCAAAAGAAGCGCCGCGGCAAAGGTCGTGACCGAAGCGACGGAGACAAATCCTGACGCAGCGGCTGCGGTTATTGAAGCGATGCTCCGAGGGGCCGCCGGCACGAACTTGGTTCGCGTGCTAGGATTGACTCTGCCGGAGGGCGGATCGGATATGGCCGAACGGTCTGAGCAGAATCCGCCGGGACAAGATCCAGTCGGGCAAGATCCAACCGGACATGACCCGACTTACGCCAATCCGTCAGACCAGACGGCTTATCAGAAACTCTACGAATACAATCTGAAATACGGATCGCAATCGGGGCAGGCGACCGAATCGGAATCGCTGCTGAGGTCGCTCGCCCGCGGCCAACCGGCAACGATCGATCCGGATCAATTGCGGGCCGCCCTGACGGTCGCAATGGCGAGCGCGCACAAGAAGTCTGCCGCTGCGCCTGCGAGCACTCCCGGCGAGCATCCGCCCGCCAAAAAGCCTCACATCCTGTTCTGGCTGGTGATGGCGCTTTCCGCGGGGGCGATCGTCGCCTCCCTCGCAATTAAATAGTCCCCGCAAACGCCGCAACTGCGGCTTGTGCGCGATGGTTGGACGTTAGAATGGGAGCGCGCCGAGAGGCGCCGAGGGAGAACTCTGGCTGGTGAGGCCGCGGAAGGTGATTACCGCCCCGCGCTCCTCGATTGTGGCCTGCCAGTCCATCGCGACGAGGATACTCCGACGCGGCTTCGGCGGCGACGCCCGCCATGAAATGGTGGATCTCCGGCGCCCGGGCGTCACGTCGTCGACGATTTTCATTATCGCGGACCGTTCCTGACACCACCCCTTCGATTTTTCTGTCGCCTCTGGCTTAGGTGGCAGGCTTGAAACCGCGCCACTCGCCGCCGCGCTCGCGTACGATGATGGACCGGATTTTCTCGACGGCCGCCAAATTGTCGGCGCGCGCAACGTGGCGACTTCTCACGACCTTGAGCTCAAGCGCGAAGCATTAAGCCTCGGGCGTGATCTGCTACGCGGAACGCGGTACGAGGACTGAGGAGACCTTACGGGTACTTCTTCGATTCGTCGATCTTCGCAATCAGACGGTCGAGCATCGCGTGCGGATCGAATCCCGGACGCAACCGAATCAACCTCGGATTGCGCGTGAGGCGCGCACGTTGTGATTCTTTGTGTAGTTTTCGAAGGACACGTTCTTCGTGCGGTTCGATGAGGATCGCTATATCGAACATGCTCCCGCCTCCCCACGCTCATCGATAGACGCCGAGTATAGCTAACAAAATTTTGGTCCGCGATAAAGAACTCCAACATTTCGCGACGGAAACGCCCCTTCTAAGCCTCGACCGCCGCGGCGCTCCCAACCTCGCTCGATGCCCTCAGGATTTTTTATAAAAATCTGTAGGGGCCAAAAAGGGCCATTTCCGTGCGCAATGAGAAAGATAGACGCCGCGGCACTCAAGCCCGTCAGTAAGAGACTGGCCGTGAAAACGCTCCGGTCACTCGGTTGCGGTCCAAGCTCAAATGTAGGCTACTCGCTGCGAGCAGACCCTGACGGATATGTGAGACGGTAAAGCTGCGGCTGACGGGTCCCGCTAGCGCGATGAACGCCCATCCCCAGGAATCGAATCGTCAGTGCTTACGGGCCCGCCACGCCGCACAAAGAACTGAGGCTGACGAATGAAGTTGTGCAAACTGTGCGGCGGCATTTTGCACTACCTCGGCACGTTGCGAAAACTCGATTGGTTCATCTGCCGAAGCTGCGGAATGGAATTTTCCGCGAACCAGGTCGGAGGTGAAAAAGCTTCTTAATTAGCGGCCGTCAACCGGTGAAACTAGCGCCGTAAGCCAGACCGTCTCATTTCAAAAAATCGCAAAAAATTACGCCGCAGACGCTGCGAGCCCTGCCTGACGCCCTCCGGAGTTTTTATAAAAATCCTAGGTGGCAAAGACGGGCATTCCTGAAGGCGAGGGCAACG
>DASXMQ010000084.1:0-9008 GCA_036495625.1 Binataceae bacterium (SeqCode) | reverse complement strand
CTCGCCGGCGCCGCCGCCCGCCGCCGGCGCTTCGGCGGCGGCGCCGGTATCTGCGGCGGACGCCGCTGCGCTGTCGGCGCCTCCGCCAGGGGCGGAAGAGGCGCCGTCGTCCGCGGCGGCGCCGAGCAGTTCGGCCGGCGTGATCTCGTCACCCGCGGACAGGATCACCGCCTGCTCGATCGCCGCCTTGAGCGAGCGCACGTTGCCGCGCCAGGGGTTTTCGACGCAGGCCCTCATCGCTTCGGGAGTGAGCGTTTTGCGCGGCGTGCCGAACTGTTTGCACGCTTCGTCGAGAAAGTGCAGCGCCATCGGCGCGATATCGGCGCGCCGCTCGCGCAGCGGCGCAATACGCACTTCGACCACCTTGATCCGGTAGTAGAGGTCCTCGCGAAAACGCCCGTCGGCGGCCATCGCTTCGAGGTTCTGGTTGGTGGCCGCGACGATGCGGACATCGGCGACGAGCGGCTGGTTGCCGCCGATCCGCTCGAAGCGCTTTTCCTGGATAACGCGCAGGAGCTTGGCCTGGGTCTCGAGGCTCATGTCGCCGATTTCGTCGAGGAACAGCGTGCCGCCCTCGGCCGCCTCGAACTTGCCCTCGCGCCGCGCGATCGCACCGGTAAACGCGCCCTTTTCATGGCCGAAGAGTTCGCTTTCGACCAGTTCGCGGGCGAACGCAGCGCAATTGACCGGCACGAACGGCCCGCTCGCGCGCGGGCTGCGGTTGTGGATCGCGCGCGCGACCAGTTCCTTGCCGGTGCCGGACTCGCCGCGGACCAGGACGGTGACGTCGGTCGGCGCGACCTTTTCGATCGTCTCGAACACCCGCGTCATCGCGGGCGACTGGCCGATCATGCCGGCAAAGCGTCCGCTCTCGAGATTCACCTGCTCGACCAGCCGGTTATAGGCGCGCCGGAGCAGCTGCTTCTCCATCACGTTGCGGACTTTGATGCGCAGCTCGTCGTTGTCGAACGGTTTGGGCAGGTAATCTTCCGCGCCGGCCTTCATCGCTTCGACCGCGATGCGCTGCGTTCCGTATGCCGTGATCATCAGCACCGCGCATCCGGGATCGAGCTGGCGCATATTGCGCATCAGGTCGAGTCCGCTCATCCCCTGCAGGCTGAGGTCGGTGATTATCACGTCGAACGGCCCGGCCTTGACCCTGGCCAGCGCCTCCTCGCCCGACTCTGCGGTTTCGACTTCGTAGCCCTCCTTGCTGAAGAGCCCCTTGAGCGCGACCAGGATGCCGCGTTCGTCGTCGACGACCAGGAGCCGACCCGTCATCGCCGCTCCCCGGCTCCCGTCTGTTGCGGGTTCGAATCCGCGGGCGCCTGCGATACGCTGGCGGCCGGTGCGATGCGCCCATCGCCGTCCCGATCGGATTGACTCCGTTCGTCTTCATCCTGCGGGCCGGCGACGCCCGCTTGATCGCGGGCGCGCACCGCGTCGGCGAGCGGAATCGAGAGCCGGAACTCGGTGCCTATACCGGGTTTGCTCTGGACCTCGATTCGGCCGCTATGGGCGTCCATCACCTTCTTCGCGATACCCATTCCGAGTCCGGTGCCATTGTTTTTGGTGGTGTAGAACGGATTGAAGATCTTTGCGAGCCGGTCCTCCGCGATTCCGCATCCGTTGTCGCGAATTACCACGGTGGCTGCGCCCGGATGCGGGCTCACGATTCCGAATTCGAGCCGGCGCTCGCCCGGGTTCAATTCCATCGCGTCGATCGCGTTGTCGATCACGTTGGTGAAGACCTGGCGCAGCTTGTCGGCGTCGGCGCGGACGGTCGGCCCTCCGATATAGCTGCGCGACACGCTGACGTGGTTCGCCTCCAGCTTGGCGCGCATCTCGGTGAGCGCGGTGTCGAGCACGGAGGCCAGCCCGACGTTTTCAAAGCTGTAGTCGGTCTCCTTGGCGTACTTGAGCAGATGGGAGACGCTGCGCTCGACCCGCTCGAGTTCATCGAGCGCGACCTTCGCGTACTCGACGTTCTCGTTCGAAGTCGGATCCTCGCCCATCTGCTGAACGAGGCTCTTTGCGGCGGCGATCGGATTGCGGATCTCATGGGCGAAGGTCGCGGTAAGCTCGTCGAGCGAGGCCTGCTTTTCGGTACGCAAGACTTCCTTCTCGCGAGTGACCTCGCGCTGCACCTCGCGCTGGACGGCGGGCTCGAACACGCGCTCGTGAATCCAGCGCCATCCGTAGACGGCGCCAAAGTGGCTCGCGAGCCCAATACCCCATCCGAGCGCCGGGAAGACCCACCATTCGAACCCGGGGCTGACGACAAGATTCAGGACCAGAAGCGATCCGATGACGATCCCGTACCACATCAGGTGAACGTAAAAGCCGGCCTCGCGCGCGGCGCGCCGGCGGGCGCGTTCGTAGGCCTTGCGCTCCTCGTCGCTGTCGCGTTGCGGCTCGCGATCCGAACCCGACGCCGCCTGGGTCGGGCGCGATTGCGCGGCTGCCGTCGCGCTGCTGGACCCGGACGCGCCGGCGGCCCCGGATGCGCCGCCGCGGAGCCTCTCGGCCTCGCGGCGCAGTTTTGTCTCGGCCATCTCGATCGTGTCCGCGACTTTCTGTCCGACGTCTGCGGCCTGATGGCGTGCGTCCGCAGCCCACCGCTCCCAGTCCTGCCAGTGGCGGCTCCACTTCTCCCACTTGTCGTTTCCGGGGCGGCCCCCCTTGACCGTCGCGTCCGCGCGCGATTGCATCCGGTCCCATCGGCGCGACCATTTGTCGCACTTTCCGGTGCCAAGCCGCCGGTATCTGTTTCGCTGGATCACGGCGAAGATGATGATTGCTGCGATTAGAAAGCCCATAGCTTGAAGCGCGCCTTGGGGCGTCCCGCGACGCGCGCCGTTGCCCCGCCCAAGATTATTCTTCTTGCAGACGGATTAGGAGCAAGCATGATGCCGCTGCAGACGGCCGCAAAACTGACGCAAAATTGTGATGTTTTGCTCGACTCCTCGCGCATCCGGCGCGCGGCCGCATCCCTTTCAATGCATGTCGCGGGCTGCATCGCGAGATTCCCGTCGGCACCCCCAAGCAGCGAAGCTTCGCCGAGATGCTCTTGCGATGTATCCGGCGAATGCGCTCGGATATTCTCGTTCGCAGCCTCATGCCAGAGCGGAGTTCACTCGTGCTTCGAGCAATCAGGATTGGCGCGCTCGCGGTCGTCGCGGCGATCGTCACGGTGCTGATGGCCAGCGGCGGCGCGCGCGCCGAATCGGTTTACTCCTTCGCGACGACGCCCGGCCGGTTGCCCAAAAACGTCGTGCCGACGCACTACGCGATCGATCTCAGGCCCGATCTGGCCACCCGCGCGGTTCCCGGTTCTGAGGTCGTCGATATTAAGGTCCTTGCGGCGACGGATCGCGTGGTCCTCAATGCGGTTGACATGGTTCTGCGCTCGGCCGCGCTCCAGGGCGAGCCTGGGCAGGTGGCGGCGATTACGCCCGATCCCAAGAGGCAAACCGTGACGTTGCTCTTTCCGCGCAAGCTGGCGATCGGACCGCACAAGCTCGCCATCGCATTCACCGGCCATATCAACCGTTTCGGCCGCGGCCTTTTTTCGGTCGATTATCCGACCGCACACGGGCAAAACCGGATGATCGCGACCGAACTCGAGCCGGCCGACGCCCGGCGCGTCTTCCCATGCTGGGACGAGCCCGCCTTCAAGGCGAGCTTCGAGCCATCGGTGACCGTGGCGCAAAACGCGCTCGCCGTCTCCAACATGCCGATCGCGCACGAGGAGCCGGCCGGCGGCGGGTTGAAGCGCGTCTCGTTCGGCGCGACGCACAGGATGTCAACCTACCTCTTCGTGCTGGTGGCGGGCGATCTCGAACGGCTGACCGGCGACGCCAACGGAGTCACGGTGGGCGTGGTCACGACTGCGGGCAAACGGGAGCAGGGGCGCTACGCGCTCAAGAGTGCGATCGATATCCTCGGCTATTACAACGATTACTTCGGGGTCAAATATCCGCTGCCCAAGCTCGACCTTATTGCGGTCCCCGGCAGCGTCGGCGGCGCGATGGAGAACTGGGGCGGCATCGTCTTCAACGAAAGCATTCTTCTGTTCGATCCTGCCTCGAGCCCCGACGCGCTTCGCCGTAGCATCTTCGGCGTGCTCGCGCACGAGATGGCGCATCAGTGGTTCGGCGATTTGGTCACGATGGCCTGGTGGAACGATCTGTGGCTCAACGAGGGCTTCGCGAGCTGGATGCAGAACAAGGCCATCGACAGGCTCCATCCGGAGTGGCAAACCTGGCTCAACAGTGGCAGCGCCAAGCAGATCGCGATGGACGTGGACGCGCGCAGCACGGCGCATCCGATTCAGCAGCCGGTCGCCGACGAGAGCGAGGCGGAATCGGTCTTCGACAGCATCACCTACAGCAAGAGCCAGGCGTTCCTGCGCGAGCTTGAGAACTACCTCGGCGCGGACAAATTCCGCGACGGCATCCGGCACTACATGGCCGCGCATGCCTATAGCAACGCGACCACGGCGGATCTGTGGCTCGCGCTGTCGCGTGCCTCGGGCAAGCAGGTCGCCGCGATCGCAACAACCTACACCGAGCAGCCGGGCGTGCCGCTCGTCGTGAGCAACGCCAGTTGCGCGGGCGGCCAGCGGCGGCTCGCGCTCGAACAGGAACGCTTTTTCATCCGCCGCCCAATCAAGGCGCGCGCGCAGCTCTGGGAGATCCCGATCGTATTCGGACTGCCGGGCGCGAAGGAGCCGAGCGGAGCCGTCCTGATGCGGGCAAGGACGATGGCGGTTGCAGCCGGGCCATGCGGCGAAGCGATCAAACTGAATTTCGGAGACGTCGGTTATTATCGGACCCTATACGATCCCGCCACCGAAGCCGCGCTCGCGAAATCGATCGAGAAGATGGATCCGGCCGACCGCGTGAGCATGCTCGCCGACAGTTGGGCGCTGCTCGAGGCCGGCCGCGCGACGGCGGCGAGTTACTTCGGACTGGTCAACGCGGTAGCGGATGATCGGAGCCGCGCGGTGTGGGAGCGAGTGACCGGCGCGATCGGCCGTATCGACGATCTCGAACGCGGCTTGCCAGGCAGGCCCGCGTTTCAGGCCTATGCACGAGCGCATCTGCGGCCGCTGTTTGCGCGGCTCGGATGGGATCGCGCGGCGGGCGAGTCCGAAGACGATACGATCCTGCGCGCGAGGTTGATCGGAGAATTGGGCGCGTTGGGCGATGGCGCGGTGCTGTCCGAAGCCAAGCGGAGATTCGCGGCGTTCGTGAAGAACCCGCAATCGCTCGACGTGAATCTGCGCGGCCCGGTGATCTTCCTCGCCGGCCGCGGAGCCGATCGCGCGACCTACGATGAGCTGAGAGCGCTCGGCCGCAAAGCGACCGGCACGGAAGAGCGCGTCCGCTACTACATCGCGCTCGCTTCGGCGGTCAATCCCGAGCTTGCCAAGGATGCGCTGGCGATCACGCTCACCGACGAGGTCCCGTCGGACCTGGCCAACGGGATGATCCTCACGGTGGCGGCGGGCGAGCATCCTGACCTCGCGCTCGCGTTCGTCAAGGCCAACTTCGAAGCGCTGGCCGCGCGGCGCGGTCCCACCTTTCGCGCGTTTTTCATGGCCGCGCTGATGACCAACTTTGCCGACCGCGCGCATGCCGACGAGCTCGCGAATTTCGCGCCCACGCACGAGACCGCGGGCGGACGAATCGCGGCGGCGCGCGCCGAGGAAGAGATACTGGAGGCGGCGGATTTCCGCATGCACCGCATCCCGGAGGTCGATGCGTGGGTGAAGCAGCATCCGCCGCCGTCGTAGTCTGCCGCGACACTCTTGCGTTTGAATCGCGCGAGCAAAGTGCATCATAAGTAAGGTCGGACGCGTCGCCGGATCGGGCGGCAAATTCGGCGGCAAATTCGGCGGGAAGTATCGATGGCTGAGCAGACGAAATACGGGCCGGTCGCGACCCATCTGCGGCTGGAGAACGAGCACGTGCGCGTGTGGGAGATGGATCTCGCGCCCGGCGAGATTTGCGAACTGCATCGCCACACCCGTGACTACGTTTTGTACATTGTCGAAGGTGGCAGGATCGCGGTGGAGTCGCCCGGTATGACCTCGAACCGGTTTCCCGGGCAAACCACCTACGAGCTGGAGGTCGGCGCGCGGGCGATTTCCTACGTACCGGCGGGCGGCGCGGAAAGCGCGCGTAACGTCGGCCGTGCGGGCCGCTTTCGCGAAGCGGTGTTCGAGATTCTTCGTCCACTCCCCGCCGGTGTCGCCAGTCCGACCTTCGCTTTGACCGAGGCTGCGGTCGGCCGCTCGCCGGAGCGGGGGGAGGCGATGCTGCTCGAGAACAGCCGAATCCGGACGCTGGAATTGACGCTTGCGCCGGGCGGAAAAGCCGGGCCGCGCGCCTGTCCGCGCGACGCCGCGATCTTCGTGATCGAAGGCGGCAGGGTGCGACAGCGCGAAGTGCGCGACGGCCGAGAGCGCCTGCAGGAAGTCGAACTCGCCTCCAGCGCCGTGATGTGGCAGCCGGGCGGATGCGAGCGCGAGCTGACTAACCTCGGGTCGCGCGATTATCGCGAGCTCCGCGTCGAGTTCCGCTGAGTTGGACGCTCCGCTCTTGCGACGCTTGACTCTCTATACTAGAGCCAGACTCGGGCCTGCGGGTCTCAATCTCCATTTTCCATGGAGCGCAATGACATGGGCGACATGAGCAACGGACACGGAACGAATGACGGCGGTCTGCTCGCGGGACTTCGCGTGATCGACTGCGGCACCTACGTCGCCGGGCCCGCCGCCGCGACCATCATGTCGGATTTCGGCGCCGAAGTGATAAAGATCGAGCGACCCGGCGGCGGCGATTTGTGGCGCCTCTTTTCCAAACTCCCCGGTACGGCCAAGTCCGACCTGGACTGGTGCTGGGTGCTCACCAGCCGCAACAAAAAAAGCGTCGCGCTGGATCTCGGGCGGCCCGAAGGGCGCGAGGCCCTGCTTCGCCTCGTGGGCACCGCCGATGTATTCCTCACGAATTACCAGCGAACGCTGCTCGAGAAATTCCGTCTGACTTGGGAAGATCTCTCGGCGGTAAACGAGCGTCTCATCTATGCGCATCTCACTGGCTACGGCGACGCCGGCGAGGACGCGGATGACCCGGCGTTCGACGCGCTCGCCTACTGGGCGCGTTCGGGCCTGATGATGACGGTTACGGGGATCGACGGCTCGCCCAGCGGACCGCGGCCCGGGATGGGCGACCATCCGACCGCGATGTCGCTCTTCGGGGCGATCATGCTGGGGCTCTATCGGCGCGAGCGCACCGGACACGGATCGCGGGTCAGCACCTCGCTTATAGCGAGCGGCGCATGGGCCAATGCGTGCGACCTGCAAGCCAAGCTCCTGAAAGCGAAATTTCCGGAACGCGGCGAGGGCAAGCATCCGCCGAACCCGCTCACCGCAGCGTATATCAGCCGCGACGGCAACCTCTTTCTTCTCGTTCTGATCGATCCCGACAACGAGTTTCCGCGCCTTTGCCGCGCCTTTGGCCAGCCGGAACTCGCGAGCGGAGAATTGTTCGCGACCAACGCCGATCGCGACCGCAACGCCGCTGCGCTGCATGCCATTCTGCAGTCCGAGTTCGAGTCGCGCGATCTCGCGGAGTGGCGAGCCATCTTCAAGCGCAATGACATCAAGTGGGCGCCGATACCCAAGCTCGACGAGGTGGTGGAGGATCGGCAGATGCGTGCCGCTCAGGCGTTCATCAAGATGGACTATCCCGGGGTGGGCGCGATCGAGACGGTGAACAGCCCGCTTTTCGTCTCCGGCGTCGAGAAACGAAAACCCACGGCGGCGGCCGAAGTCGGCGCTCATACGCGCGAGGTTCTGGCGGAACTCGGCTATGGCGCCGACGCGATCGAGGCGATTGTGCGCGACGGCGCTGCGCGCTGACGCGGCGCGGCCGCGATGCGCCGAGGCGGTTCTTTTCGCGTCGTCGCCGTTACCGTCTGCGGATTGTGGTAATATATGATGTATGCGGTTTTCCGAATCGAGGAACGTAAAGGCTGACCAAAAGCACAGCGATTCCTTCGTACAAGGTCGCTAAAGGAGCGGTAGAGACAAGATGCATTTCATGTGGTTTACGGAGCGGGCATACCACTACGATCCCGAGGTCGATCCGGCCAAGCATGACGCGCTCGAGAATCAGATCGTAGGACTGCGCAGCTTCTTCAACACCCCCAATCGCTTCTTCGAGCGCGAGCACGGAGCCAGTCTGCTCAATCAATATCTCGACGAGAAGATTTATACCGACGCCGAACTGATGAGTTTCGACGGCGTGATGCTCAACGAGCATCATGGGACGCCGTTTTGCCTCGGCGCCGTAATGGACGTCGAAGCCGCGATCCTCGCCAAGACCACCAAGCGGCTGAAGATGGTCCTGCTCGGCAATCCGGTCGCCACGGTCGCAAATCCGCTGCGGCTGGCCGAAGAGCTTGCGATGATCGATCTCATCTCGGGCGGCCGCCTGGTTTCCGGATGGGTGCGCGGCGCGGGTTCGGAGCAGTTCGCCAACAATGCCAATCCGGCGCTCAACCGCGAGCTGTTCGAGGAAGGCGTCGAGTTCATCGTCAAGGCGTGGACCACGCCGGGCCCGTTTCGCTACGAGGGCAAGCACTTCAACTTCCGCAACGTGAACCCGTGGGTACTGCCGCTCCAGCGGCCGCATCCCCCATTCTGGATTCCCGGCCTCGTGAGCCCCGACACGGCGTTCTGGTGCGCGCGCAAGCGCTATCCCTACGTCGCGCTGGCCACGAGGCTGCAGCCGACGGTCGAGCTTTGGGACTTTTACGCCAAGGCGGCGGCGCAGGAGGGCTACCAGGCGGGGCCTGAGAATTTCGGCTATCTGCAGCCGGTCGTGGTCGCGGATACGCAAGAGCGGGCCGAGGAATTGGGCAAGCGAATCCTGTTCGGCGGAGCGTTTGCGCATTTCGCGCGGCCCGAATGGATGTTCCCGCCGGGGTACAATTCA
>DASXMQ010000083.1:0-2652 GCA_036495625.1 Binataceae bacterium (SeqCode) | reverse complement strand
GCGCCGGATCTGGGTCAGCGCCCCCAGCACGACGCCCGCAAGCAGCGCCGCGCCGGCAATCATCGAAAGGAGTCTCACCCGGGGATTCATCGTGCTCCTCGCGCTCGCCCCTGCTGGCCTACGCGCGCGCCGCAGCTTTCGCCGCGGGCGGGGTGCTCTGCGCCGCTGATTCCCCGCTCGTCCATCCGGAGAACACGCCGCCGGTCATCGAGAGCGCAACGAGGCCGGCCACGATCATCGCGAGGCTGATAAGCTGCGCTTCGCTAAGCCCAAAGAGCACTCGCGGATTGATGCGCAGAAATTCCACCATGAATCGGCACGCTCCCACGAGAACCAGGTAGAGGTAAAAGATGCGGCCTTCCACGCCCCCCCGCCGGCGCATCGACCACAGGATAAAAAATACTCCCGTGTAGAGGATGGTTTCGTAGAGCGACGTCGGATGGACCCGGACGCCGGGGAAAAATCCCGATACGAGTTGATGATTCGGTCCGAGCTTGAGCACGGTCTGCGGACCCCATCCCACGATCGCGTGCTTGTAGGCTACCGCCCACGGAAGCGTCGACGGGATACCCCAGTCACCGTCGCCCGACACATGGCATCCGATGCGCCCGAGCGCCTGGCCGATCGCCAGCGCGGGTCCGCACATGTCGGCAGTCGCACCGACCGAGACTTTGTATCGGCGCGCAACAAGGCAAGCCGCGGTCACGCCGCCGATAAAGCCGCCGAACCATACAAAGCCCGAGCCCGACCATACGATCGAGACCGGGTCCGCCATGTAGAGCCGCCAGTTGTCCAGCACGTCGTACAAGCGGGCGCCGACGATCCCGCCGACCGCGCTCCACAGCACGACCGCGGTGGCATAGTCGGGGTCGAGGCCGCGGCGCGGGCAATCGGCGGCGATTACGAGGTCGGCCGCGATGAAGCCGAGCGCCATCATCAGGCCGTAGCTGTAGATGGTGAGGGTGAACGGATGGCCGAGCAGGTCGATCGGTCCGAGGCGCAACAAAATCGGGATCATCGCATTTCCAACTATAGTACGGGGCAAAGCCCGCAAACCAGCGCGCACCTTCCGCATCGATGGCGCGCCACTGCAGATTGGACGACTCCCGCCCGGCCTGGCTTCAACCAAAATCTCGCGCACAATCCCGCGATTGCCATTCCCGGTCTTTCCATCCGTGATCCAAACGGATCCTCTCTAACCCGGCGAAAGCCGGAAATGCTGTACAATGACGCCGAGATGCGAGCGGTTGTTCAACGCGTAAGCCGCGCCGAGGTCAGCGTCGGCGGCGAGTGTCTTGGCCGAATCGGTAGCGGCTTCGCCGTGCTGCTGGGCGTCGCGCGCGACGACACCGAGGCCGACGCGGAATTTGTCGCCGACCGTATCCTGGGGCTCCGCGTTTTCGCCGACGCGGCGGGCAAGATGAACCTGGCGCTTGACGCGATCGGCGGCGAGTTGCTGGTGATCTCGCAATTCACGCTGCTCGCCGACACCAGCGGCGGACGCCGCCCGTCGTTCATCAAGGCCGCGCCGCCGGAGATCGCCGAGCCGCTGTACGAGCGCTTGCTGTCGCTCGTGCGCGCCCGCGGTGTTAAGGTTGAAACAGGTAGATTCGGCGCCCACATGGAACTGGCGCTGGTCAACGACGGGCCGGTGACGATCATCCTGGACAGCCGAATACGCTGACGGGAGCGCTGAGATGGCACGGGCAGGCTTTTACGCCGTCGAGTCGGGCAAGATTTCGTTTCGCCGCGACGGCAACTGGTACAGCGACGAGGAGCGGATCGACAACCCGCGCATCGCGCTGCTCTTCAGCCGCAGCATCCGGCGCAATCCCGACGGCACTTACTATCTCCAGGTCGCCGAGGAGCGCGCGCCGATCACGGTCGAGGACACGCCCTACGTGGTCAGGGCGATCGAGGGCGACGCGCCTGACGGCTTTACGATCGTGCTCAACGACGACGAACGCGAATCGCTCGACCCGGCGACGCTCGAGGTCGGCGGCGATAACGTGCTGTATTGCCGGGTCAAGGGCGGCGCGGCGCGCGCCCGTTTCTTGCGCAACGCTTACTACCATCTGAGTCCAGGCTTCGAGGCCGACGAGCGCGGCGCCTTTACGCTCACGATGAACGGGCGGCGCTATCCGCTGCGACAGGCGGGCTCGCCGGACAAACCAGATTGAGCAAGCCGGATTGAGCCCTAAGGACCCCGCGCCGCGCGCGCGGCCGGCCTCGCCATTTTTTCATATCGTGCTGGTGCGCCCGGAGATCCCGCAGAACAGCGGATCGATCGCGCGGCTTGCGGCGGCGACGCATACGCGGCTCCATCTGGTCGGACCGCTCGGCTACTCGCTCGAAGATCGCTATCTGAAACGCGCTGGGCTCGATTACTGGCCGCTGGTCGATCTGCGAACCTATTCTGGATGGGACGAATTCGCCGCTGCCGAGCATCAGACGCAAGCATCCGCCGGAACACAGGCGCGCATGAAGTATTTTTCGGCGCACGCGAAGCGATCGTATCTCGAAGGGGATTACGCGCCCGGCGATTTCCTGATCTTCGGCAGCGAAACCAAGGGGCTCGGCGAGGAATTCCTGCGCCCGCGGACCGAGTCAACCTACAGAATTCCGATTTTCGAGCCCGGCGTGCGCAGTCTC
>DASXMQ010000082.1:0-9336 GCA_036495625.1 Binataceae bacterium (SeqCode) | reverse complement strand
ATTGCTTCTTGAATCCCCCGCGGCGCCCGTCCCCATTGTTCCGCGTATTTGCCAGATCCTCCGGGTATTTTCCGGGTTCTGGCGAGCCGCCATCCGCTCGGCCGTCCGCGTTCGCGCGTTTGGAGCCGGCCGAAGCTTCGGCTAACTTTACATTCTCCACGGACGCCGCACCAGAGCGTTCTGTAACCGCCCCCGGCGCTGATGAAGCTTCCCCCGCTTAAGCCGATAAAGCCAATAGATCCGGGCCGGGCGCTCACCCGGCCGCTGGCCCGGCTTTCGCGTAAGGTCGAACGCGGCCAGTTCGCGCGGGCGCTTTCGGCGGGCGCCACGATGCGCGAGTTTTTCTCCGCGCTGCCCGAGACGCTCGCCGCCGCCGACCTCAGCGAGCTGGCGCGACGAGTCGCGGCGGCGCGCCGCGCGGGGCGGACTTTTCTGATGCTGACGGGGGCGCATCCGCTCAAGGTCGGCCTGAGCCCAATCATCTGTGGGATGCTGCGCGACGGCGTGCTGAGCGCGATCGCCACCAACGGCGCGGCGATCATCCACGACTTCGAGCTCGCGTTTGCCGGACGCACGTCCGAAGACGTCGGCGCCGGGCTCGCCGACGGCAGCTTCGGGATGGCCGAGGAGACTGGCGCGTTCCTCAATCGCGCGGCGCGTCTGGCTGCGGATGAGGGCAGGGGGCTTGGCGAAACGATGGGCCGGGAGATCGACCGCGCGCGGCTGCCGTATCGCGACGCCAGCATCTTTGTCGCCGCCTTTCGCGCAGGAGCGCCGGCGACCGTGCACGTCGCCGTCGGCGCCGACATCGTCCACATGCATCCGGCGGCCGACGGCGCCGCGATCGGCAAGGCCACGATGGCCGACTTCCATCGGCTCGTCTCGCTAGTCGCGACGCTGGGGCGCGGCGTGGTGCTTAACCTGGGCTCGGCGGTCGTGATGCCGGAGGTATTTCTGAAGGCGCTCAACCTCGCGCGCAACCTGGGCCGGCGGGTCGAGGGGTTCTGCGCCGCCGACATGGATTTCGTCCGCCAGTACCGTGCGCGTATCAACGTGGTCGAGCGGCCGACCGCGGGCGGCAAAGGGGCGCGCGGAATCGCGCTCACCGGCCATCATGAGATCATGTTTCCGCTGCTCGCCGCGGCGATACGCGAGGAGCTTGCGCGGCCGCCGCGCCGCCGGGGTTGACGGTGCCGCCTGGGCCGGCCATCCGCTCGCGCGCCGCCGCGCCGATCGCGATTCTCACCGACTTCGGCTATCGCGATCACTACGTTGGCGCGATGAAGGGCGTGATCGCCTCGATTGCGCCCGCCGCCGGAGTTATCGACATCACGCACGGCGTGCCGGCGCAATCGGTCGCGGCGGGCGCGGTCGCGCTCGCGCAGAGCTGGCGGTTTTTTCCCAGGCGCACGGTTTTCCTTGCGGTGGTCGATCCCGGGGTCGGAACGCCGCGGCTCCCGATCGAGGTCGAGACGCGCGCGGGAGCGCGCTTCGTGGGGCCGGACAACGGCGTGCTATCGCTCGCGCTGGAGGAGGCAGGGGCGCTGCGAGCGGTGGAATTGCGCGCGCCGCGCTACCGGCTCCCGAACGTCAGCGGCACGTTTCACGGACGCGACATTTTCGCGCCCGCAGCGGCGCATCTATGGCGCGGCGTGAGGCTCGAGGCGCTGGGACCGCGGATACGCCAAGGCCTTACGCGTCTCGAGCTGGCGGAACCGCGCGAAGGTGTCGCCGAGCTGCGCGGCGAAGTGCTCTATGTTGACGGATTCGGCAACCTGGTGAGCAACATCGGGCGCGAGGCGCTCGCGCGTTTCGAGGCGCGCTTTCCCGGTATGCGGCTTTCCGTTAGGATCGGGAAGGGCGCGCCGATGGAGATACTTCGAGCGTACGGCGACGCCCGCAAAGGTGTTCCTCTCGCTACGTTTGGAAGCTTCGATCTGCTGGAGATCGCCGTGCGCGACGGCAGCGCCGCGCGCCGGTTTGCCGCCGGGGCGGGCGCGATAGTAACCGTCCGGCCGCTGCGGCGTACAGCCCCTCATGGGCCGTGTGGATAATCCAGCATCGAACAGGCATGGGCGCCATATAGCTAATGGATGATTCCACCGCACACGACGAATCGCAGGTCTTAACCGACATCCCGCGGGTCACAGCTCCGCCCGTTTACGAACCCGAAGTGGTCGCGCCTGCGCGGGCGCGGCCGGCGGGCGTGACGCGAGTGCACGTCGTACTGTTCCTGCTGACGCTGCTGACCACGACGATGGCCGGGGCGGACATGGCCGGCGCGTTCGTGTCGCTGGCGCATCCGGGGACGCTCGGCAATCTCCTCGCGGGGCTGTCGTTTTCGATCCCTTTGATGGCGATCCTGATGGCGCACGAGATGGGCCATTACCTGGTGGCGCGGCGCAACAACGTTGACGTGACGCCGCCGTATTTCATCCCGGCGCCGCTGCCGTCGATATTTTTCATCGGCACATTCGGCGCGTTTATCCGGATGCGATCACCCGCGCGCACGCGGCGCGTGATGTTCGATATCGGCGCGGCGGGGCCGTGGGCCGGAGCCGTGCTGGCGGTGCTGGCGGTGGCGATCGGACTCAAACTCTCCGAGGTTACGCCGCTCGACGCCTCGGGCGGAGGGCTTCAGCTCGGCAATTCGATCCTTTTCTGGGGGCTGTCGTATGCGGTGCTGGGCGTCGATCCGAACTCGGTCAACGTCAACCTGCATCCGATCGCGTTTGCGGGATGGATCGGGCTTTTGGTGACGACGCTCAACCTGCTGCCGGTCGGCCAGCTCGACGGCGGCCACGTCGTCTATGCGCTGTTCGGGCGTTGGCATCGCACGATCGCGCGCTTGTTCATCGTGGCTTGCGTGCTGCTCGTAGCGGTGCCGCTGTTCATGGGCTCGGCCTACTGGGGCGGATGGCTCTTCTGGGTAGTGTTCCTGTTTTTCCTCGGTCTGGGCCACCCCGCGACGGTGGACGCGGATACGCCGCTCGATCCGCGGCGCAGGCTCTTCGCCTGGGCGACGATCGCGTTGTTCATCGTGACCTTCATGCCGGTGCCGGCCTGGTATGCCGAGGGCACGCAGAATCCGCAGGAGCAGCAGCCCAAGGACAACACCTACAGCGTGGTCTATCACCAGCCGGCACCGCCACAGTTGCCCACCTCCGTGCGCATTAAGGGACTCTGAGGTGAGCGGCGGGGGGAAGCGGCCGAGCTGGGATCAATATTTCATGACGATCACCCAGCAGGTGGCCGAGCGCTCGACGTGTCTGCGAGCCAAGGTCGGCGCGGTAATCGTGCGCGACCGCAGCATCCTCGCCACCGGCTACAACGGATCGCCGGCAGGGATGCCGCATTGCACCGAGGTCGGATGCCTCATCTACGAATCGCGCACGCCCGACGGCGAGATTGAGCAGAACTGCTGGCGCACGATCCACGCCGAAATCAACGCGATCACGCAGGCGGCGAAGAACGGCGCCGCGATCCGCGACGCCGACATCTATGTGACTCACACCCCGTGTATCCACTGTCTGAAAGTGCTCATCAACACCGGCATCCGCACGGTTTACTACGCTCGCCCCTACAAGCTGCACACGGTGGCCGAGGTACTGAAGCATGCGGCGATAAAGCTCGTGCAGGTGGCCCCGGAGGGCGCGGATGCGCCCGCATGAGAGCGGCGAGGGCGCGGCGGTCGGAGGCGCTGCGGCGCGGCTCTGCGGAATCTGCTCGCTGATCGAGCGATGCCGCGCGGGCGTCTTTACCGATTTTGTCGCCGAACTGCCGCATTCGTTCGTGATTCTCGGAGACGCGCAGTTCTATCGCGGCTATTGCGTGGTGCTGGCCAAGCGCCACGTCAATGAAGTTCACCTGATGCCGCCCGAGGAGGCGCGCGCGCTCTTCGACGAGACTGTGGCGGTCGGGCGCGCGATCGCGCTTGTGACCAAGCCGCTCAAGCTCAACTACGAATGCCTCGGCAATATCGAACCTCACGTTCACTGGCATGTCTTTCCGCGCGTCGAAGCGGACGCGATGCGCGCGGCGCCGGTGTGGATGCGACCCGAGACAGAACGTAAAGTGGCGCTTGAGGATTCGGACCGGCACGTATTGATCCGCACACTTGCAGAAGAGCTGCGCTGCCAGGTTCTCGGCGCGCGATCGGCCGTCTGACGAACAGCCTCGGACGATTTCCGGTATATTCTGCGGTGGCGGATGAAGAGGGCGCGGAAGAGGGGCCGCGGCTTGCGTCGAAATTCAACAACCACTTCAAAATATCTTCGATTGATAAACGCAGCGCTCTTCGCTGCCACTTTCCTCGCGTCGTGTCAAAAGAGCAAAATGCCGGATGAGGGCAGTTACGCGGCGCAGCTGTACGTCAAAAGATGCGGACAGTGTCATCAGCCGTACAATCCGAGTCTGATGACGGCTGCGATGTGGGCGGTGCAGGTCGATCGGATGCAAGAGCGGATGAAGCAAGCCGGTATTTCGCCGCTCAACGCGGACGAGCGCAAGACTATCCTGGGTTACCTGAGCAGCCACGCCGGAGCGCAGTAGCGGGACGCGCAGAAGATTCTAAGGGAGGCGCGGGAGATGGCAGCTACAGAGGAGTTTGGCGTCGAGCAGGAGTCGCGGCGCGACCAGTTAATCGCAATCAGCGCGAGCGCGTTTTTTCTCATCATCATCGTTGCCGCACTGTGGCGGGAGCGTCAGTACAGGACGGCTTTTGGCTTCGCGATCTCGGCCGCCGCATTGGCGTTTCTTGCCTGGACGCTGGTGCGCGAACTGCAGGCTCTGCGCGGACGCAAAAACTGGCCGGTTCTGATCGACGAAAAAGGCGTCCACTACGCCAGTCCCGGCCAGATTGCGTGGGCCGAGATAGCCGGCCTTGAACCGCGTTATGCGCGCCAGTGCGTCGATCTCCGGGACGCCGAGGGGCGCGTTCGGGTCAGCCTTCCCTACGACCTCGAGGACGCCCACGAGGTGGTCCAGTTCGTCGCGGACATGCTGTCCGATCGCTGGCCCAAGTTGCCGCTGCCGCACGCATTTGAAGGGGAAATGCCCCGGCGGATCGCGATCGCGGCGGCGCCGGTGGTGGTCGCGCTCGGCTGGGTTACTTACCTGATGCGACACCGGCCGCTGTTTCAACTCTTGTGCGCAATCGTGATGCTGGTGCTACTCGGTGCGTTCGCGGCGCGGTGGCTAAGCTTGGTGCGCCGGCTGACGGTCGGCAAGCAGGACCTTACCGTGACCAAGGGACTGCGCTCTCGCGTCTTCAACTATGCGGACATCCAAAGCGTGGGGCTCGCTGTCGTGGGTCGCAGCTCGGAGCGCCGTCTCGACGTGAAAGTAACGTTCAACGACAAGAGCGCGAGCCACGTGCTGCCCTGGCGGTGCGATCCGTTCGACGTCTATGCGACGGTCAAGGCGGCCTGGGAAGGCGGCCATACGGCGGCCGCTGCGCCCGCGACTCCCGCCGCCGCCAGGTGAGCGGGCGGCGCCTGCGGTTCAGCGCTGTTTCAGCAGCGGCGGCTGGCCGCCGTCGTAGATGATTCTGCCTTCGACGACCGAGGCGAAATCGGGCAGGCGATGCGCTGTCAGTTTGCCGTTGGGCATGATGTGCTCGACGTCCCATCCTCGCAGCGTCATCTGGTCAGAGACGATCCGCCGGTGGCATCGCCACCATAACCCCTCCGAGCACATGATCGCGGTGCGCGCGTCGGCGGCGATTGCCGCAAGCTCGTCGAGACCTTCGGCGAACTCAGCGCTCTCGGCGTAATCCGCGTAGGAGCGGAACGCGGCGACCGTCCACGCCACGTGCGGCGAGTCGGCGCGCGTGCTCTTACGCCGTCCGCCCAGCCACTTGAGCCATCGGTATTCCAGGCCGGCGCGGCCGAGCGCCTCGGCGAGGCGCTCCTGACCAAACTGGGGCCATCGGCGGGAGCCCGGAAAGGAGCGGATGTCGGCGAGTACGGCGATCCGATGCTCGCCGAGCAGTTCGAGGAAGCGCTCGATCGGATGAGTCGAATGCCCCACCGTGTAAAGCGTAGGGCGCGCCGTCGATCGCGAAGATTTGTCCAAGGTTGACAGGAGAAGCCACCTCCCGTCCCTTTCGGGGAAAACCCTTCAACAGAGACCGGTCAGGTAGAATTCCTCATCTAAAGTTCGTCAGCTAAGCGCCGCGAGCGCGAGGCCGGTCGCGATCAGCGCAAAGCCCGACGCCGTCGCCAGCGTCTCGCCCCATCGCGTGGCCCGTTCGATCAAGACGAAACCGGTCAGCACCGCAACCCATAAAAGGTTCATTACCCCTGCGACAAACAGCAGCGCCATCAACATCCAGCAGCATCCTACGCAAAAAGCGCCGTGACGGAGACCCATCGCGATCGCCCCCGCGCCGCCCTCGCGCCAGTGCGTCATCAGGAAGCCTATCGGCGATTGGCATTGCCGGAGACATCGGCGCTTGAGCGGCGAGAGCTGATAAGCGCCCGCAAGCGCCAGGATCACTCCGCCCATCAGCGGCGCAACTCGCATCGCGCCGGTCAGCATCGCCGCCTGATCCAGCCCTGCCTGCGCGAGCGTGGCGACGGCGCTGAACGCGGTCCATACCGCGAGGTAGCCGCCGGCGAAGAGCCACACCCGTGCGCGCGGCGCCAGGCCGCGGCCCTCACCGACGCGCGCGTACATCGTGACCATCGGCGCCGCGCTCGGCGCCATCATCGCGATCATCATCACGGTCCACATCAGGAAGGTGAGCCACAACTGCTGCGGCGACCATGGCGAGGGCATCGACATCCCGGGCATGCTCGCCATCCCCGCCATCCCCTGCATCGAGGCGTCGCCGGCCGGCATCCGCCACAGGTCCAGCCAGGCGAGCGCGGATAGCGCGCCGAGACCGCCCCAGATCGCCAGTTGGTCGGGCAGCCTCAGGACTCGAGCCATCCTGCGACCGTCCGTTGTGGGGACCGCGGAAGCCATCGCAATTCTTGAAAGCGGCGTTACCCCTTTGCCCGCGCAGCCCGCGTCAGGCGTGGGACCAGTTGATCGGCGAGAAGTGGCCGTTGCGCCCGCTGTTGTCGAAGCTGAGCGAATGATCCTTGTAGTGGCTCGAGATGCCGCGCGCCGCCGCCAGCCGCCCGGAATAAGGATGCGTTACGTTGTCGAGCCAGACCGTCGTACCGTCGCGTCCTGCGACTCCCTCCACGGTGACCTCGGTGATGCCCGCGATGCTGAGCTTCCGTGTGTCGCCCGACGCGCTGAATTCTATTTGGGCGGACTTGGTCGGCAGCCGATGAGCGATCATCGGAGCCAGCAGGCTCGGCGGTCCGCCCGCCTGTCCCGAGAAGATCGCTTCGAGCGCGGTGCGCTGTTCGGCGCTGGCGCGGCTATCGACGTACACTCCGCCCGTGCCGCCGCCCCGCGCCATCGGGCCGGGAGTGGTGAACGCCTGGACCGCGTTGAGGCCGGAGAGATCGGTCTTGCCGAAGTTGCCGCGCTTGATGTGGAAGGCGAGCACCACGTCGCAATGGCCCTCGGTCGGTCGAACCGTGGCCTGGCTGAAGAGGCAGGGACAAAGCAGTTCGCAGTTGCAGGACTCGAAATATTCGCCCTCGATTTTCCAGCTTTCGTTAGCCATCGATGGTCGCTCCAATGATGATGGAGATCTCCGAATCAATCCCGCAGATAGTCCCCATCGCAGACGGTGCAATTGCGCGCGGCACGGCGAATATACACCAAAGCCGCTCGATCGCGAGAGCGCGCGCGCGCAGGCCGATCAGCCGCCGGGCGCCGGTTGTGGCGCATGTGTTGCGCCGGGCGCGCTCGCCTCCGGCGGCGCGCTCTGGGCCGCTCCTTCGGCGACGCGCTTCAGATCCGGCACGTTGATCGCGGCTTCCGTCTGGTTAGCCACCGCGACCAGGAGCAGGGCGTCGGGATGAAGGTATTTTTGCGCCACGCGCTGGATATCTTCCTTGGTCACTGCCGCGATTAGTTTCGGATACTGATCGGCGTAGTCGAGCCCGAGGCCGTAGAGTTCGACCTGCAGGATGAAACTCGCGATCGCGCCCTGACGGTCGAGCTTCAGCGGAAAGCTGCCGATGAGATATTTCTTCGCCGAGGCGAGCTCGGCGTCGGATACCGGATGTTCCTGCATGTCGCGCAGCTGTACGATGATGAGCCGCAGCGCCTCGTTGGTGCTCTTGTTCTTGGTTTGGGTACTGACAGAGAAGGAACCGGGGAATTTACCCGCGTCGAACCCGCTCGAGATTCCGTAAACCAGCCCGTTCTTGCTGCGCACGATTTTCATCAGCCGCGAGGCGAAGCCGCCGCCGCCGAGGATGTAGTTCATCACCTGCAACCGGTAGTAGTCCGGGTTGGAGCGCGCAATACCGCCCGAGCCCAGGATGATGGTCGCTTGCACGACGCTGCGATCGACCAGCGTCGGATGAATTCCCGCGGGCACGCTCGGCGCCGGAGGCTCCGCCTGCGCCGGTATGGTGCCCTTGATCGCGTCGAACGCCTTCTCCAGCTTGGCCTTGACGTCGTCGGCGTTGACGTCGCCCGCGACCGCGATCACCGCGCTCCCGATCTTGTAGTGCGTGCGATAGAAGTTGCGCACGTCCGCGGGCGTGAGTTTCGCCACCGACTCCGCCGTGCCGCCCGCCGGATGCCCATAGGGCGTGTCGCCATAGAGCGCCTTATGGAAAGCGACTCCGGCGACGTATTCCGGCTGCTCCTCCTCGGCCTTGATTCTCGCGACCTGCTCGTCCCGCTTGCGCGTGATCTCGGCGTCGCTAAGGGCCGGTTCGGTGAGCGCCGCGGCCAGCAGGGCAAGCGTCTGGCCCTGGTATTTCTTGAGCGAGGTGAAGCTCGCCTGCGCATAGTCGGCGCCCGCGCCGACGGAGATCGAGCTGCCCATGAAATCGACTTTCTGATTGAACTCGGTGGCGCTCAATTCCCTGGTGCCGAGCGTCAGCGAGCTCGCGGTCAGCGCGGCGAGCCCGCCCTTGCCCTCGGCGTCGCGCCGTGCGCCCGCGTCAAACGCGATCGTCATCGTCACCATCGGAAGCTGATGCTGCTCGGAAACCAGCAGCACGGCGCCGTCGGGCAGCACCGAGCGCTTGATCTCGAGCGCAGCGGCCGAGGATGCAAAAGCTGCGATCGCAAGCATGGCGCCGGCCAGCGCAGCGCCCGCGATTGCGAAGGTACCACCGCTTCGCCGTCTCATCGCACCACCTCGTTTATCGCGGCCGCCGGGCGAATCGGCATTGCATCCGGCATCAGATTCGCTTCGTTGAACACGGGCGCGTGATGCACCATGCCGCCGCCACCGCCTCCGCCGTGCTC